>JAHFAE010000122.1 GCA_023250675.1 Oligoflexia bacterium | reverse complement strand
CCTCTCGCTCGGACTTGCAGCGATTGTGGCAGCAATTGTTTTAGGGATGGGCAAGACGGCAATGGGTGAAGGCACTCCAGAAATGAGTTCAATTTCATGTCCATCTGATAACCCTGATAGGAGTTTACAAGTAAATTACACGGGGTCTGATGGAAAGAAATCCTCTACGGTCATTCATTTTAATAACTCTGTGCCTGTAAACATGATTAATAAAAAGGAAGATCAAGAGAGAAATCGATTTTACTTGTCTACGAAGAATGACGAACTTCAAGCGACCGCAGGCCCCGGAGTTAATTCGGCCGATGCCCAACGACTTCCACAGATAGCCAGCGTGGCCCAGTTTCTCATTTCAGTTTGCAAGGATCCCGAAAAACTGGCTGCTTTTAGAAAATCAATAGTAGAGACTCAGGCTGAAGCTCAAAAATCAAAGCCCCCGGCAATTCAAAGATAGTTACTGGTCATAGTTATTCGTAAATGAATAAAAGAAACTAAAGTGATTTTAGATATTCAATTAAATCCATTTTTTGAGGAGCTGTGAAGTTAGCTCCAAATGGATGACCTTGATTTGAATGGCCCGGCCTTAGAGTATAATAGACATCTTTAGCCTTCTGTTCTGCACGTAATTGCAAAACAGAAATCTCAAGTAGTGACGAAGGAGACGTTAATCCCACCCTATCTTTGTCAAACCTGAATTCCTCTCCAGCATCTCTTACAGAAAACACTTTTGAACGCTGCTCAGGATTTAATAACGCCCAAAGTGAGAGAACCGAGCCGTTGTGCAAATAGGGAAATCGAGACCAAATCCCCTCCAGCCTTGGTGCAAAGTATCTAGCTTGTTTTATGTCATAATTTGGACTCATTGAAATGAGACCTTTAAACGAACTTGATTCGGCAGCCTTCCAAAATTCTGGATCGCGAAAAAATTCTGATCTACTAGGGTCAGTTCCAACTATAGAAACGCGAATTAGTTTGGGAGCTTGGTAGATGGGCAATCCATTGGTATCTTTCTCATAGCTCCCGTGACACTTAATACAAAGTGAATTGAAAATGGTTTTTCCTCTATTAGCCGCTGGTCGATCAATATGAAACGGATAAGACGGTGGAAGAAAATCCGCCATTAAGTCCTCAGTCTCTTTTATTTTTTTCAGATATTCTGGTTTTCTAATAGTCTCAGCTGTTTGCCCGTTCATGATTTCAACAGCAACCGTCCAGCCGGGTGCTTTGCCGTCGCCAGCGCCATCCCAGAATTTTCCAATCTTTCGTTTTTCTCCAATGCCCCAGAGGTGAGGAATTTTATTTAAATAAGACTTCTCACCCGAGGGGTAATAGCGACCAAATGATTCAAAAAATGTGCGGTAAACCACATTGTCTTCGATGAGGCCTTGTGTTGGAGAGACAAATGAAAGATCCGATTGTATTCTAAGCATGCGTTGAGCACTCTCAGTGAGCATTTGACTCACGATTGGGTCATACCCTCTTCTAGAAAATGCTGAGACCGTCATTTCAATATTCCCAATGATTGAGGCCGACCAACCTTGAGCTGCAGCGTTGTCTATTCCCTTATTTCCAAGACCAGGAATGAAAATTCCTGCTGCTTTTCCTGAATGACAAGCAACACATCCCAATACGCCGGTAGGAATATTGGAATACTTTTCTTCAAACAAACCTACAAACCGATTGTTAATTACATTTAAGCCCGAGGTTCGGCTCATCATTTTCATGGCAGGTTTATTTATGATTTGTGCCCATGGTGTAAGAGTGTCTTGTAAAGAATTCCAAATCATGATTCCAAACATTGTTTTAGCCCGATAAAATTGACCGGGAGAATCATGTATACCTCTGCCATCAGCGAAAAAATTGGTCTGTAGAAATTTAGCCTTAGCTTGGCGATCTGCTTCAAACCTATCAACGGCCCTTGAAGATGCGGCAAGTGTTAAAATAATAGCC
Source organism: Oligoflexia bacterium (assembly GCA_023250675.1). Classification (GTDB taxonomy): domain Bacteria; phylum Bdellovibrionota; class Bdellovibrionia; order JABDDW01; family JABDDW01; genus JAHFAE01. The sequence goes on along the minus strand of JAHFAE010000122.1, from coordinate 5,319 downwards.
ACACATGTAAAAATTAAAAATCGGAACGGGCCTCTATTTAGAATTCTATTAGCTACGGCTTTTTGAATCATACCTCAGAGGTCTAAAGCATTTTTAGTGCCAGAAATTGGATTTGATTTGTAATTGCTGAAAGACACTTCTATTCTGCTGATTGAAAATAACGGTAGTACAAAATAGGGGGTATAAGTGAAAGCATCTCGCATGTATCTAATATATCTGATGATTTTATTACAAATTCTATTGGTAGTCACATTGGTGCCATTTCAAACTCAGGCTGCTTCGGCCACTTATTCAAATATTTTTTGGCAACCAGGTGCAGGGAAAAATGGAATTGTTGGCGGAATTACTCAATCTTTGATCAAAGCAAAATATTCGGGATCTTTTGTTGGAGCCCCCTTGTCAGGCGACTTTACGAGCAATGGTACTACCTTGGGTATTAATTATCATCGGGGATTAACTGATCTTTTTGATGTGGGTTTAGGTACCGGATGGGGAACAAGCAGCTCAAATAGTAAACTTAATTTTTTGGGTACCACCACAGAATCGACGACAAAGTACGAAGGAATGAATAATATTAGCTTATTTTTCAATGGCCGTGGAGCCTTTGGCGCAGGTAATGCATTTTACTACGGCGTCACCTTTTCAATAAGCCCAGCAGATAAAACCCGAGACATCGCCGCTGAAAAGTATAATAATTTTTCTGGAGGCCAATCTACTACTCCCTATTTAGGCGTTCACTTTAGTATGGGTTCAGGAATATTTGTAGGAGGGGGAGCCAACTATTCCTTACCGGGTGAAAGAAAGACTAAAAATTCAAACCCCAACTCTGAGACAACCACCACAGGTGGTAATGCGTTGGCTCTTTTAGCTTTTGTAGAATTTCCTAGTGTGAGTTGGCGGCCAACTCTTCAATTGGGTTATTCCAAACCAGAAAAAACGACTAGTACGACAGGTACTACTACTACAGATTCAAATGGTATTGGGATAATGACGGCACAGTTTTCAGGGGAACTCAATGTTGGAACAGGATTTGATTTTCTCCCCGGCATTGCTTACGCAACTGTTTCGGAGAAAAATTACGGAACGATAACTTATGACTCCTTTGACTTCTTCTTTTTAACACTGTCAGCGCGTTGCGTATTTTAGCAAAGCTTATTTAAATAACGCCTCAGAGATCAGTTTTTGGGCTACTTGATTTTCTATGGGGGATTCCTTACCAGTTGCGGTGTTCACGGCTTCGCACCCTAATTGCATTAGATATTGCCTATTTTGGTCATTGGCGAGCACCACTGTTTGAATACGCAAAGACTGTTTGTCCTTGCTGGCGCTGTCTTCAAAAACTCCAAGCACTTTAAAAGTTTCACCTTTTGAAACGGGTAAAGGTTCTAAATCGTCAAAAAAGGAATAAAATTTTAGAGTTCCGAACATAAATAAACATAAAAAGTCATTTACGTCAGAATTAGTAATTTTATCCATTCCAGTCACTTTGCCATCTTTTAGAAGCACATATTGTGGGCCAAAGGGGTCTCCGCCAACAAGGGGAAGATCTCTCTTGAATTCAACTTTTTCAGTCGTAATCCACGGCACCTGGGCAACAGGACTTTTTGAGTTCGCTTTTAGAGCGCTCAATAAATCGCCTTCGCCTGCGTGAGCCAAGGATGGTGACAAAATCTTAACCATCATAAAAATAGAAAAACCAATTGATCTGAAAATCATTTTTCCTCCAGTAGCTTCCGGTAGAACTACCGTTAAGCAGGAGGCGTGCCAAAGCATTAACCAAGGCTTAATCTTGTTTTGGAGACAACGGCTGTGTCTAATAAAGAATCAGAGAAGGTACTTAATACAATTCGTAAGCTCAGCAGCCGTGCAACTACAAAGCCAATCTCTATACGGCCTAGTTATTCAACTTCTCGTACTTTTTATGAATTGACCTGTTGGAATCAGCCTCAGCGCCCCATTTTCTGACTTCTGTGGCGTAGGTTTGAGATTTTCGCTTCCAATCGTTTCGCTCTACAGAGGCTTGCTTTTCTTTTTGATCGATGATTTTAACTACATCGTCAGAAGATTTTTTTTGACCGACCCATTCTTGCTTTTCTCGATTCATATTATCAAGTTTAGTCTGGTAATCGGCCAGATTTTCTTGGCGCTTGCGCATATTGGCGTTTAAGAGGGTAATTTTAGCATCAAGCTGCTCCATTTGTCTTCGTTCAGCCTCAATGGTAGCTGTTTCTTTTTTAACTAATTCTTTAATCTGTTCTTCTTGCTTAGACATGGTAGCAACATTTTGATCTGCCTTTTTTGCGTTTTCAGTAATCTGACTTCGTTGATTGACCAGCGCTTTTAAATTAGTCTCAATAGCTTTTACGTTTTCTTCAGAAATTTTCTGATTTTTTTCGTAGCTATCTTTATTTTTCTGGCTATTTTCAGCATTTACAGAAATTTGCTTGAGCTGATTTTGTACATCGCTATCAGCTTGAGCCACCGCAAAGCTAAAAAGAATAAACAAAGTTAAAAAGAGAATAATAGTATATTTCATAAACTACTCCTTTTTGGCCTGAGTGACAGTTTCTTGACAATTATTCTTCAGAGACGATCTGTAATTACCAATTTCGTCTTCCCAAAACTCGCCTTCAAAATCCCAATTCATGCCTGAGGGTTTTCGATCAAAGCTTGAACCTTTAACAGCGCCCACATGCTTTTCACCAACCACTTGGTAGCGAAGATTGTCGCCACTACCGGCGTAAATCTCAAACTTAAGCAATTCATTATTATCTAGATTGCGTTTGAGATTTTTTGCCATTCGAACAAAATGACTTTTAATGACCTTACCCGCCTCTGCGCGATACTCTTCTTTTTGGCCAGCTATTCGCCCCTGAGCTTTAGGTATGAGCCGTTGAAAACCAGCCAAACTTTCTTTTAAGGTTTCATTTTTGAAATCAAACATGGCTAAAAATTCTTCAAGCGCGCCTAACTCAAATCGCCAGGCATTAAAATCTTTCATGGCTCCAGGTGTACTTCGAGCTTTACTAATTTTTTGTCTAAGCTGAATTATTCTTGCAATCGTAGCAGATCGTCTTGCTATAAGCGCCTTTCGATCTTTTTCTATTAGGCCTTTAACAAATTCGTACCCACCATTTTCATCAATAAGTTGATTGATGTTTTCTTGAGCGTTAAGAAAATCTTTTTGCCGAGCTGCATCCAGCAAAACCTGAAAAGGCAACCCATCGGCATCGACTCTTGCCTTTTTGTCTAAGTATTTAACGACGGACTGATAGCTCTGAGAAGGTGTGTGCGATTCATTATATGCATTCATCTGGGTCAACCAAGGAGTGTATTTATGTTCAAAATACCCTAGCGACTTATATGCATCGGCATATTGACAAATACTCAAATACCCGATAGCTCGAGCAATATAACTCTCAGGCTTATAGACCGTTTCAAAATAGGGGGATTGAATTGAATGCATATTCCCAATGGCCCCCGCCATGTCTTTTGACTGAAGCTGAACCCAAGCAAGCTCAGTCAGGGCCTGCATCCATAGAGGATGTTCTCTGGGAACTTTTTGAAACGCCTCAAGGGATTCCTTATACTTAGATTTTTGAAAGGCCACACGACCTAAATTCAACTGAACAAGAGCTAATAATTCTTTATCGCCACCTTTTTTCATAAGCTCCGTTATAAGTTGCTTTTGCCTTGCAATCGCTGCGTCTTGGCGACCTAAAATATATTCTGCAACTGAAGCTAAATACTGAGACTTTTGGTAATGGGTGCTGGTCATGGGAATTTTTTCTGCTAAATCTAGGGCCTTTTTTCCATCCCCTTTTCGAATAAAATATTTAGCCCGATAATAAGTAACTGTTGATCGAACATCTTCAGGAATTTCTTTAATATCAATAGAACTTATTAACTCAATGAGCAGAGACTCATGGCGAGGCTGCACTTCTTCAAAAAGAGCTTTTATACTCTCAGAATGATATTCTTTTAAATTAGATTTTAAAACTTTACTTAAATGATAAATCGCTTCTGAGGGTAAATTCATATCATGTAGGCATAAACCCAACTGGTAATGACTTTGAATACTCAAGCCTTCTTTTTTTGAATCTGACAAATCTGAAAATATGCCAGCTGCCTGGTGACACTGATCTCGTTTGCCAACCAAAATAAGTCCTCGGAGAAGCTTGAGATCTTCCACATCCATATGCACAACGGGTTCAACAGTGACAGCCACTTCTGTTTTTGCTGTGTAATTTATTTGCATTACTTTTTCAGCTGTCACTTTGTTTTCTGGATACAAAATAGGAATTTCTATTTTCTCCATATCTTTTGCTGGCAAAACTTTTGGCCCAAGCATTTCATTAAATTCAGCCACAGAAACGATTGGAGGTTCTGGCCTGGTTTCTAATTTTGTAATCGTAGCTGTAGAATAAGCACCAACATCAACTAGTGCAAATTCTTGACCGTCAATTGTTGGCTCTACTCCTATATTGAGAAGAGGGACGTGCTTAGAGACAGTTTTTAATCGCTTAAAATCAAAGACAGGTACATTTTCATTGCCCAACTTTAAATTCTTGTCCTTAAAAGGCTGACCTCTTTTTGCAATTCTTACCAAGTCAAGTGATCTTATTTTAGGTGTAGCATTTGACATATTAAAAGATGGCGTATGAGAAGGGCGCTTTTCAGAGGTCACCAAATTTGAGGAGCCCATTGATTGTGGAGTTACGCTATTGGTGCCGGCGCCTTCAGCTTCTCCGGAGGTTTCGTGGCCTTCTTGATTTTTGAACAAGGCAATGCCACCACTTCTTTTTTCACCAAAAAAAGAAGCAATCGTTGTTTTCATTTGAAAGGCAAAGCCTGACCATGACCACCCTCTTGACTCCCGATCATCGTCAGCGGCGGTAAATCGAGCCCAAAGAGGAGCTTCGATAAACATTAAAATTAGAAAAAGCACTGAAATATTCTTTTTCATAATTCCCTCTTATTGAAAAAAGGTGACTCCAAGTAAAAAAGTCCCGTAATAAGTGGTCTTCGTACGAGCCACATCACCCGAGTTAGATTTGTAAACCGTCTCTTGATAAAGATGATTTCTCAGATCAAGCCTTAGAGCAAAATGCTCACTTAAGAAGAATTGCTGAGCCACATCTACCGACAGTGTGACAGGAGTTTGATTCACAGCCGCCGGCTGTGTCACTGATGTTGAAAAAACGTCAGATTGAAGAAAAGTGGCACCGATTCCAGGAGAAACTGACATATCAAAGTAGAGAATCTTTTTTTCTAGTAAACTTAATTTGGCATAGATGGGAATCCAATTGTAACTTGCGC
>JAHFAE010000121.1 GCA_023250675.1 Oligoflexia bacterium | reverse complement strand
TATTTGGAATGACCATTGGCAAACGCCCACAGCCATAGCATTACGCACAAAATTGGCCTCTCAACTCGGGTTTAAGCTTGATGACTGGGTTTATAATTCGACATTGCAAAGTAAAGTTATGTTCAATTTAGTTCCGACAATTCTCGAAACTGATATTAGCCATCCTCACTACCACGCGCCCGGTAAAGCAAGGGTAGAAATCACTTTACCTGTTGGGATCCCAAAATGGCGGGTGAGCGGGGATCTTGTTCATGAAATGACCCATATGTTGCAAAGCCCCGTAACAAGGGAAATGACTGATGAAGAAATCCTTAAAACTGAAATGGAAGCTCATCTCGCAGAGAGACAGCATATTGCAGAATTAACCAGGCAATTCCCAATACTCAGTTTTTCAGTACCATCGTTCAACTTTATCGTTGCAGCTCACATGCCATTAGGTCAGTGGTCAGCAGCAGTTTCTGAAAGTAAATCTCTTTGTCAGAATATTATTGATGACTATAAACTGAACCTAAAGAAAATAACTGAAGAAGCTCTGATCTCACTTGGCTGCGTGAGAAGATCTCCATGAACATTTATCTCTTTGCCTCCTACAGAAAAATAGTTGAGACATACTACAAAGAGGCCAAAGAAAAGAATAAGCGTTTTACTCACAAAGAATTTTCAAACCTTTGTGGCTTTTCTTCAGGAAACCATTCCAAACTTGTTATGACGGGAAAAATCAATCTTGGCACCGATGTGGCGCTACGCTACAGCCAGGCCATGAAGTTTGATACACGGGCAGCCGGGTATTTTGTTTCTCTAGTTGCACTGACTCACGCCAAAACTTCGGAGGAGTTTGCCCGTAACCATAAAATCGTAAAAGATCTAAGAGCTGGAGAAGGAATTACGGAAATTTCTGAAGAACAGCATTTGATTCTTTCCGATTGGTTTTATTTCACTATCAGGGAACTACTTTGCTTGAAGGATTTTACACCCACTGGTGACTGGATCAGTCAACGTATGGGTGGACAAATTTCCTCAAGAGAGGCATCGGCTGCCTTAAGGCAACTTCTCAATGTCGGCCTTATTAAAAACCAGGGGAATCACTGGGAACAGTCCACAACACATATTAAGACCCAAGATGAGATCCCTTCGGGAGCGTTAAGAAACTTTCATAAGAAGATTTTAGCCCATAGTGCCAACGCCATTGATCAGATCCCTGTGAATAAAAGGGAGTTTCTCGCGTCATCTATCGCTATTACCGAAGAAATGGTGCCGGAATTGAAGCTAAAAATAAAAGCTTTTCATGACCAAATATTATTATGGGCTGACAACAAGACCCGTCAGTCACCGGCTGAAATGGTTTATCAGATGAACAGTCAGTTTTTTCCTATGACGGTTTCGGCTAAAAAAACAGGAATAGCTTGATTCTACCAGAGGTGAATTTTTTCTAAATAAATGCGCAAGTTTTGCCGAATGAGGTAAGCAAGAAGAGAAAATTTCGTTTTTTAGTTTTAAAAAACAACTTATTAAATCAACACTTTAAAGCCTAATTTTTAGTTAGGCATGATCGTTGCGAATAGGGAGCTCATGTTTGACAGGAAGCAACGATAAATTTTTTGGAGGATTTATGAAAAAGTTTTTTAGTGTTACTATGATGACCCTGATCTTGACTGCTGCAAGTGGAGCTTATGCCAAAAGTTTTGTTTGTACCGGCGTGATCCAGAAAAATGGTATAAAAACTACCGTTCCCCAACAAATTCTTAATTTTGATCCAAAACAGTCTGAAACAATAGACATCTTCGTTAAAGATAATGTGACTTATCAAGTTTGGTGGGATGTATCTAATCACGATGGAAAGCCTCTTCTCTCCGTAGGATATGTTTCTCCCACTCTCGCCCGTAGTGCCAAGGGAAGCGCCAGCGACATGGTCATGTTTCTTGAAATGAATCCTCAGACTCAAGACCAAACCGCCGTGAGCTGTATCCCTCTGGGAAACTAAGCCTACAATAGTTACATCATTTCATTTTTTATAGGACATTGAGAAATCAAGTTGTAATGGTTTTTCTCATGATTTTTTTGGAGAGATTATGATCATTAGATATTTTAGTGTAGCAGTTTTGACTTTAAGTTTTATCGCCTGTAATAATTCAAACCCAAACTCAGGTAATCCGGTTACATCGGCAGGTCAAGAAAGGCTTGTTCTTTGTCAGGGGAAGATAACCTCAAATGGTGCAGATACACCCATTGCGCCTAAAGTTATCCAATTTGATCCAAAGCAATCTAAAACAGTTGAAATTGTCACCATCAACGGAGTGAAGTACCAAGCTTGGTGGGACGTTTCCAATAATGATGGTAGACCTCTTCTTGGTGTTGAGCGTGTCTCAACAGACTTATATGAAGTAGCTAAGGCAAGCGCATCAGACATTGTTCTCCTCACTGATTTGGATGTTTCAAATAATATCACCACAGGGGTTAGTTGTTCCTCACTTGGAGGAAAGTAAGAAATGCGATCTCCGTTTCTGTTTGTTGACCTTGACGTGGTCGATGAGATTCGCAGAATCGCAGCAAATGGTGCGGCCGGCAATAGCGGTAACTGGTAGAACAGACCTTTTTCCAGATTTGAATATTCCAAGGGCAACGGCAGAATATTGGTTAAAAAACGCTTTGTTATAAATGATCCCGTTTTGGAAACTGTTGTACAGACCCTAAATGATTCTCGCCAAGAAAACGAAAAATTGAAGGTGAAGAGTTTTGCAGGCCTCACACGGCTTTCAAGGGAGAAACTCCCTTTGAAAAATTTAATCAAGCATGGAACAAAAATGACGAGATAAGAATTCTAATTCGCCATCAAGAAGCACTAAAGCTTCGATTGAAACACAATCAAATGGTATTTTGTGAAATTTGCGAAGTTGCATAAAGGGAATGGGACTTGAATTATCTACATATTGAAACTTTTTTTCTCTAATGGTAGTTTTTCAAAAGAACGATTAGTGCTATGCCTAGGAAAATCATCAGAAGCTTTGGAAAAAGAAGTGTCGACACGAAATCAAGATGATCACGCGATAATGATTATTAAAAAACGTCGTCCCAGATACGGCGGAACTCATCCACGGAGCTTTCAGGAAAAGTATAAAGAACTTGACCCTAACCGCTATCGATCAGAAATTCAAAAAATCGTTGAAGCTGGTAAAACTCCCGCTGGGAGCCATCGCCCTGTTTGTCTCAATGAGATACTCAAAATTTTAGCTCCAAAACCTGGGGACCTGGCTATTGATGCCACAGTTGGTTACGGTGGCCATGCTTTAGAAATTCTAAATCGTATAACACCCGGGGGCCAACTCATAGGATTTGATCTTGATCGGGACGAGCTTTGTAAAACTGAGAATCGAATTCGCGCTGCGGGCTTTCTCACAGACTCTTTTGTTTCGTTTCGCGCCAATTATTCACACATTCCCCAAATGCTTAGTTCGCTAAAAAATAAAAAAGCTCAGCTTTTGATAGCCGACTTAGGTTTATCGTCCATGCAAATTGATAATCCGGCTCGGGGATTTTCATACAAAGTTGCAGGCCCACTCGATATGCGGTTAGATCCAAAGGGTGATAGATCAGCCACTCAACTCTTAAGATCTGTTTCTGAGAGGGCCCTTGGTAAAATTTTAGAAAAAAATGGTGATGAAATATTCGCTGTAGAAATTGCAAAAGCAATTATGGAGCGCCAAAGAAAAAGACCCATTCAAACAACTGACGCTTTAGTTGAGGCCATTCAAAGTGGGTTAAACACATTACCACCGAAAATGCAAAAACTTGTTGATGATAAATCTACACGAAGATGTTTTCAGGCCCTTCGGATTGCGGTGAATGAAGAATTTAGATCTTTAGATTTATTCTTAAAAAATATACCCAGCATACTTGCACCAGGTGGAAAGGTCGCTATTCTCACTTTTCATTCAGGGGAAGATCGCCGGGTGAAAAAAGCATTTCAAGGGGGGCATCGAGCCGGAATATATTTTGATATTGCTAACGAAATAATTCGCCCTAGCCCCGAAGAGATCTATTCAAATCCCAGAGCTAAATCAGCAAAATTACGGTGGGCTAAACTAAAATGATTTTTTGTTAACAAATGGATGCCTCTGCCAAACCCGCTGGCTGTTGGGCAGAATAAGGTCTTTCGCTATCACCGATCAAAGCTTAACTTAATGACCGCTGGCGATACGACTCATCAACCCATTACAAATTTCTGATGATCCAGGTCCTACTTTTGGCAGCTTTTGATCGCCGTTTTGGCGAATTCCAATAAGACTGTCCACTTCAAATTGCAAAGGATCTTCCACAGGTTTTCCCGTCAATACGTCCGCTACATATTCTGATGCAGTTTTACCATCGACAATAAGGCGAAAACTTTTGTCAACATCTTCTAATGGCATTAACATGTTGGGGGAGAAAGTTTCCATGACCAGATTCCTGGCAATGCTGATGTAGTCATCCACCGGCAGTTTTCGTGACTTCCAAAATTCTCTGACTTGATCTGAGCTCAAACCGTTTAAAATCCCACTGTAATATTTTTGAGCCAGAGCCGCTGTCATCTGCAAGGTTATTTTCAAATCGTCATGGCTCATTCTAATTTTACCACTATAGGGATTAGTCAACAAAGCTGCATAGAGTTTGTTGTAAGATTCGAGGGCTTTCATGCTGGCCTTTGAATTAGCTTTTTGGGCATCTGTTATTTGTTGGCCCGCAATCTTGAGCTGAGGAAATTCGCCAAAGGTTTGAACAAAATTTCTGTACTGACTTTGTGGATTAGCAATGATCCTACTTACATTCTCTTGATATTGGGCAAAGGTATCGGCTTCCATTTTAGCCCAAAAAGCCACCAAAGCCAATTCAGGTCTGATTTGAAAATAATAGTCTTTTGACAGACCGGGCCCCTGAATTCGAGTGACCAAAAACGAATCTCGAGCAGGGATATTAACTCCAACAGTACGCATAAGACCTCGAGCTGCCACATCATAACCTGTGCGCAAAAGTTCTCGGGTTTTTCCAAAGACCAAAAGTCCGTTTCCACCAACAACGTCGCAGGCAGACATTGTTAAACCAACCCCAATTTGAAGCACTCCAGTGACCCCAGATTTAAGTACAATTTGATTGAGTAGTGGAAATAGTCTACTAGTAACACTCCTATACCACTTCGCCCCTCGGGGCGCTTTGGTATCGAATACGACAGCGTTAAATCCCAACTGAAGGAGTTGAGTTGCCGGCGCCCAAACCACTGCCGTTGCGGAAAGGGCCGTACTGGCGCCAACATTCGCTACTACAGCAGCCACCCGAACTACTGTTAAGACTGCTTCAGATGCCATCCAAGTCGTTTGCGCAATATTAAGAGCCAGTCTTGAAAATTTCTTGCCAAAAAAGCTATTGTCAGGAGCTGCTTCAAATTTTGCACGAGCCATTTTTTGATATTGTCTTACTTCAATAATTCTGCTCCAAATGGTTCCCGTAGATTTACCACTTGGTTCAAGTTGGCCGGTGGTACGATTTAATCTTGACCCGACGGAAAATCGTTGGGTTCCCACTAGAGTTCTCACTCCTACTGGTCCATTCCATAAATTAGAGTACATCAAGTCATAAATTCCATTTTTTACTTCTGCTCTTGTTCCTTGAGCTAAATTTTGCAGTCTCCAGAGAACACTGGCGCTAGATACAGTACTTTCAAGTTTGGTTCGAGCATAGTAGGTGCCATCTGCAGCTTGTGATATGATCCAGTTCTTGGGTTGCCAAATAGTACGACCGTAAACATATTCCCGAGCTGCTTGCTGTTGAGCGCGGAGTTCGTTTGACAAATTTGATTCCTCATCAAGTGCAAAATCTATGTTCTTCGCCAAAATATACGACTCTTGAACGAACCCCAGGTCATGGAGCTTTTGAACTATTTGCGTGTATCGGTCTGTTCGAATTTGTTCATAGAAGGCTTGTACTTGAGTGTTAACTTCGTTATTAAACCAAGCAGCTATTCTAGATTTTACCGGCTCTAACTTTCGAAGACTTTCAGAGACTTCTGCGGCTTTTTTACTCACTTCTTGGTCGATAAGCGTTTCACCCGCCATGAGGATGGCTATTGATTTTCCGTTATTGACGATCAGTCTGCCAATTCCTGGGCTAGCAGTTTCTAATTCTCTGTTTTCGACGATCTTAGAATAGAAAATTTCTTGTTTGATTTGAGCTAAACCACTAAGAAGGGCTTGATTTAGAGCGTCACCTTTCAGCCCCTGGCGAACCAATTCACCCTGCAACTTTGCCCTCAACTCGGGCTCCTGCTTTTCAAAATCATTGGCCATCTGCTGTTCTAGGTTCGAAACTACAGGTAGTATTTTTTCGACAACTTTATTGTCATACAAACGAAAATCCGGTTTAAATCCCAACTCCGCAGAAGTCGCCTCAGCACTTTTGGCCACTTCGTCACTTTGTTTTTGAACTGAATTTAACGCATATTCCGCGCGGGCTTTATCAAGAACACGAAATATGTCGTATTCTGTGTAGAGTGGCCGAGTTTCAGCTAACCCTACCAATAGACTAAGTGAATTTCGAAGGCCACGATAGATATTATCCATGCCTTTAGCCACGTTAATATCTTGTTTATTTAATATTTTAAAACGTCCGTTACCCGGAATGTCGCCCGATAAATAAGCTGGGGCATTGATGGTAAGCAACTCTAACCCGCTGGCGTAATTTTCTTGTTTAGTTATCTCAATATTCTTTCGACCTTTTTGCAGTATTGTATGAAGTTTCCAAATATGAAACTGGCCGGGATATTTTTCACTGGGAACCACGAGAAGTGCTTCATCAGCGATTTGGTCCCACTGATCGGAATTCAGATTTTTTTTCTTTCCTTGGCCAGTCTTGGCGGCACTAAATACTGATTGTGGCGGTTCATAGTCTATATTTTGAACAATCTGAATGTCTTCTTCGGCTTGGCGCTTTAGCCTTTCAAGTGTACCTCTTTGATTCGGACTGAGGGTCTTCATAACTTCATCGGGAAGCGTGATTTGAATGGGAACCTTAGTCACCTTGTCAGCCTTGGATATCTGTGCAAAGCTTGATATCACTAAAAGAGCAGACAGAATAGTTGTCGCATTGACTATCTTTTGAACACCCATGATTCCTCCCGGAACAAATATTGAACTCGGGTTGATTAAATTAGCAACGATTGTGCCAGCGCCCAGCACCTTCAATTTAGTTTTAAGAGATCTTACGAGAAACCAACTGGCCACCAGTTTGATAGAGCGATGCCAATTATTGGTACATC
>JAHFAE010000120.1 GCA_023250675.1 Oligoflexia bacterium | reverse complement strand
ATCCATTTAATTTTCTTAATTGAGACGCCGGCCCACAGAGCTGCTTGTTCATTGCTGCCGATGGCATAAACGCCGCGGCCAAACGTGGTTTTTTGCAGAAGAAAATAAACAATGAGTGCAGAAATGGTTAAAAAAAGTGCAATAGATGGAAACCCTTTGTACTGAAGAAAGGCATAACTCAAAATTCCAACGGCTAAAACCGGAAATACACAGTCTTGTATTTGTTTTCGATTTTTCCAAAGTACTAAAATCAAAATCAAACTAAGAATGAGGGCCGACAATGTTGTCGACAGGTAGCTTTGCCCTGCCTCAACTAAAGCATCGCCCATTGGCGAAATTCCTGACCCGTTCGTAATAATAAGGCTTATACCTCGGGCGATGACCATCATTCCCAATGTAATGACAAAAGGAGCAATACCAAGAAGACTGACCAACGCCCCATTGACTGAGCCGATGATAAGCCCCACAAACACGGCGAAAATAATGCTTAGCCCGGCGCCTTGAATTCCTGAATTTGCTAGTTGCCAATAAAATTGTGAAATTCCCACGGCAACTCCTGTGAGGGCAACAACGCTACCAATAGAGAGATCAATTCCACCGGTGAGAATGACGACGGTCATTCCGCACGCTAAAATCCCATTGATGCTCACTTGCCTTACCAAATTGGTAAGATTGCGCGCAGAAAACAAATCGCCCTTTGTCAAAAGGGCAATGGTGATAGCTAAAACGAAAAAAGCAATCCATGTGCCATGCTGTTTAATATAACTCTTCATGGAGTTCCAATGGCTGAGGCCATAATGGCGCGGGGATCAAATTCTTGTCTCTCAAAAATATTCATTAGGCTGCCTTGATTCATAACTCCAATTCGATCGCAGATTCCCATGAGCTCCGGTAACTCACTACTCACAACCAAAAGTGTGTGTCCAGTGTCTGCTAAGTTAAAAAGTATTTCATAAATTTCAAATTTTGCACCCACGTCAACGCCTCGAGTGGGTTCGTCTAGCAAAATGATCTTGGGTGCCACCTGCAGGGCTCGACCCAAAACGACCTTTTGCTGGTTACCCCCACTGAGAGTTTCTATATTTCGATCTGCTGAAGTGGTCTTGACGCGAAAACCTTTGAGGGAGGCGTTATTTATTTTTACTTCGTTTTTAGAATTAATAATTGAAAACCTCGGTTTTAAAGATAATCGGGATTGGGCTAAGTTTTCGTCGAGAGATCGCTTTGTAAAAATAGAATGTCTTTTTCGATCTTCACAGACTAGAGCTATGGATTTTTTTAATGAGTCTTTGGGGCTTGTTGGTTTATCAAATTTTTCAAAAGCCAGAACTTTCCCTGTGACTTCAAGTTTAGGGTCTCCAAACAGAGCGTGAAGGGTTTCACTTCTCCCTGACCCTAGTAGCCCCGCCAGGCCAAAAATCTCTCCTTCACGAAGTTCTAAACTTAAATCATTTACAACTTTTTTGCCGTGATGATTCTTTACTGTAAGGGATCGAATATCTAGACATTTATGTGAGTTTTCTTTTTGCTCTTTAGGGTTTCTTTTAGGAAATTGAGTTGTCACAGGTCTTCCCACCATATGACCGATGAGTTCAGATTCGGTGGTGTTCCTAGTGGGAGTGGCGAAAACACTTGTGCCATCTCGTAAAACCACGAGGCGATCACAGAGTCTAAAGACCTCATCCATTTTATGACTGATATAAATGAGGCCTTTATATTCGGCTTTAAACTTGAGCATGATTTTAAATAGGTTTTCTGATTCTTTATGTGAAAGGGCTGAAGTGGGTTCATCTAGAATAAGAACCTGACTATTTCGTGAAAGGGCTTTTGCTATCTCGATAAGTTGTTGAGTGCCGACAGATAATGTTCCCATTTTCGCAAGGGGGGAGCACGGGGCTCCAACAAAATCTAGCCATTCTCGAGCTTCTCTATTCATTTTATCCCAGTCTACTATCATATTTTTCATTGGTAGATTTTTCATAGGCCAGTGACCTACAAAGATATTTTCGGCGACTGTGAGGTGAGAAAAGGTGGATAGCTCCTGATGAATGATGGCAATTCCTGCTTTTTCAGCATCTAAGGGGTTTTGAAATTTAATCTTCTTGTCATTAACAGAAATATCTCCGCCGTAAGATCCAAATGGGTACACTCCACCCAAAATTCGCATAAGAGTCGATTTGCCGGCCCCGTTTTCACCTACGAGGCCGAGGATTTCTCCGCGGGAGACTTGAAAATTGATACCGTTAAGCGCACGAACCCCAGGAAAATCTTTAGTTATATTGTGCGCTTGCAAAAAGGCGCCTTTGTTCAATTCCCGTAGACCGCCTTACGTTCGTGAAAACCAGAATCAAAGATACGAGTTTGAATATTATCTTTGTCGATGGCGTAAACAGGAGTATTAGCCGTTGGAACTTTAAGTTTACCATTGTCCACTAATGCATCACTCTTCACAGATTTCCCTAAGGCTAATTGATAAGCGATTTCTGCAGAGCGTTTAGCAAGGGGTGCAATGTCTTTTAGTATTTCTAACTGCTGTTTGCCTGCAACAATATCTTTGATAGATGCAAGGTCTGCATCAGCACCGGCGACAAATACTTTGCCGATGAGTTTTTGTTCTGCCAATGCTTGAATGGCTCCGTGGGCCATTCCTGAGTTATTGGCTAAGATGGCTTGAACATTATTTTTTGACTGAGTCAGCGCATTTTCAACAGTGGCCAAAGCTTCTTGCGGGGACCATGCGTTGTGATTTCTTCTCATAATAACTTTTATGGAGGGGAATTTGGACAAAACGCTATCTACACCTCTTGTAATTTCATTTGCCACACTATGACCTGCTTGGCCCATTAAAATGACATAGTTGCCTTTGGCGCCTGTGGCTTTGACGGCAGCTTCGGCTTGAAGCACACCAACTTTAAAACTGTCTTGGGTCACGTAAAAATCAAGATCCGAATTTTTGATGAGGCGATCGTAGGCAATCACAGGAATCTTATCGTCGTGGGCAAGTCTTACTAAATTTCCGGCCGCTTCAGAATTAACGGGTTGGATGACAAGAGCTTTGACACCTTGACTGATGAGGTTTTCGACTTTGGCTGTTTGAATTTGTTCATTATTGTCTGCGCTTACCAGAACCGGTTCAAAACCAAGCTTATTTGCGGCTTCGATAAAATACTTTTGGTCTTTTTGATATCGTTCTTCTTGAAGCGTCGATAGCACGAAGCCAATTTTTACCTTTTCAGTACTAGCAATAGAAATGGTAGTTTGAAAAAGGCAAACAAATATCAGTAGGTACCTATTCATGGGTTTTCTCCTTTTAATTTCACACAAGATGGCGGAGATGCCGCATTGAATCAAGTGAAATCTTTATGATTTTTACTCTAGTTTCTTTATGACCCCAAGATTTTGAATGGCACCGGGATCTTTAGGATTTAAAGATAGAGTTTTTTCGTAGTAAGTCTTCGCTAGGGCTAGGTCATTCCACTCTTGATAGATAAGGCCCATATTGTAGTAAGCATCGGCATTATTGGGTTTTACTCTGACACATTCTTGAAAAGCCATGAGAGCAGACTTTTTGTCACCACTAAGAAATAAGGCGTTTCCCAACCCAAAGTATGCTTGGTCCGAAGGGGGATCCATGGCGACTGCTTTTTTGTAAGCTTCTATTGATTCTGTGATTCTATTTAAGTGCAAATAAGATAGTCCAAGATTTACATAAATTGTTTGATTTGGATTTTTAATTATAGATTTTTCAAAAGTTTCAACGGCCAAATCGTATTTTTCTTTGTCGAGGTAATAGCCACCTAAATTATTAAAGGCAAAAACAGTATCAGGATAATTTTCTAAAACATCTTGCCATAAAACCTCGCTATTGGCCCAAACTTGAACACGACCATAAGAAATGAAAGTTAATATTAAGAAAACGGGAATCGAACCGCGCAAAATATTTTTTGCGGAAAAGTGATGATCATTTTTAAAATGGGAACTTAAAGTTGTAGCAAAGGCAAAAATGAGGCCCAATCCCGGGATATAAAAGTAGCGATCAGCGTATATAAAACCATTGCCGTAGGGGATCCCGTGTAAGACAGGGGCAATACAAATAAGAAATAGTGCTATCCCAAAGACGATCGATCTTTTCACAAATAAATCTGATTTCAAAGCAATGAAGATAGCCATTGCTAGAAATAGTATTGTTAAACTTACGTCAACGACTGAAAACTTCACTATGGCCGCATCGTAATAAGCTGCCAGTTTTGTTGGCCAAATGAACTTTGATACGTAAAATGTGAGGGATTTAGAAATATTTTCTAAAGCCAAGAATAGATCAAAAGGTTTGGGATTAACTCTTGCTCTGGTTTGAATATTGAGTTGGATCAAACCCATAAGAACAGCCAATAAAAAGAACGGTATTTTTTCAACGAATTTGAATGTTCTATTTCTTAAATAGTCTATTAAAAACAAAATGACCGGAAATGTAACCGCCATGGATTTTGAAAGTAGAGAGAGTGTCAAGAAAATGAGTGATAAAATATAATAATTTGTTTTGCCGTCTAGATACTTCAAATAACTTAAAAGTGCGGCCAAAAAGAAAAATCCATACAAGACATCTTTTCGTTCTGTGATCCAAGCCACAGATTCAACGTGGAGGGGGCATACGGTATAAGCCATAGATCCAAGAAAAGTAACCAGATAATCGCGGTTGGATAGTCTATACAAAATAAAAATGACTACAACACAGTTCAAAATATGAATGAGGATATTTGTAATGTGAAAAACATGAGGGTTTAGGCCAAAGAAATAATTTTCTAACGCAAATGTCGTCAGGGTGAGGGGGATGAAATCCCCAGCCATTTGTTTAGTAAGAATAGTGTCCAGGTCAAACTGCAAAACGGCCGGATTTTTATACAAGATGAGGTGGTCGTCATAGTTGAGAAATTCAAACCCGGTGACGCTGAAGAAAACTAATATAGACACAGCGACTACGGTAACAACGAGCCATTGCAGATCTTTGCCGTGTTTTGTCATATTTCCTCATACCAGCAACAATTATTTCGCAATTGAGATCGCAAACCAATTGATGCTGATATTAGTCTAAATACAGAACTCTCAAATCACAACGACCTTTGGGCTATGACTTAAGTCTGTCTATGATATGCGTAGTCGAAACTCGCCTTTACGGTCCTGAATTAATCATCTAACCTAAAAGAATAAATCATTTTTTCCGAATTAATAAGGGATAGCTTATGGCAAAAAACGTACTTGTGATTGGTGGCGCAGGATATGTTGGTTGTGTTCTAGTCCCGAAACTCTTAGAGAAGGGTTACGGCGTCTGTGTCTATGATTTGATGATCTATGGCCAAGAAAACCTTCCTAAACATCCCAAATTAAAATCCATAAAGGGAGATATAAGGGATATTCCCAATTTAAAACAGGCTCTGGCTGGAATTGACAGCATCATTCATTTGGCCTGTATTTCAAATGATCCGAGTTTCGAACTAAACGCCGAGTTGGAAAAATCCATTAACTACGATTGTTTTGAACCCCTCGTAAAGGCCGCCAAAGCTGCGGGTGTCAGTCGATTCGTATACGCTTCAACAAGTTCGGTTTATGGAGTGAGCGAAGCCGCCGAAGTTACTGAAACTCATCCCCTTGTTCCACTGACTGACTACAGTAAGTATAAAGTGATGACAGAATCGGTCTTAAGAAAATATAACGCCCCCGATTTTACGACAGTCGTCATTCGACCAGCAACTGTTTGTGGATATTCGCCACGTACAAGACTTGATTTGTCAGTAAACATCCTAACCAATCTTGCTGTGAATAAAGGAAAAATCACAGTATTTGGCGGATCTCAAAAAAGACCCTATATTGGAATCAATGACATCCCAGAGCTTTATGTGAATCTACTTGAGATTCCCACTTCAAAAATTAATGGTGAAATTTTTAATGCCGGTTTTCAAAACCACACGATCAGTGAATTGGCCAATATCGTAAAAAAAGTTGTAGAGAGTGAGTTTCCTGAGAAAGGGCCCATCCAAATTGAAACCACACCGAGCAATGATCTTCGATCGTATCACGTTTCATCTCAAAAAATTGCCGATAAGCTGGGCTATAAACCAAAACGAACAGTTGAAGATGCTGTTAGAAAACTCTGTAAGGCCTTCAAAGATAAGCAACTTCCTGACAGCTTAGAAAATAGCAGGTATTTTAATATTAAACGGATGAAAGAGATCGATCTCAAATGAGCCCGAAAAGGAAAATTGCCATAGTGACTGGGGGTGCCGGTTTTATCGGCAGCCATATGGTGGAATTGCTCTTGAGTAAAGGGCTAGAAGTTCGAGTCATCGATAATCTCACGGGAGGGCGGTTAGCAAATCTTGACCACTTGAAAACTAATCCCCACTTGCGGATTGAAACTCGCGACATTCGTAGTTTTCAGGCCGCAGATAAATTATTTAAGGGAGCTGAGTACGTTTACCACTTTGCGGGTAAGGGCGATATTGTACCGTCTATCACTCAACCCATGGAGTACATGTCGGTCAACGTTATGGGCACAATAAATATGTTGGAGTGCGCAAGAGCTTCAGGTGTGAAAATGTTTATGTATGCGGCCTCGTCATCTTGCTACGGTTTGGCGACTCAATTGCCCACCCAAGAGACAACTGCTGTTAAACCTGAATACCCCTATGCATTGAGTAAATATCAAGGAGAACAGGCTGTTTTGCATTGGGGTTCGGTTTATAAATTGCCGGTCAATTCGATTAGAATATTTAATACTTATGGGCCACGATCAAGAACAACGGGGGCCTACGGCGCGGTTTTTGGTGTCTTTCTTGCGCAAAAACTAAATAATAAACCATTTACGGTTGTAGGTGATGGTAAACAAACTCGTGATTTTATTTACGTTGGCGATTTGGTCGAGGCCTTTCACACGGTTTCTATTTGCGGACAAACTCAGCAAGTATACAACGTAGGTGCGGGTAAACCCCAAGCTGTAAATAGATTGGTAGAGCTTCTCGGTACAAACCATAAAGTTGTCCATTTGCCGAAGCGGCCAGACGAACCCGACTGTACTTGGGCCGATATTTCAAAAATAACTTCAGAGACTCCCTGGCGTCCTAAAGTTAGTTTCGAAGAAGGTGTCGGAAAGATGCTTTCAGTCATCGACTATTGGATGGACGCACCTGTTTGGGATCAAGCAAGTATTAAAGCCGCGACCCACGATTGGTTTGAGTACCTGTCTGACTCAAAACCTCAAGAGAATAAAGCCGGGTAGAAAGCGAACTACTTTAGTATTCCATTCAAAGCTTTGAAAAGTTGGGCTTTGGAGACAGAAAATTTATTCCCCAGTATTTTAGTTTTCAATCCTGCAAAAACATTGC
>JAHFAE010000119.1:5663-7421 GCA_023250675.1 Oligoflexia bacterium | reverse complement strand
GGCGACCGAGCTAGCACCACCAGTTCGATTGATTCAAATACCAATGAATTAGACATCACCGACGTTCCTGCAATGCTGTTTAGAGTAAGCGGGAAAAAAGCCATACAAGAAGTATTTAACCATGCGTATCAGTTTCCTACAGTTGATTTGACTGCATTGAGAAATGCATTGAGAGACGCGCAAGTGAAGAGCTATCCCCATCTTTATAAAAATGGAAAGGAAGTCTTGGCCATTACTCATCGAGAAGAAATGAAAATAGATCTCAATACTTCAATGTGGTGGAATACTTTGAAATATCTTCAATACCATAAAAATCATGCCTTACATTCTTATTTTGCATTGCTAGGCATTTGCAGTGACGACGACTGTGAGCTTTCAAACCATATTTATTGGGAAAGTGATTATACGTGCGGAGAATATCTGCCAAAGGGCGGCCAGGGCTTAGGTGGCAGTGCTTGGGGTGGACCCATTTGTGCTATTGATGCTTTAATTCAAATTAAATACGAATTGAGTTGCATATTTGACACTTATGCTTGGCCTGTTACTTTGAGAGGCGGAATGACAACACAATGTTATTCTCCGAATTACGCGTATGGCATAAGAGCGTCCATAACTGGTCTCCACTTTACAAAATGGAACTCCATCAAAATCACACGCACCAAGAAATGGAAAAATAAAGAAGTGGAGGCAGATTTGGCAAAAGTAATTATTGCTGGCCTCGAACAAGTTAATAACTTCAAATGTGAAATGTACAATGAGGGTAACTATAGCTGCAAGGATACGACAGGTAATGGGAAAAACGTCCGCGTCACTTTTGAGCTCAAAGCGGGACTCATTGAGTGGGTACACATTCGAAAGGATTAGTTCGGCTGATTAGTTCGGCAGAAATTGCTATTTTTATAGTTTCGTCATCAATTTAGACAATCTAAAAACCCGTAGATTATTTGAACGGGCCAATGAAACGGCATAGGATTTGCTGATCTAATGGAGTAGTTCGCACAGAAGCCGAATATTTTTAAGGAGTTTCGCAATGAAGTTGATCGTATGTCTAATGGTAACCTTTTCAAGTTTCGCCTTTGCTTCGAAAGTCGAAAATAGTTTTCTCAAGACAATCATTTGCCAAGGAGTTGCCAGATATTTTGGAATTGAAAACTATTCTTCTCAGGATCTTGCGTTTTGCCGCAACAATGGAAACTTCTATGTTGCTGGTAAGGTCTATAATTTTACTGGAAAAGTCAGCGGCCAATCAGATCCGATGACATGCTACATGACTTTGACACAAAATAAGCCTTCAAAAACGCCCGGTGTTGCTGTTTCAAGATGCAGCCCGATTCGATAAGGTAAAAGCAGGACTGAAAAGTTCTATTATAGGAAATGATTGGAGGAATACCAAATGTATCACTTAACTGTTTCACTTATAGCCGTAAGCCTAATGAGTGTTTGCGCCATGGCTCACCAACCCAATTGCCGACCCGTTTATGAAAAAACTATTTCTGAAATGAGACCTTCTGTTGAAAATGCGCAGGCACTCATTTCAAACTTAGATAGCAAAAAATTTAAAAGGCAACTTGAAGGAGCCATTATTGGCGGTGCCGCTGGAGTGGCCGCCACAGTAGCCATGGGCAAAACTGTGCTCACAACTCGAGATGACGGTGCTTCTCTACTTGCCTTCGGTATGATGTCTACCCTGGGCGGCGGCTGGTTAGGTTCTAATTTTGGTGGTGCAATCGGAGCCAAACAAGAAGACACGAAAAAAAC
>JAHFAE010000119.1:0-5580 GCA_023250675.1 Oligoflexia bacterium | reverse complement strand
GCGGCCATGCCATGACCAACTGGGAAATTTACGCTTGGTTGAGAAATCAACCTTAAAAAAGCTGATTTCATGAGGGTAGGGCGGCTGGCCGGGACCTCTTGAAAGGTCCCATGGCCGCCGCCGCGTGACTTCCATGGGTCTCTACGGACGGTAATCAACTCAAATGCCTTATGAGACTTTTTTAAACCTAACTTATTATTGCAGCGCATCAGTAGTGAATATATAGACAGTCGTGAAATTTCAACACTTACCATCGCGCGGACATCAAGCTACATCGCCCTCGCCTGGCATCGCGTTTGAAATACAAAGGTAAAAACTCATATTTCATTTTTTGTAGATTTGATTATGAATAAAACAATATTTATTGCTCTGTTAACCGCTTGTATCTCAATTGCAGTGTCTGCTAATGACAAGAGGTCGGGAACATGCCAAGAGGCTGCCCAACATTTAAAACCATGGGTAACTCGAGTCATGTATAATGGCCTGACCTACGAGCAAATGTCGAAGAATCCAAGACAAGTTCCAACTTTTGGTAGCCAGCAAGAGGTTCTGAATTTCGTAAAAAAAGAAAAGGACCCAAATGTTACCCCTTACAATTTGCTACCTGTTCTTAAGGAAATGCTATTGACCCGCCCCAATTATAGTGGTGAGCCTTATTACCACCACAGTTGGAATGCACTTCGCTCGCTAATTACTCCTGGTGTTGACGATATAGGAGTGACTGCAACTCAATATTTCTTTGAGGCACTAAAAAGCTCCTGGCAAGGTGTTGTTGAAAACGGTGTTGAGGGCCTAGCGTTACTTAGAACCGCCGGCAAATTGTCACCTGAACTTCAGAGGCGGGCGTTCATCTTATCTGTAAGAACCTACATTGATAAATATAATGGCGACGACGGCGGCACGCTGATCAATTTGATTTTGCTTCGCCCTAAAAATTGTCGAAAATAACAGCTTATAAAATATGATTTGGAGATCAAAAATGAAAAAAATAATAAATCCACTCGTCACCCTGGCAATCTTAACCACGTCAGTAATAGCAAGCACCGCGACTACCAAAACAAAAGAAGAACCCGTCTCGATGACTCATTCAATTCTTTACGGGGGATGTACTGAAGGTCAAACTGGAGTAGTAAAGTCGTCACAGGTCACGGCAAACGAATTCTATGTTGAAGTTGAATGCTACAACATCGTCTGCTTGGTACAAAAAGAAGCCGATCTCACAATCAGCGCGTTTACGGATACGTGGCGAGTTATCTTGTCAGCTAACGGTCGATATTTGAATCCCAACAATGGTACTTTTGAACGCAATGATCCCCATGGCCAATCCTATATTGACCATATAAAAGGCCAATCCAATATGGAATCAAAAGTTAAAGAAATGGTTTCTTGGGGAGTTTGCAAATCTTGGAAAAAAATTAGCCCCCGTTTTTGGGGAGACGATCTATAGTACTGCCTTGCCCGCATTTAAATTAATCTTGTAAACACAGAAAAGAAGCACTACTCCCGAGACCAATTGAACGGGCGTCAGAGGGTTACCCATAACTCCCCACGTGAGCAACAACGCGCTAAAGGTCTGCGTGAGTTCACAAAATCCACCCACACAGGCTGGTGTGCGCGAAAGACCTTTGAAGTAAAAATACAAAGGCACAACACCAGCGCCCAAGCTCAACCAAAGAAAATTTTGCACCACAAACATATCGCCGAGCTGATTACATTTCATCATCTCTGGCGTGAACTTACCGTGGAAGTTTAGACTCACTAACAGGGTAAGAGCACCAATAACAAATCGACCTGTAGTCGCCGTTGTCAAAGGAAGATGGAGCATGGCTCCCCTACCCGCAACCGTACTGAATCCCCAAGCCAACGCCGTGATGGCAATGTAAAGAAGTCCAATGCTCCAAGTGAAATGACTTAAACTAAAGTCTCCTGACGCAATCACACCGCCCGAGAAAAGGGCAAGGCCAGCCCAAAAGAAAAAACTTTTTCCCAATTTCTCGTTTAACAATATTTGCGCAAACAGAACACTCACAATTGGCTGAAAATTAAGAAGAATGTTAGCTACCGATGGATTTAAAACATTTAGACTCATTGTAAAAAAAGTAGTCCCGAGGGCACTTCCCACTGAGCCACTTAAAAGCAGGTAGATCCACGCTGATTTAGGAATTTTTTTGAGTTGAGATAAGCTTGTCCCCATAAAAATAAAGGGCAACGTAAATAAAATACAGAACAGATGCTCGTGAAACACCAAAACTTCAGAATCAAACCGACTATTCAGATTGACCCTAAAATAAGTCTCAGTTCCCCACAAACCTGCCCCGATAACGATGAAAAGAGGGCCTAAAAATATCCAAATTTTCTTATTTTTCATTCTTCTCAAGTTTGAAGATGAAATTTTCAAGCGTCAATGGTTAATAATTGCGGTTTGCAATAGTTAACGCGGGTCGGAGCAAACCAATAATAATTCTTGCAAAGATTAGACCTTCAACTTATTCTTTTTACTATGACAGATGAACGATATCTTTCGCTCATTTTTGCCGTCTTAGTCTTTCTCACAGGAATTAATTATTCTCACGACCTCAATCATTCAAGTAGTGATCAGACCCAAATTGCCTCAGCCAAATCCTGCGCCATCTGCGACGGAATGGCCGTTTCAAAAACTGCCGAGTTACCTGGCAATTCGACTTTCCTTTATGCTCGAGTTACCAAGCAAATTTATTTTTCCCCTCAGGGTATCATTATAAGAACGGTTACAAATTCCTTTGATAGCCGAAGCCCTCCTCACGCCAAATATTTTTAGTATTTTCTCGTTCACTTAATCTATTAAAGGACCGGTTACATGTTTCGATCATTTTTATGGCTCATTTGCTTTGGAATGTCATTTTCAAGCTTTGCTCAAGAAGTCGTCGGAAACCATGGAACTCAAACAATGAACCCCGACGTGAGCATTATTTTTGATGGGGTGGCCGGCTGGTGGCAACATCGCCCCCTGAGCTTAGCCGGCGATGATCCCAATTTAGAAGGGACGTCGACAACCCATGGCGGAGGTCTCACACTTCAAGAGGCCGAAATTTCATTTTCATCTATTATCGATCCTTATCTCCGAGGAGATCTCTTTCTTACAATTCCCAACGGAGAAGGTTTGGAAGTGGAAGAAGGATTTATTACAACAACTACCCTGCCGTTAGACCTTCAAATTAAGGCAGGAAAGTTCAGATCAAATCTGGGCAGACAAAACGGACAGCATCTTCATATGCAAGATTTTGTAAGACGCCCCTTGCTCAACCAAAACTTTCTAGGCGTAGATGGTTTGAGTGCGCCGGGGGTTCAATTAAGTTGGCTCAGTCCTCTTCCTTTTTATTCTGTTTTAGCTCTCGAGGCATTTGCGGTAAAACAGTCAGAAGATACAGATGCACCCGTACAAACTTTTGGGGGCGGAGGAAGAGACGATGTAACAATGACAGCCACCTGGAAGAATTTTTTTGAATTAGACGAAAGCAGATCTCTTGGATTAGGATTTAATTTTGCACAAGGTCGATCTTCTACAGCCATTGACCCCACCACCTTAATTCGCCCAGTAGGTTATGGTCAGAAAACAAAACTCTATGGTGCCGATTTATATTTTAAATATAAACCCGCTAATACAGCGCAGAGTTATACAAGTGTCGCGTGGCAAACAGAGTATTTTCAAAGGCATTTTGATGGAGATGACACCATAGCTGGGCAAAATGATGGGGGACTTTACACACAAGTGGTCTGTCAATTTGCCAGAAGGTGGTATGTGGGAGCCCGTATTGACTTTTTAGGCATTCCTAAGAGCCAATTTGTTTTACCTTCACAACGCTACAGCTCATCTCTAACTTTTGCAGCGACAGAATTTTCAAGATTTAGAATTTACGGTGAAGACGAAGTCGTCACGGCAAACGATTATCCACAAATATCTCCACTTTCTAGTATGGCCGTGCTTTTGCAGTTTGAAGTAAGTTATGGAGTGCATGGTGCCCATCCGTTTTAAAAGAGGTCTAAAATGAAAATTTTAACTATTTTGCCGGTTTCTATAATCTTAAACTTTTCTATAGCCTTTGGGGGCGACGCTCTGAATGTTGTGAGCTCCATACAAACACTTGGTGCCATTGCTAGCGAAATTGGCGGGGACAAGGTGGTAGTCACATCACTTTCAAAAGGTTACATGGATCCCCATTTTGTTGATGCAAAACCAAGTCTCGTCTTGGATCTTCATAAGGCCGATTTACTTATTCATGTAGGCTTAGAACTTGAAGTGGGCTGGCTGCCACCTTTAGTTCAACAATCAAGAAACGCGAATATTCAAGTAGGTGAAAATGGAGACTTTGAAGCGGCAACAGTAATTCACATATTAAGAGTCCCAACGGTAAGAGTGACGCGGGCCATGGGGGATCTTCATCCCCAAGGTAATCCCCATTTTTGGATTCCACCAAAAAATGCTTTGCTTATAGCTAAAGCTTTGACCGAACGTTTTAAAAAACTAAAACCTGATCAAGGAGCTTATTTTGATTCTCAATATTCTAGATTTTTAATTAAAGTTTCAGAGCTAGAGAAAAAATTAGAGCCACAAATGAGAAAGACAAAGGGACTAAAAGTTGTGCCCTTTCATGATAGTTGGGCCTATGTTTCTGAGTGGCTCGGCTTAGAAGAGACAGGCTATATCGAAATAAAACCGGGGGTTCCGGCAAGTCCTCAACATTTAAGCACTCTCATTGGAAAAATGAACGAAGACAAAACCAAAGCCATTTTGATGGAAAATTATTACAATAAATCCACGGCCGAATCAGTAGCTTCTAATACCAAAGCCAAACTTTTAGAAATGCCTTCAGACGTTGGCGCAACTCCTGAAATCAAAACTTACTCAGATTTGGTGACAGGTGTAGTAACCAAGATCATTGAGGCCGTAAATTGATTCAGATTTCTAATCTTGCCATTGGGTTCGGGCGACAGACTATTTTAAAAGAAATTGATCTTCAAATTGAAGTTGGAGATTTTGTCTGCGTTGTAGGCTCAAACGGTTCAGGAAAAACAACGCTTGTTAGAACAATTTTAGGTCTTCTAAGACCAATTTCTGGAAAAATCATTTACAAAAAAAGTGTGCGCTTTGGTTATGTCCCCCAAAAAAGTAAAACCAATCTCAGTTTTCCATTGACCGTCGAAGAAGTCGTTATGCTTGGCCGTTGCAAGAGAATCGGTCTCTTGAAAAGGCCAAGTGAGGCAGATAGAAATATAGTTGAGGCCGCTTTGCGAGACGTACAAATTGAATCGTTGAAGGGCAAATATATCCACACCCTCTCTGGCGGCCAATATCAGCGTATGCTTATTGCCCGAGCCTTGGCCGCCGAGCCTGATGTTATGGTTTTTGACGAGCCAACCCAAGGCATGGACATCGTTGCTGAGCATGGGTTTTTTGAACTCGTCAATTCAGTTCGAAAAAATCATAAAATAGCCGTTCTCATGATCATTCACGACCTTGCTTTGGCAGCGCGAGTTGCAACAAAAATGGTCATCATCAATGGGTTAGAAAAGACAATTTCTATTGGTCCCTCCAGCGAAGTT
>JAHFAE010000118.1 GCA_023250675.1 Oligoflexia bacterium | reverse complement strand
TTAAGTGATGGGGTTGAGAACCTCAGAGGCTGGATAAATCGTTTGTTCTGAGCTGTCTCTATTCTGCTCTTCAAGTTTTTTAAATTGATTAATCAAGAAGTCAGGTGGTGAAGGCACGGTATTCATAGCTTCGAGTCTAGCAAAATCATGTTCTTTAAAACTACTGGTAAATTTACATTGAGACCATGGTCCGGTTGACTCACGGCCAGGAAATGCCGATAGGGTTAAAAATCGGGAGGCTTCATTGGGTAGTGAATCTGCAATGCGATTAAGCACCTCTGAATTTGAGGTCGGTGGGGACGTTAATCAACTAGGGGAATTGGCATTTAAAGTCTTAACTCTTATTGTTGAAAAGCGTTTTCCTGAAGCTATCAAAGCTCTTCTGGACTATCGACAAACTAAACTTTGGTACCCCCAGTATGACGAAAAAACCACTAAATTTTATTCTCATGCCAAAGATCTCGTCCATGCCATAGAACAGAAAAAAAACTTTCCAAATTTTCAAAGCCTTGCTCAAAGTAAACAAGCCGAGATTAATCAAAAAGCGTTAGAAAATATGGAAGATTTACGTCGCACTTTGAGAAGAATTCGACTTGCAGAAAAAGACTTAACCGATGGTGACTCAAAAAGTAGTGTATTGGTGATTTACGCTCTGCTTTTTTCATTTACGACCATAATCACAGTTTATGTGGCTAAAGAAATGGCCCATTCTTTCGGAACCTCATTTCCGACCCTCTTAGATCAAGTTGCCAAAGATATAATGCGATCACTGAGTAAGTTTATAGGCGGCATTTAAAACAGGAGTAAGATGCCCAAACGGCAAGTGCTTGCCATTAACATAGACTGCGGGAGTCCCCTGTATTCCCGCCAAGTGGCCCCGTTCAATTTGCTCTGCTAATTCAATTCCAACACCGCCATCTGCCAAGCAGGCTTGAAAACTAGACTTATCAAGGCCTACTGCTGTAACCATCGTATCTGTGGATAAGAGGTTAAGTGATTCTTGATTTTCAAAAATCCAATCTTGGGCTTGCCAAAATTTTCCCTGCTTGTGGGCGCAGAGACTTGCTTTGGCCATGAGACAGGCCAAATCATGGCCGCCATTTTTCATATACTTGTTGCAACTTGGGTCTAAGGGATAACTTTGGAAAATAAAATGGGCATCATCCCTATGTGAATTGACAAAGGCATGAAGAGTAGGGGATGCACGTCTGCAATGGGGGCATTGAAAGTCGCTGAATTCCACGATCTGAAATTTGCCTTTTGGATTGCCAAGGTCTGGGGCCTTGTCAGTAAAAAAATCAATTTTTTCATTGGCCTGCCAGTCGGCAATACTGTTAGTCACGATTTTGTCTAATTCACCAAAATTACTTTCTTTGTACATACCATGGGCGAGCAAACTCCCCAGGGGAACGATAGCGAGAATAATCCACACACCTTTAGCGCTAAAATCTGACCTCATTTGCCCCATAGAATATCTTGGCTTATTAACGAGTTTCAAAGCACAAACAAAAAGAATGAGAGAACATAAATACAGGCTTAAACATATGGTACAAATAAGTTTCAATATAAAGAACATGGCAAAGCCTTCATAGAAAACCACGGCCATATTGAAAGTGCAAAAGTAGAGAAAAAGCCGCGCCATTTTCTGCTTTTCCTCTTCACCAAAGCCTCGGTAGGCTAGCAGTAATAGAAATTCAATGACAAAAGTAAAAGCACCCAATAGGGCTACGGGAATTCCAAAAACCTCGCTAAAAGAGCTTGTGTTGACAGCATCGCAATCCATCAAGGAACTAATGCTGCAGAAGCTCTTTGAATTACTCATTCCGTAAATCAAATCGTAGTGTTGTTTAATAGAATAAAAATAAAGACCAAATGAAATAAGCATTACAAAGAAGGCAACCACCGTGGGCCATCGTGCTTTTATATTCATGGGCCCAATTAAACTCGATTAAAGCATAGGGAATCAAGAATTTATCTTAAGATGCAGCATTGCATTGAAACTTCACCCATTTTACAATTTAGAGATGACTATCTCACCGAGGGAGCAGTTGTTAAAAATGCAACGCATTATTTTGCGGCAACTCAAAGCGTCCGTTCATAAATTGCAGGGCGCCCAAACGGCTCAAATCGTAAGATATTATAAGGCGTATAAGAGAGAATTTAGGGATTATCAAAAAATTTCAAATAAAGCGGAGTTGATAAAGGCGCTGAGAGATGCGCAAATTATTTTTGGTGGAGATTTTCATGCGTTTGCGCAAAGTCAACGAACCCACCTACGCATATTACGAGATCTCATCAAAGGGAAGCGCTCTTTGATATTAGCTCTAGAGGCTATTGAGTCACAAAATCAAAAACATATTGATAATTATTTACAAGGTCATATCGACGACGAGACTTTTTTAAAGCGGATTAATTATTCTGGTTCGTGGGGTTTTCCTTGGTCTAATTACAAAGTGCTTTTTGATTTTGCTAAAGCTCACAAAATTCCGGTTAAGGGTATCAATCTCTCAGGCCAGCGCACGGGCCGTCACGATCTGAATCGGCGCGATTCTCATAGTGCGACCGAGATAGTTAAGATTCACCGCGAGGACCCCAAAGCTCTGGTTTATGTTATTTATGGTGATTTGCATTTAGCGAGCTCCCATCTCCCTAAACTGATAAAGCGCCA
The DNA here is from genome assembly GCA_023250675.1 of Oligoflexia bacterium. Classification (GTDB taxonomy): domain Bacteria; phylum Bdellovibrionota; class Bdellovibrionia; order JABDDW01; family JABDDW01; genus JAHFAE01. Next base: position 4,770 of record JAHFAE010000118.1, on the reverse strand, counting down.
CCTGAACAATGGTCATTCAGTGAAAACGATTACCATATTTCAAAATTCGGAGTCTCTCTATTGGCGCCTCGCAAAAAAAAATCTAGAAGAAAAGGTAGATGTCTTAAAACTGCGCAGTGACGCCTATTGCATCGTGAATTCCCCTCCTTGGCTGAAGTGGCAAGCCTACTTGCAATTTTTAGAAAATTCTGTGGATGCGGACAAATCTGAATCTAAAGATTTTATTGATTATAGTGATCACATTTTTCAATTTATTAATCTCATTAAGGACCTCTGGGGTATCAAAGGATCCTTTGCAGATTACCATGTTTACTCGAGCACTGAAGTCAAATTTGCCGAATTTTTGGGCCGTTCGGTCACTAAGAGAGAACTAAAATGGCTGGCTAAATTCATTCAACTCAACAGAAGTTTTTTTATTTCTAATCCTCCCATTTTCTACCTCACTTCCGTAGACGTAAACCATGTAGCAGCTTTAGCCGGCCAATATATTCACTCTAAACTTCGACGGGAAAAGGGAATTCATTGTAATTTTCCCCAAGATTTCACAGTAAGCGTTTGGCTCGAAGCAGTGGGATTTTTCTCAAGTAAACTTGTAAACAGCAGGCGAAAATTCAATACGATAAAAGACCTACCCGTAAGTCACCAAGCTACTCTTATTGTTTTAGAGCAAAAACTCAGAGAAGCAATTTCTTCGAAAACTCAAAAATCACTTAAACGCTTAAGACCCAATCTAAATAAGAAAAGTTATGACTATTATGAAGCTAGTCGCATTATGGGCGCTCAACTCGGCAACAAAATGTACCTGGCATTTAGAAACGGAAAACTAGATCGCCAAACATTGCATTATTGGTTGAAAAGAAAAGTAGAAGCGGGAACTGAGTTTTCAAAATTCTATATGGATGTCATTAAATTTCATGGTCATATATCTGCCCCAGAGCGCAGCAAAAATGAAAGGTTATGAGTATGTCAAATACCGAGACAGAAAAAATTTGGTATATAGTAGTTAACGGCAAAGCCGATGGGCCCCATCTTCCTCAAGATATTCAAGGTAGGTTGAATAAAGGATCAATGCAATATACCGACCTTGTGTTTCGACCGGGGTTTACCCGTTGGGTTCCTTGCGCAGAATGTGTAGAATTTGAAAGACGAGCTGAAGTAGAAGAACCTACGCGAACGGCCATTAAACTGGAAATTCCACAAGATGGAAATACTCGGGGGTGGGTGATCCTCGTTAAACATGCAAGTATTGAGGGCAAAAATCACTACATTCAAAGTGGTCCCTATTCTAACGATCAAATTCAGGAAAAAATTAAAAAAGGCGAAATCAATTTTGAGGACCATGTTTGGAAAAAGGGATATTCCCAGTGGACATCTATCGGTGAAATCGAAGATTTTGATCGTAGGCGGCCTAAAATATTTGAGACCCAACCCAAACCAGATGGAGCCAAAGTTGACTCCATGCAAGATTTTTCTAATGCCATATTAGAAAACAAAATTGTTGTAGAGGAAGGGGGGACGGTTACCGCCAAGAAAGAAATAACTAAGACCGAATTGGGGACAAGTACTGGAATTGGCACAGGCACAGGTACAGGTACAGGTACAGGAACCGCGACGGGAACGTTTACAGGCACAGGTAAATTGGGAAAGGCCCCAGTCCCAAAACCTTCCGATGACGATCCAACCGGGGATCTTCCAAAGGGATTGGATCCTCGATTTCGCAGAGTAGCCATGGGAGTTAGCGCTTCGCTTTTGGTAATGATTTTAACTTACGTTGGAGTATTAGCGTTCAAAAACGACCGTAAGAATTCAGCCGCTCAAATTTCAATTCAAGACAAGAATAGAGCGCTGGCGGCAGAAGACGATGAAGGTGAAGATGACGATTTGGACGAAAGTAAAGGGGAATCAATAGAAAATGTCTCACCGGATACGGCCATCGTAAGACCCCCTTTACCTACCCATCCAGAACTAGAAAATAGGCCCGTCACCAAACCTCAAGTACTTAAGGTTAAGGCTCTTAAGTCAACGAGTTTCAAACCTCAACTCGCCATCGAAACAGATTTGCCGGGTGGGACCGAACTTGACGTCGCCATGACCGCTCAACCCGGCGGCATTTTGAAATACCCAAGCTACACTCTCAATAAAAAGGTGATCATTACTAATGGGCAAATGCCCACCATAGATTTTACAGAAGATCAATTGCCCACGGGAGACTATCGTGTGGTTGTGACTGGCGGTGATTTAAAGGCATTTAGTGGTATTTCTATCGGCATACACGATCGCGAATTTAAAAAGAAACTGGCAGAATTTAAGAAGTTAGTTCTGAGACAGCAAAAATCTGAATTCTTAAAACTTCAAAATGGTTCAAAATTTGCAATGCGCACATTTGGATCAGTAAATAAAGAATATAGATTGGCCAAAAGAAAAAACTTTGGTCCTTCAAAGCAACGTTGGACCAAAATGCTAAAAACTTGGCGTAAGGAATTGCGTCAAGAATTGAAGTCCTTAAAAAATGTAAGTGAAAACAATAAAAATGCTCACGTTTATTCAGAAGAGTTGATACATTTGAAAGGACTGATTCAAAGTCTATCCGAAGTTATCGGGTTATTTGATCAAAGCATTAGGCGAAGTCGTCAAATTGCAAGTGAAGATGATACAATCAATACATTTAGGGACAGCTTAAGGAGATTTCAAAAATCCGTGGGTAGTCTCAAAAATAAATAAGCCGGCAAAGACAGCCGGCTTCAATATCAATTAATCGCGCCATTTGAAAAAATCAGTTGACTTGCTCCTTGAACTCTTTTCCGGCGCGAAAACGTGGAACTCGGCTAGCAGGAATTGTAATGGTAGCACCAGTTTGCGGATTGCGACCGGCGCGAGCTTTACGTTTCCCACGGCTGAACGTTCCAAAACCCACAAGTTTCACGTCGTCCCCTCTTGCCACAGTTTTTTTGATAGTCTCAAGAGCTTGGTCAAGGACCAATTCCGAATGAGCTTTTGTCATCTTTGTTTCTGCGGCAATTTTCTCGACGAGTTGGGCTTTGTTCATGAGTGAACCTCCATTTAAGTGTTGTTAATTTTCAACGTGAGAGGAGACAGTATTCACGAATTAATTTGGGGTCAAGGTTTTTTTAAAAATAAAATTATTTTTCAACGAACTCCTAGAAACTTTGGTAGAGTGCAACATGATGTTGACAAAAATGAAGGACATTTTGGCGGTGTTTTTAGCTTCTCAACTTGAGTTTGAAAACGACGAAATTTTCAGGCTGCTTGAATTGCCAAAAGATTCTTCACACGGGGACCTGGCTTTTCCATGCTTCGCAATGTCAAAAATTTTAAGAAAGTCACCTGGTGTGGTAGCAACGGAAATCTCTGAAAAGATAAAGCCGCTTTTACCTCAAGAATTTTCCAACTGCCAAGCCCTGGGAGGCTATCTTAATTTTTTCTATTCTCAAAAATATTGGCAAGACCTAGTCATTTCGGTCGTAGAGACTCAAAAAAACAAGTTGGGAGAAAATCTAAAGATTGGTCAAGGAAAAAAGGCCATTTTTGATTACGCATCACCCAATGTGGCCAAGCCCATGAGCATCGGTCATTTGAGATCCGCTGTAATAGGACAGTCTTTAGTTAATATATTTAGGGCTATGGGATATGAAACTCTGGGGATCAATTATTTGGGTGACTGGGGTGTTCAATTTGGAAAGCTTGCTTGGGCCCACTTGAACCAAAATCTACTTAATGAAATCGCCCGGAAAAATGAATCCAAGATTATTGGAGATGGATTTAAAGAGAGCCTCTGGAAAAAACTCATTTCAGACATTAATTCTAAATCAAAAGATTCCTTTGATTATCTTTATGCGCTGTACGTTGTTTTTCATGCCTGTGCAGAGATTGACGATAGCCTTGATGCTTTGGGTCGTGAGTATTTTCTTAAGCTAGAGAAAAAAACCGATCCTAAAGTAGAAGCAATCTGGAAAGACTTTATTACAGTTTCATTAGGGGAGTACAATCGAGTTTACCAACTCTTAAACGTCAAACATGACATGTTAAGAGGTGAGTCATTTCATGAACCTCAGATGGGCGCCGTTATAAATAAGCTGAAAAAAAAGGGGCTATTAAAAATCAGCGAAGGTGCCCAAATTGTTGATTTAGAAAAATTTGCGATGGCCCCTTGTCTCATTCAAAAATCTGATGGTGCAACATTATATGCGACCCGTGATATCGCTGCGGCAATTAACAGGCACGACGATCTTAAGGGCGATAAACTCATTTACGTTGTTGGTGCTGAGCAGACACTTCATTTTAAGCAATTTTTCAAAGTGTTGGAGCTCATGGGCTACGAGTGGGCAAAAGATTGCACCCATGTCCCATTTGGGCTCTATCGTTTTAAAGACGGTAAAATGTCAACTCGGCGCGGAAACGTGATCTTTCTTGAAGATGTCTTAGATAAGGCCATTGAATTAGTTAAAGAGATCATCGCTGCAAAGAATCCAGAATTAAAAGATGCAGAATCGGCGGCCAAGACCGTAGGCACGGGAGCTGTCATCTTCAACGATCTTATGAATGATCGACAAAAAAATATTGATTTTGATTGGGATAAAGTTTTGGATTTTAATGGAGATACGGGTCCTTACGTTCAATATACCCACGCGCTATGTTGCAGTTTATTGGCAAAATGGGATAAAGAGCTGCCTCCACTCAAAGTCAACGAACTACATGAATCACTAGAAAAAGATTTATTACGATTACTGGGCCGGTTTGAAGATGCCCTAC
>JAHFAE010000117.1 GCA_023250675.1 Oligoflexia bacterium | reverse complement strand
AGGTTCAAGAGTATCTTACATCCTGGTCAAAAAATATTTCTGATTCCCGATGCCATCAGTACCGGCGATCCCCATTTTACCGAAGAGCGAGAAATTTACCAGGCACAAAGATATTATGACTTAGCAAAGAGTGAACCCGACGTAATTGGCATCATGGTTTATAAATGGTTTACCAGTGGTGGCGAAACAGCAGTAGTTGACTTACCTAATCTCAGAAGCAAATGGGAACAAATTGGAACTGAAATCACTTTCGCGCCTCCACCACTATCTCCTCCTCCGGCAGCAATTGGGACAGGCACAGTTTGCATTACTAGTGACGATGTCACTGGAGCCTACTTTATCAATGGCCCAGCAAATAGTTGGGGATGGAGTGGTTCAAAATGTTTTGCAGATCTCACACCAGGTATTTACAGCGTAAATACCGACGGGGGCTATGGCTATGTCCCTTCACAAATAAATCCGACAAGTAATGTTCTAATCGGCGGTGGCACAATAATTATTAATGTAAGTTTTAATTTGGCACCACCGCCGCCGCCACCACCGCCGCCGCCACCGCCGCCGCCACCGCCACCGCCGCCGCCACCGCCACCGCCGCCTCCACCACTATCTCCTCCTCCTCCTCCTCCGCCTCCTCCGCCTCCGGCTTCTGACGCACCCTCAACACCTGAGCCAACTCATGAGGTATTATGTAATTTCTTAAATGTACCCTTTCAGTGTCCTCAGCCAACTTCAGTGATACAACTTAAATTTAATTTGAGATTTTCTCCGTGAATGCAATTTCATTTTAAAACATTGCTAAGAAATTCAAGGCCCATTTTATCGACCTCGCTAAAATAGTCAGATATTCTGTCTACTAGATCGGCATTTTTTCAAACTTTGAATTATTGTATCTATTTGATTTTACTAATTAAAATTAATTATCTAGATTTTCTTATGTTTTAACGCGCAACGACGAAAAGATATTTAACGGGGGACATTTCATAAACCTTAATTGAAAGGTGTTGACCATGTCCCAAGCGGCAGTCAATCTGTCCTCCGTTGTCAAAGTCGTTCTCTTTTTAAATCTCCTTACCATGCCGATCGGTTGTACCAAGGTGGCTTTTACTCACCTAGAACCCTTGAATGGAGCTTTGCAAGTAGCAACTGGTGGCCAGGACACATCAAGTAACCCCCAACCTTTACTAAGTTCAATTTCAACATCACCGTCGCCAGTAGTTGTCGGAAATCCATTCATGCTTACAATCTCAGGTGCAAATTTCAGCCCTGATTCAAAGATTCAAGCATGTCAGGGTGAGCTTTGTTCAGATTACCAAACCATGGGGCTAACACTTCAATCTGCCGTCGACTCACAAATTCAACTTTTTGTCGCCGGAAATGTTGGCGCCGGTAAGTTTAACCTTCGCATTTTAAACTCTGGCGACCAAGCATCATCTGAAAAAGTTTTAGAAATTGCCGCAACTCCTAACGTACCTGCGCCCACCTTGTCAGGGATTTCTCCGTCGAAAATTACTAATGAGTTCATTGGGAGTCTTTCTTTAACAGGGAGCGGTTTTCAAAATGGTGCAAAACTCTATTTGTGTCGAGCTCCATGTAAGTCATTGGAGATTCAACAGCTTGATCTCAACTTTATTGATTCACATTCATTAGAACTAAAAGTACTTAAAGAAGTGCCTCCCGGGGAATATCACGTCAGAATCGTAAACCCCGATGGCCAATCATCTGACGTTATCGAAGTTTCAACATTAAAAACCATTTCTAAATTCTTGAACCGCTTGGTCGCAAAGGTCGTGGGATCGACAGCAGACGGCCCAATAGTCGATGCTCAGTTTCCTACAAATTTTTCGTTCACAGTGACTACTGCAAGCGCGACCTTGCCCGTAGCCATTCAAAATCCACCCACTCTCGACGATCTTTGGGCGGGTACGGCAGAATTTAGAGAGATCTTATCTTACCCTGACCAACATGGCACCCATATCCTAGTTAAAGATGGAGTATGGTGGGACTTTCATGCGTCTTTTGTGACAAATCATTGCGGCCCTGGCCACACGGAAATGCGGGTACGCCGATCAGTCGACAAGGGACGCTCCTTTGATGCTGAGACTCCTTTTGCTCAACCAACGGGTCCCCTTTGTGACGTGGTGGACGGCCACGTCTATTTTGATGATGAGACAAATACTTGGCAGTTGTTAGCGCAATGTGGTCCGGCCCCTAATTATGTTTGTCATTTTTCAAAAAATGGGTCTGATCCGAGAGGTTCATGGACAGCTGACTCTGCAAATCCTGTTATAGGCAGTCACAACAAAGATCTCTTGAAGAATATGTGTGCTCGGCCCGGTAGTGTTTGTAATAATGCCGTGAACTCGCCCGACCGCGGAAGTAACTTTATACCAGGCACACCATATATAATTCGTAAAGCTGGTGGTTTTTTTTATGTCAGTGTTTTTTTCGGAGCCTGGCAAGACGGTGAATTTTATGAAGCACTTATTAAAACCTCTGATTTCCATAATTTCATAGCTGTTGCTCCTGATCTGCCAGGTGACGCCATCTACGGCCCAGCCGATTGCAAACCGTGGTATCCCGACTGTATCGGCGGAGGTGTAGCTACATACGTTACAACTTCTAACTTCACTTACATGCTGACAGAAGAATCTAATTGGTCGATAGGTTTAGTCAAAGATCAATCTTGGAAATTTGGTTTAGTTCGATCCCATGGCGTTGCAACTTCAGGACATTGGGAAAGTTACCCTCATAATCCTCTCTTAGATTCGCCCTTATCGACACCCGATAGAATTGGTCAGGATCAACTTCAGTACGGATACTTTTTTATAGATGACGGATCCACCTATTTAAATTACGGACAATACGAAAGACAAACATTTCTCAGACTCGCTTGGAAGAATGAAAACCAAGGTGCACAGCCACCTCAAGCGCCAACTTCACTTTCTGCAATTGCGTCGGCTCGAACCGTTATCATGACTTGGTCTCCACCTATGAGTGGTGGTGCTCCAGATTCTTACATCATCGAAGCCGGCTCCCTGCCCGGAGCTTCGGATTTGGTCGTTCACTCCACTGGCACAAGTCTTACCTCCTTTTTTAAAGCCGATGTGCCTCCTGGTACTTACTTTTTGAGAGTTAAAGCAAAGAATAGCGCAGGATTGAGTTCGCCTTCTAACGAAGTGAGAGTCACCGTAGCCAGTTCCGTCATAGTCCCAGGCCCTGTTTTCGGACTTATCGCAACAACCCAAGGCAATTCGGTAAACATTTCGTGGCAAGCACCTACGAGTGGTGGTACTCCAAGTGCGTATCAAATTGAAGTCGGTAGCTCTTCGGGTCAATCTGGCATTGCAAATTTCGATTCTGGATCAAATGGCACTTCATACCCATTCAACGACGTACCCGCAGGACATTATTTTTTTAGAGTTCGAGCAAAAAACAGTGCGGGAATGGGGCCAGCATCTAACGAAGTTGATTTGACCGTCGGCGCAAGTTGTTCTCCTCCTGCAAGTCCGGCAAATCTTAGAGCTTCTTCGGTAGTAGGTGGAACCGTTGCGCTCGCATGGAATTCAGGGGGAGGTCAAGTCACTTCATTTATCCTAGAAGCTGGTTCAACGTCAGGGCGATCTGACCTTGCCAATGCGGACTTGGGCAATAACTCAACAACATACACTGCTAATGACGTGGCCAATGGAACTTACTTTGTTCGCGTTCGCGCAAAGAATAGCTGTGGTACGAGCTCGCCTTCAAATGAAATTACCGTAGTGGTGGGCGGCGGTCAATCGCCAGTGGTCCCCTTTCTTAGAAGCATTACATCAGATCCTTCACCAGTTATTACCGGCTCTTCTGTGACACTCACTTTCTCAGGCGCCAATTTTGATTCTAGCGCTGTTTTACAGTATTGCGTTGCCGACTCATGCCCAAATTTCGCCGATGTGGGCGTTGGCTTTAGTTCTGTAAGTTCAACTCAATTGCAATTGTTCATTTCAGCAGATGCCCCTCCTGGTTCATATAGTTTGAGAATTAGGACAGCCGCAGGAGCTTCAAACTCGCAGACCTTGGTGATAAATTCTCGGCCGTCTGCTCGACCTCCTGTATTAAATAGCGTTTCGCCCAATCCGATTCCTGCTCATTCTGAAAGTACTTTAGTTTTAACAGGAAGCGATTTTGTCGATGGATCAAAACTACAGGCCTGCAAAGAACCTTGCGTTTTGGCTCAAGAGACACAGAAAATTGATTTAATTTATCAGGGTAGTTCGACTGCTTTGAATTTGCCGGGAGTGAAGGATATTCCACAAGGCACCTATCGCCTCAGAATCATTAATCCCGATGGTCAAACATCTAGCGATTTCATAGTCACACAAACATTTGTTAGATCACTCTCTGCGTTGGCAAATTCCTTGTTAGCGCAACTTGGAGCAACCACAAATTCAGAATCTTTTGTTGCAGGTGAATTCCCTAAAAACGTGACTCTAACGATTTCACCAGAACAGAGAGTGCCGGATCCAAGTATCGAAATCAGTTGTCCTTCTCCTGTGCAATTAGGGAGTTCAATCACCTGTAGTGCAACAATAACGGGTCAAGTCTCTTCTGGAAGATTGACCATTGATGGTGCACCAATAACGTGTGATGCCCAGTTGAATTGTCCAATTCCAAATGTGTCTGCGGGAACTCATACCATTCAAGCTTTCGTAACTGGCTTTGACGGAGTAGAAAGGGCGAGCACTCAGCAAACTGTAAGAGTTATTGGCCCGAACATCCCATACGACGGACATATTAAGTATTTTGGTTATTGGAATGACACTGGAGAGGAAACACGCGGCCTTACCAATATTTTTAATGTATTCGTCGATGTTACAAACGATAGTACCCGCAGTAGTGCAATAGCAGCTTTAAATCGCGCAGCCTCCGAAGGACGCAAAGTAATCATTCATTCGGGAATCATTTCTCATAGCGGTGCTCGTGGCGGTTACTACCTTGCAGATGATTATATTCAAAATTGGAATAGTGTCGCAAGTCTGGTTAGCCCCTTTTTAAACAATATTGTTGCATTCTATCTCGTCGACGAACCTGACTGCGTGGCTGGTGGGAGAGGGCCCAATTTCTACAATTCAATTCTCGAAACAGCCGCGGATAGAATCCACATGGATTTTCGAAATTCTCCTGTAGCGTTCAACTATTGCAATGTTCATAGTGACACAGTTATTCCCAACGGTGTTAATTGGATTGGTCTAGAAGTTTATGGCACCCTGCCACCTGATGGTGGAGTCATGACAACTCTGAAGAGACAGCTAAAATCCGATCAGAAGTTATTTATTGTTTCTTTTGCTTACACTGTGGATGGCGAATACTGGAACGAAGATGATGTGGTAGCGGCCGCCGATGCAAGCATGCGGTACGCCATGCAAGACGACCAAGTAATCGGAATGATCCCATTTGTCTATTACAGCGACTACACGGGGTCAGCAAAACTGCGTGGTGCCAATGAGTTGCCAAAAGTAAAAGCAATCTATTCGAATATTTATCAACAAATTGCCAACGGGGTATCGTATCCACCGCCACCACCCCCAACGCGAACTCTTTATAGAACTTGGTGCTCACCTACGATCCTTCAAGCTGGTGGAACTGTAGATTGTGTGGCCTCGGTGACCGGTACCTATCCTAAATCATTCAATTGGTTAGTTGACAACACTCGATTTTGCGATGGTCAAGTAGATTGTACTTTCCCAAATTTTCCTGCGGGTTCCCACACTATTCAAGTTATTGGAACAGGAGGAAACGGCAATTCTTTTGAAAGCAATAAAACTATAATTGTTGCTGCGCCTAATACAAACATAAATGTGACGATCAGCTGTAGTCCAACGGACGTGATTGCTGGAAGTAAGGTATCTTGCGCTGCTATCACGACTGGCCCAGTAGTTTCAGGTCGATGGACGGCAAACACAATGCCATTACCTTGCGACAATCAATCTGTCTGCAATACCACAAACGTCCAAGCGGGCACATACCTATTGCAAGCCTTTGCTAAAGGTCCTGATGGGATCGAGGTACCAAGCAATCAAGTTATAGTTTTGGTTCGCCCGATTGTAATTGATATTGATCCTACGGTAAGCATTTCATGTCCCGCAACTGCCCCCGCAGGTGGTTCTGTTACTTGTTCCGCATTGACAACAGGTAATATAATGTCGGGTTATTGGATGGCTGGCGAGGTTCGGTTGGCCTGTGATAATCAACTTGTTTGCACAACCAATAATGTGGTGGCCGGGATATATACTGTTCAAGCGTTTGCAATAGGATCAAACGGTCATTTGGTTTCTAGCAATCAAGTAACCGTCAATGTTCAATCGGATCCGACGGTTTCAGTGACTATCAGTTGCCCAACTGACGTGATTGCTGGAAGTACCGTGTCCTGCACTGCTGTCACTTCTGGTCCAGTAATCTCAGGTCGATGGACGGCAAACCAAATGCCATTGCCATGCGACAATATGCCAGTTTGTACGACTGCCAACGTCGAAGTTGGAACTTATACTTTACAAGCCTTTGCCAAAGGTTCTAACGGTATAGAAGTTCCAAGCAATCAAGTAACTATCGTGGTTCATCGTCTTCCTGATCTTGATCCAACGATCAGTATTTCATGTACGCCAACATCACTTCATGCAGGTGGAACTGTCACATGTTCTGCTGTGTTGGGTGGTGGCCCTGTCGTTTCTGGATTTTGGAAGATCGATGGAAACCCGATGGCTTGCAGTCTTCAACCAGACCCACTGACTTGTGTTTTTACAAATGCTCAAGCAGGAGATCATAGTGTGCAAGCAGTGGTCATTGGGGCAAACGGTTCCAATGTTTCAAGTAACTTTGTAAGAGTTGTCGTTCAAGATATAATATTGCCTCCGACTGTGGACATTTCGTGTGATCCAACGTCGTTGCAAGTCGGCGGCACAGTGACTTGTACAGCGGTTCTGGGCGGTGGCCCCGTAGCTTCTGGGTTTTGGAAAGTCGACGGAAACCAAGTGGCTTGTAGCAGTCAGCCAACCCCAACAACATGTATTTTTACCAATGCACAAGCCGGAACACATAGTGTTCAGGCTGTTGTAATTGGGACTAATGGTTCCACGGTTTCTAGTAATATTGTTTCTGTGGCAGTTACATTACTGCCAACAACAATTAGTATTTCATGCTCACCCACATCGTTGATAGCTGGTGGAACAGTGAATTGTACAGCGACAGTGAGTGGCCCAGCGTTGCAATCAGGTTACTGGAGCGGTGATGGAACCCAATACTGTGTGAATCAACCCACATGTAGTTTCCCAAATATTCCAGTTGGCTCTCACACGATTCGAGCTCTTGGAGTAGGTGGAAACGGTGCACCTGTATCAAGTAATGTCGTCAGTATCTCGGCAACTTTGCCAGCATCGAGTATCAGTATCTCATGTTCACCCACATCGTTGATAGCTGGTGGAACAGTGAATTGCACTGCGACAGTGAGTGGCCCAGCGTTGCAATCAGGTTACTGGAGC
>JAHFAE010000028.1:2949-31397 GCA_023250675.1 Oligoflexia bacterium | reverse complement strand
CGGTGTTTCTGACCATTTGCTTAAGAAAGCCGCTGCCAGTGATATGGAACTCAATATAGTCTTCTGATTTTAAGAACTTAGCCTCAGTGATAGTTCTCACCGTGGATTTTATGGCGCTCCCTTCAGAACGAAATCCATTAAAATCCTGAGTTCCCAGAAGGGCTCGTGCCGCTCTGTTGAGGCGTTCAATATTCATGGGCTGCCTGATCCAAAGTGAAAAGGGAGCCCTTAAGGCCGATGCCACGGGGGCGTTCCAAATTCGATAGATGTATTTCTTGGTTAAAGCAGATCTTTGGGCATGAAAGTGGGCTGGCATATATTGAGTTTTTTTCACGGTGATATCTCTCGGAAGTCGAGATTGAAAAGCACTGACAAAATTATAAGTACTGACATCTTTTGGGGCAATAAAATGAGCCACTTGGTTTATGGCATGAACTCCCGCATCGGTTCGACCGGCTCCCATGACGTGGATATTTTTTCCAAACAGATTCATGAGTGCTTCTTCTAAAGTCTGTTGAATTGAAGGAAAGCCCTGACCTTGACGTTGCCAACCGTTATAATTGGCGCCGTTGTATTCAAGGATCATTTTGATTTTTCCGAACGGAGCTCGAGTTCGCATCAACTCAAAATTCAATAAGAAACCCACCTTCATAATAAGTGGTTGAGAAATCAAAGGTGCTACTCAAACCAAAAATTTTATGGATTGCTGCCATAAAGTAGATGTGATTTATGCCATATTCTTCGTCTAGTTGCCAGAGTCCTTCTTTATCCAAGAAATCCAACTGAAGTTGAATTCCGCCAGCAGCGTGAGTGGCCATAGCTCCACCCAACCTGTAGGCAGAAGTCCCCTTACGATCGGGCCTGTACTCCATAAAATCAAAATAATCTCCTCCAATTTCCCCGTAAGGTACCAGAAATTGTTTTTCTGCAAATTGGGCTCGATAGACAGCCGAAAGACTCAATGGGAAACTATAGAACGTAATAGTCTCATCAGCTGCGAGGGTGGGATTAGATTTAAACCGCGCTTGACCTTGGGTTGAAATGAATCCGAATCCCCCTTTGAGTCCCAATTTTCCGATTGATTGTAAAAATTGGTATTCATATTCCACTTGAATATAGGGAATGTTTTTCGAGCCATAAATATTTTGAAATGTGATTCCAGGCATATCGCCAATGAGAAAACTGGGGAAAAAGGGCCCCCCATGAACAGAAGTTGCAGAATGTTGGGGTGAGGGTGGCACTCGATATAAGAATTCACCTTTCTTTGTTTTTTTCTGCAACACGGGTTCGTCGGATCCTGAGTACTTGGGAACCAGTCGAATATGAGGTTGGCCTGTATCGAAAATTTTTTCTTTCTTAGTTCCAATATTTTCTGCTGAAATAGGTTCGTCTGATTCTAAATTTTTTGGAACCACTAAATCGTCGTTGGGATTAAGTTCTGGCTCTTCGCCATGGGCCAAAATTGAACTCAAAATAATCAGCCCACTCAGGAGAAGGCCGGAAGAATTCATTGAATCTTCCTATAAATATGTCTTGATTGCCAAAGTCTAAAAAATAGAAAGGGCAGGAGTAAGACAGTCGCAAATAACATGCTTGCGTTTGCTGCCCCCATTTTCAGAGCAACCCAACTAAATCCCACCAAGGGATAAAGGGCCGCTCTTACACCTGTTCGAATGAGATCATGTTTTTGAATTTTCTCTGCCCAGTAAGGAGCATGCTGATAGTACCAACCGACAAATGCTTGGCCCGCTTTTGCTTTTAACAAAATATGATCTCTAAATTCTCTTAGAATTTTCACAGGCCCAGCGTAGGGAGAACCAAACGCCGCTGTGGCCACAAAGCAACTATTTTTAGAAAGAAGGCCAATGACTTCGTCGGGTTTTGCCGTATGGGTTACAATACTGTCGTTTGAGCCCGCAGGCAGAACGTAGCCAATATTTCCTGACTCATCTACCAATGCAGTTCTGATGTAATATCTCAAACCATTGGACAAATTATTAATAAAGTAGCTGCTTAAATCTCCTGAGCTGTTTAATAAATTGATATCGCGCAGATCAGAAGTTGAAAAATCTAATTGTTGAAATGTGTTTGCATCAAAGGTATCTGGCCCTGGCGTAAAGAAAAATCTCACGGCTTGAATTCCTACTCCACCCGATGGAATACTAGGAAAAGTTGCCTCCGAAACAGGTGATCGAATATGAATTTTTTCGTCACCTGGGAACGCAATAAAACTATAAAAGCCAGCGACCGTACCGGTACTCGAAGACTCTGCCGGTATTTCAGAATTTATTTTTAGTGTGATTGAAGCGTAGTCGTCAGTGGTATCGAATTTTCCGTTTCCGCCCGTATCTAAAACAATGGTCAAGTTAATCACAATGGGGTATCGACCCGCGGTCTTCGCACAGTTCCCACCAAGGTTAGCCACTTGGGAATCAGTGTTGTTTACACCGGCGGCTTGGCAGATAGTTCCGAATGAACTAGCAAATTGAACATTGCCTGTACCTGTTGGATAATCTTTAGTTTCAACGAGGCCCAAACTTGTGGTGATATCTCTCCCGTTGGTGGGGGTGCCGTTTCCTGCGATCAAATATATTTTTCCGTTGCCTGAATTTGTAGCCGATGCCGTAGCATTAATATGAAAGATTGTTCCAGGTTCTTTGCAATTGGGATTATATTTGGCATAGCAGGTGCCCCCAACGGTTTCGCCGCGATAATTGGGAGTCACAGACGTATCTAGCGTGCCATCAATATGGCTAAAATAATAAATGACGTTTGTCTGACCGACAGGTGCTGCTGCTCGGGTGGCATCAAGACCGGCAATGGTGACTGCAGCAAAACTCGTTGAAACTTTGAGGCTGCAAATGAGAAGAACACCGATCCATCCATGACGTGACATGTTGAAAATTTCATCACGAATGCTGTCAAAGATCAAGAAAGGCTGAAGAGTTTCTCTGCGATTTGAATTCCATTGAGAGCCGCGCCCTTGCGCACATTGTCAGATACGATCCACATGACCCATCGCCGAGGATTTTTAAAGTCTTTTCTGATTCTGCCAACAAAGACTTCGTCTTTACCGGAGGCTTGGCGGTTGAGTGGGTAGAGGGAATTTTTGATATTATCTAAAATCACAAGGCCCGAGGCATTTTCTAAACATCTGATTAACTCGTCACGTGTGACGTCTTTTTTAAGTTCAACCCAAACGGCTTCACTATGAGAATTGAGAGTTGGAGTTCTGACCGCCGTCGCAGAAATATCTAGGTCTGGAATCTCTAATATTTTTTGGGTCTCTAGCATAATCTTTTTTTCTTCAAAGGTGAACCCTGAGTCTTCAAAGACATCTATCTGGGGAATGTTATTAAATGCGATGGGGTGGGGGAACACTCGCGGCAACGGCTCGTCTTTGTCGTTTAAATTGGCTAATGTTTGGTTTGAGAGTTCTTCGACTCCAAGCTTTCCTGCACCACTCACTGATTGGTAAGTTGAGACAGTGACATTATTTATTCCAAAAGCATCTTTGAGGGGCTTGAGAACAACAACCAGTTGAATAGTCGAGCAATTGGGATTGGCAATGATTTGAACATTGGTTTTTTTGGGAATACGATGACCATTGACCTCGGGTACCACTAGAGGCACATTGGATTTCATTCTAAAAGCTGAAGAATTATCTATAACAAATGCGCCTTCTGTGACTGCTTTGGGAGCCCATTCTTCAGAAATATTTGAACCGGCTGAGAAAAAAGCCACGTCGCAGCCAGAAAAACAACCGGTTCCCATCTCTTGAACAGTAATTGTTCTTTGTTGGTATTCTATGGTTTGACCAGCACTCTCTTTGGTGGCAAAAAGCTTAAGTTCTTTTGTCGGACAATTTCGTTGTTGAAGAATGTCGATAAATTCTCGACCTACCATTCCGGTGGCGCCGACGACAGCAATTGAAAGTGGACTAAGATTTGGCCTGGTCCCCATAGGACTACCGATAATGGTACAAGCCTATAGAATTAGTCAACAGAAGGTGCAAAGAATATTAATAATGAGGAGCGAGCTATTGATCAGCAGTTCAGAGTCTCTATTTAGTTATCAATATGCTGGTCGGCCTGAACTTCGGCGATCATGCGGCGGCGGGCACTTTCGGCAACTATGGCTTGGGTGATTTTGCGCCTTGCGGGGGAGATAATACCAAAAAATGCACCCAAACAAGCATAGGTGATAAAGGCTAAGAACAAATTCACTTCAGGTCTGATAGCGATAAAAATGAGAACGCAAAGACCAATTATAAGTGCAAAAAATGGTTTTCTTTCGCGAAAATCAAATTCTTTAAAACTTCTATATCTAAAGGTACTAACCATGACAAAGGCGAGAAGGATGGTCATTCCTAAAATCCAAATGTTTTTTTCGGGATTAATTTCCAAATGTCCACAAGCAGTAATAGATGTCGCTACAATTCCCGCAGCCATCGGAATGGGCAGTCCCTGAAAATATTTTTTCTCCACACTGGCTGCTTGCACATTAAATCTTGCCAATCGAAGAGCTCCGCAGGCCATATATAAAAAACAGGCAAGCCACCCGATACGGTCAAAGGGTTTAAGAGCCCAAAGATATAAAAGCATACTTGGCGCCACGCCAAAACTGATAAGATCAGAGAGGGAATCATATTCCATTCCAAACTTACTTGTAGCTTGGGTGAGCCTTGCCACGCGGCCGTCTAATGTATCGAATACGGCCGCACCAATGATGGCGTAAGCCGCCATGGTGAAATCACCTTTAAGACTCATGATCATGGAGTAAAAACCAAAGAACATATTCCCCGTTGTGAAGAGATTGGGGAGAATATAAATATGTACGCCTCTTTTTTCTGAGAATCCTTGAGAGGGTCTTTGCAGAATTCTTAAGCGTTTAAGTCTTGGTGCAATCATTTAAGGGAATCCCCCAAACAATGAAAAAAGGCACCATAACCCAAAACCAGCTAAAATTGGAAAGGTCATATTATCATCAAGTTTTTTAAATTGAATCAATTCGCTCAAAGCGCCAATGAGGCCACCGAGAATGCTGACCAGTACTATTCTCTCAACCATGAGGTGATGGTTGAGAAAGTAAAGAGCACAAACAAAAGAACAAACAACGAAACAAGCCAATGAGCCTTGAAGGCTTTTGTTGCCCCAGATTCGATCTTTTCCCCATAAAACTCCAAAAATACTGGAGGTGGGATCACCAAAGGCGAGAAGTAAAATCGCTAAAACAGCAACTTTCTTAGGGAAAAGTAAAATGACAGTAAAAGCGCCAACAATAAGAAAGCTCGTACCCGATATTTTCATCACCTCTTCAATTCGAATGACGGGCTTAAAAAGAACCACGATTTTTTGGTTTAAGTCGGGCCGTCTAAGTCTAAAAAGATCAAATGGTATGATTAGCAACGCTGCAATTGAAAGATCAAACAGTGAATCTTGGGGCGAGATGTTGTTCATAATGACGGCTATGAGGCCCACTCCCGCGATATGCCATAGCTTTCGTGAAATATGCAGATCGTTTCTGAGTTTAAGCTTTGTTGGGGCCACGGGACCTCCATCAACTATGGCGGGGCTCAATTGCCTATTCATGTCCTCAAGCTAACCAATCTTGGGTTTGACTGCTAGCCTAAAAACTCTTCTAATACTAAAGCGAGCTCAAATAAAACCCGTTTTACCGGCGCCTGCCGTTGGATTTCGGCTAGGAATACCTAAACCTGTGTTTGGAACTGCCCAAATCTGGTCGTTCCCCAATCAAAAGTTACGCAGCCTAAGTATTTGAAATTAATATGTTTAATTTAGTTTGATAGTGATTCCCATGAAAGTTTCTCAAAAGGTAAATCTGACTGTTCATTGGTCCTGAGTATTAATGAGAATTATTAAATGGTTAGCAGGTCTCATTCTGTTCTTGAGTGGGACTTGGTTTGCATTAAGCTATGAATGTGAAATTACGATTTTTTACGTTAGATCTCATTTATAACCGGCCGCCGCTGGGGCTTCGGTTGTATAAAGGCGGTTTATTTTTTCTAGCCGTGGCGGTTTTGGTCTTGGTTCCATTTTCTTCGTTTGCTGTTTTTGATTCCAAATCGCCGTTTGGTTTAGCACCCTACGGTATGATCGGTGGATACACAGATGATGTGAGCACCGAAGTTTCAAATGAGCCCCAAGAGATGCTTCTTGTGGAGCGCCCCCCAATTTTAGACGGCCCGAACTTTCACGACATTATTTTTAATAGCGAGCTTTCTAGAGAATTTTTGATCCAGTACCAGCAAAAGTTTGGAAGAACAGAACAAGAAGAAAACTATTTTTTAGTTAATCGTCAGGGATATTACATGTCTCCGGGTGGCCTATCAGCGACTCAAGTTGATAGTGAGCGTCGGCTTTTTGCAGAGTATATGATGAGACGTCTTATTGAATTTCATACAGAAAACGTGATGAAGAATGATCCTCAATTTAAAAAGGTCTACGAAATAAAACAGGCCATGAGTAATGTTAAGGTGGAGGTGAATCGGTCTACTCATTTCGACATGTCTTATAGTTTCGTTGGGAATTTTTGGAGGGGAATTCTTAGCAGTCCCTACGGTGCGTTTTATAGCAGTGTTCAGATGGATCCTGGCTCCCTGCTTCCCACCGATCCCAAAGAAATTTTTGTGAGTTACAATCGTTCAGTCTTTGATTTTATGACTATGGAATTAACTTACGTTATCTATTCAAAAAGATCACAGGTGGTTCTAAATAAAGTGATCAATCCTAATATTTCAGTAAACCTGATGCATTCGCTTAATGTGGCAGGGACCGAGATTGACTACACCAAAGAGATTCTCACCATCGCTGGCATAACCATTACATTCTAGGTGCCTGGTTGCGTTTATTTTTCAAATAAGGATTGAACTAATTTGTCGAGCTCGACCGGTGCTGCATCCCCTATTTTAACTTCGACTTGCCCGTAAGTTTGGTATTCTGCGAGTTTGAACCCAAATTTTTGAGATAAGTATGATGAGTTTATATTGCCGTTATTGAGTGAATCTATCAGTTCCGCACGATCTTCATTTGTAAAATGATCTTTCATAGACAAAGCCCTTTTGGCAGAAAATTCATACAAGGGACCGCTGTTCGATTCTTTAATAATAAAAGTAACTGTGCTGGTTCGTCTTTCTTGATTTAAGAATCTGATCAAAGCATTATCAGCACTATCTGATGAAACTTTGTGGGGTAGTGAAAAGTTTATGACAACCATTAAACCCTTCTCTGCAATAAACTCGATGAAGTCTGCGACACCCTTTTTTTCACCAGCACTTTCCAGTCGATCAAAATCGAAAGTTGCTTGATCGTGATCAAAGGGGCACGCCAACAAGGCGCCCGTGAATTCTGTTATTGCGTAGGTTTTGTCCCATTCCCTAAAGGGTTTATTTAAGAACTGAGTTTCAATTAAATTAACTTTTTGATTGTTGTCATTAACAACTTTTATAATGACTGGCTTTAAAGTAACTGACTTCGAGGGTGTTCCAGCATTCAAATTTTGAGTTTGTAACAACAGAACACAAGCAACAAAAATGGCAAATCTCATTTGAAACTCCCTAAATAGTAGTTTTTGTCTTCACGCTCACTCAATTTGAGCACTTTTAAATTTTTTCGAGTTCTCTGAATTAGCAGAAACGATGCCACATCAAGCTATCGATTTATTGGATTTGGCAGTCATAACAGTGACCATGATGAGCCTGCGCTACGAAATAAATTCAAAGAAAATGTTGCTAAAATCTGATGGAAATTTTACCGTTACTTTTCTAAATGACAACTAAGGCAAGCCGATTCACTTTCATCTGACACAAATGTGTCACTTTTGAGAGCGAGTTTGGATCATGGACGTGGTTACTTGACACTATATGTATAGTGTACTATTATACTGAGACACATGGCGACGTTTGAGTTCGTTGAATGGTTATTCCATTGGCTTATCGAAACTGAGGAATTTGAATTTCAGTCGGATTCTGGAAATGCCAACAAGAATTTAACTAAGCACAAGGTGCACGTCTTTGAAATCGAAGAGATTTTTTATTCAGGATCAGCGCTGCCATTAGGTGTGCAGTTAACATCTAAGCTTGAGGAACAACGGTTGAGGGATACTTGGAACCACTTTCAGTGGAAGATTTTTACAAGTTGTGTTCACTTTAAGAGAGGGTTTTGTCAGACCGATAAGTGCTAGGCCGGCTAATAAAAAGGAGAAAAAACAATATGAAGAATTATTACGTAAAATCCAAAAAAGAGTATGAGAATACTTCTCTTTTAGATTCTGATAAAATTTTAGAAGCTATGAAACGTGTCAAAGGTCGACGAAAACCGACAAGTGTAGCCTTGGAGGAGTCCGTCATAAAAGAACTGAAGAAAGTAGCCGAAAATCTTAACCTACCTTACCAAGTCCTTGTTCGTCTGTTTATCTTAGATGGACTTAGAAGAATCAAAGATGCTGCATAGGTCAGGCCTTTTTCAGACCAATTTTGTCTCTGAGTTCTTTTACTGTCATAGATAAGAGTTCCTCACTAAATTCTTTTCCAAATAAATTTTGACAGTTTTTGCCTCTCTTATATGCGTGCAAGAGCGCTTTTAGGTCAATAAAGAGAGCAGTAAAAATGGCTATCAGAACATAAACAATAACAATAGCGGATCTGTAGATTCCTGTGCCACCAGAAGCTAATTCCCAAGCACTGATTTCGCCTTCTGTACCCGGTGGCAATGTGATGTAGATCATGAAGTGCGACTCCCTTGGCCCGAGTTTTTGAATTGGGTAACCAAACTGGGATTGGACCTAATTTCCCTAATGTTGCTAAAAATCTGGTGGAAATTTTACCGTTACTTTTCTAAATGGTATATTTTTGAATCACTTAGTTGCTACCGCAATTATGGCCTTATATTTCCCAAAAGGGCTTCGCAATTTTTGTCTCCGACGCCCTTGATATAATTGCCAATTTCATTCATCTCTTTATTAGGGCTTTTCCATCCATTGACCCCTCCGATCAAAGCTCCAATTCCAAATCCTAAAAAAAGAATCCCGCGTACGACTTCATCGCCTTGACCTCCATTGCCCCCACCCAAAGCTCCGGCAAATGCCACAAAACAACCTAAAAAAAGGGAGGGCAACCCTACTGCGTAGGCGCCCACCAGCCCATAACTTATGGATTTTTTTACTGCTGCGCGTACCTTAGTTTTAAATGAAGGCGTGTAATTGAATGTCTGAATAGCATTATTGAGTTCGGTTAAATTATCTTTAAAATAAACAAGACCGTGAACTGGTCTGTGAGCTTCAGATACAAATTTCAAATCAGTCAAAATGCTAAAAGATTTCCGGTTTTCAACCCCTATAGCGGCTGACTCAACGAGAGCCCTAGCCGCAGCGGCCCGGTCATTAGCTGATTTAAATTCTTCGCTGAAATATTGAGAAGTTGCTTTCACAAAAGAGGTAATTCCTGGCAAAGTATCAATTCTGTGAGTGAGCGCATTCGAAAAAATCTTAGTTTTGAGAGTGATGTTGGTGGCAGCCCCTGCCGTTTGGAGAATAGCAATGACTTCGGTCATCTCATCGATTAGTTCTAGTGAGGGCATGTAGTACTGGTTGAATTCTACCTCTTGATTCGAAGGCCACATATGGGAAACCAACTGATCGGCCTTTTTCTCAAGTTCTTCTGGATTTTGGACGGTTGACTTTACATATCGAATGAGTTCTTGCTCAAAAAGAACTCTGGGTTTGTCATTTTCAATTGGAGTTTGCTGAGGTAGGCCCAATGAGCAGTTAAACATCATAAGAACGGATAGAAACAGGGCAGGAAACTTACGCGTGTCAAATCTCATCAAAAACTCCTATACGGTCATCGAAAATTGTATGTACAAATTCCTTCGAACCTCAATTAAGCAACATCTGTGCCTATTTATTATTAACTAGATGAAGTTAAATTTGATTTGAGTTAGGTAGCGCCGTAAATTGATAGACAGTTTTTGGCTAGGTTTTCCACAGCGAAAAGAAATCTTATCTGACCTTACAATGAATCATATCAATCTAGAACCTGGCATTTAAGACAAGTGCGGTGTTACCAACCACTCCTTGACCATTCCCACCGAATTCAGTTTTGGGGGCGGCGGCCGTGGGATCTTTCATGAGGTCCCGGCCAGCCGCTCAACAAACTTTTATTAGGGATTTGTGGATGTTCGAAGATCTTGAGGTATTGGGATCACGGTAAGTTGAGAAGTTGAAAGCAGTCTAATCAAAACTCAATCTCATATTAAAATTGTTTTTGAGTTGAATGTCCGGCTATTGGATTTCGAAATAAAGGTTAATAATTATTTTCATTTTTTGAAATTATTCTCTTGGAGGCTTTTTGGTGAATTTTCTCGGGTCACCCCAAAACTTATGTCAGTTACATCGTAGGATCTTTAGTGTTGCGACAAATCTTATAAATGTAACTTTTTTCTCGGAAATTTCATAAACTTGTCTGTATTAACCTGGTAGCGCATTTGGTGAGTGGCCAAAAACCCGTGGTAAGGTGATTTTTAAATTAGCACTTTTCAAAAGGAGCAAACCATGGCGCCCAACTCCCTTTCTGATTTGGAATTATTGAACCTGATAAAAGAAAAATCAAAACAAGAGCGAAATTTAACTCTTGAAGTTATAAATTTGATTCGCGAAGTAGAAAAAAGAAGGCTCTTTCTTAAACTAAATTATGGCTCCCTTTTTGAATACGTCACAAAAGAACTTGGGTTTGAAGAATCCGCTGCCAATAGGCGTATTTCGGCTAGCCGTCTTATTCGCGAATTCCCAGAAGCTGAAGAAGAAATTAGAGACGGCAGCCTTACTCTTTCAAATATTGTTCAGGCACAAGTGTTTATTAGAAGAGAAGAAAAACTAAAGTCTAAGAGACTCCCACGTGAAGAAAAAAAGAAGGTAATGGATCTTGTAAAAAACAAATCTGCAAGAAATGCGAAAATAAGCCTACTCCAAGTATTCCCTGAACAAGTGGTTCTAAATGAATCTATGCGTCAAGTTACTGCTGACCATATAGAAGTTAAGGTGATTCTTAACGAAAAGGTCATTTCAAAATTAGATAAACTCCGAGGGCTACTATCTCATAAGCATCCCAATATGTCCTACTCTGAGCTCATAGACGAACTGATTAACATGGCCATAAAAAAACTAGATCCCGCAGAAAAGGAAACAAGAGCTCAATCAGGAAGAAGTTCTACTGAGGCCGAAGGTTTAACTCCTCCGACGTCGGCGGTAGAACAGCCAAACAAACAAACACGGTATATTCCTTCAGCTGTCAAAAGAGCTGTTTGGAAACGAGATAAGGGCCAATGTGTATTCAAAGAGTCAGAGAACCACGAACAATGTGGGTCAAAATTTCAATTAGAATACCATCACGAAATTCCATTCGCTAAAGGAGGCAGGCCACAAGCAGAAAACATCAAGCTCTACTGCAAACGACATAATATTCACCGAGCTATCGCTGATTTTGGCAAAGAAAAAATGCTAGAATTCGCACCCAGGTCTGTCACCTGATTGTCTGTAAGATTGTTGGCGTGCACTGCCATTTATCGGAGTGATTTAGGGTTTCTGTAGACCTTCTTCAAAGGTAGCAATAGTGGCAGAATTCCAAAGTTCGTTGATGGTAGTGGGCGGGGACTTGGCTGAACTGCTAGCATCTTTCATTTCTGAAGCTCGCAACCTTTCCTGAGATTTCAAAAGAATATCTCCTAGATGTCGGAGGAAGAGATTCTCCCCAGCGATCGTGTTAAGCTCGCTCAACCACATTTCGCGATCAGGTCCCTTTTGAAGCTTTTGTGCCCGCAGACTTAGGTAATATTCATAGGCCTTTTCAGCAAGCCTTTTTTGAATCAGAACGTCATGTTCAATCAGGCGGAGCCGCGAATGGGAACCTTTTGCTTCCGTAACCAGTTCATTCAACCATCTTTCATGAAGCTCTATATTGTGAAATCCAAAAATCGATTGATAAATCTGCCTTGTTTCCCAATCATGGATAGTGTCTGGACGGTCTGTATATTCCTTTGTTTTCTGCCAATCGGGATCATAGTTCTTCAAAGCCCAACGGAGCTTTTCGGATTCGTATTGATCATCAGCCCATGCGATAAGACCCAAAACCAAAGGATCCTTATCGGGTTCAGGCGCCTGGGAGAAAGATTTTAAAACAGGTTTCAATGCATCGTGAACATTAACATCAAGAGCACGCGCCGCTTTTTTTACAAGATCCCAACGGCCTTTTGGAGGGAGGGCCGGCAGGGCCTTGGTCACGGCCATTTGCACGAATGAATTGTTAATAGCGAAAAGCTCCCCAGCAATCTCGACCCGCAGATTTGGATCGGAGATAGATCCCACATTCAACGCTGCCCAGTACTTCGGCCATTCATTTGAATCATTGATCATAAATCGGATCCATTTAACCTTGAGGCTGTCTGAATTTATAGACCCAATGGCAGAACCCAAGGCATCGCGAAGACCTTCGTTGCCAAACCGAGGTTTAATGGTGAGAGTTGCAATCTCTGGAACTTCTATTTTCGCCTCTTCCATCCCGAAATATTCTTTGATTTTTTTGAATGATGTATGTGAAAACAAAGCATGAACTACATGATCAGGTGCACTGGATTCCAAGGCTTCACTGAGTTTTTTGAAAAAATCATCGGTGCGCAAGATAGGATTATTGGCATCTTGGGCTACCCTCCTCAACGCTTCGATCATTTCCTCTGGCACTTCGGGCCAGGGCTGGATGCGGGTAACTTTTTCGAGACTAGCCGTGCAATGTCCGTGTAGTGAAGGGAAGGCCCCGGCCAGAGCGATAACTGACTGGCTCAAGATGCTCACAGCTATTAAACCAAGAAAAAATGATAAGCCCTTCATGGTGGCGATCCAACGCAATCTATGTGCCGGAGATGCGAGGAAATAAAAGTGGAGTTCTAATAAAGAAAACAGCTAATTGTTGATCAGTGAGTCGAAAAGAAGCCCAAACCATCCAATAAGTTCTCGACAACGAAACTCACTTGTTTGCCATGAGGACGAATCGAGACTTTGACGGCGCTCCTCTAGAACATCAAGGACAAATTTTCGATCATAGCATCGCCCCGAAGCCCCAACCTCCCAAAAGTCTTCAGATATTATATTTTCGTAATTTGCTCTGGAGCTACCAGGTTCAGGATGATGAAAAATGGGTTCGAGACTTTTAAGCTCTGACATCACAACAGCGAGTTTCTCACTCATAATTAATCGATGATTTGGACTTGGGGAATGGGCACGACGAATTTTCCGCCCCATTCTCGAACAAATTCAGATTTGCCGATGATCTCGTCTTTGAAATTCCAAGGTAAAATAAAAATAAAGTCAGGTTTTGTCTCTTTTATTTTATCTGGGTGCATGATGGGGATTCGTGTGCCAGGTAAGAGGGACCCCTGTTTATGGGGGCTAATATCTACAGTGTAATCTAGAAAATCTCGGCCAATACCACAATAGTTCAAGAGCGTGTTTCCTTTGGCGGGGGCTCCATAACCCACCACAGATTTTCCGTCTTGTTTTGCCTTTATTAAAAATGAAAGAAGTTTTCGTTTTGTTTCCTGAACTCTGCTTTCAAATTCCTTGTAAGTGGCCAAAGAAAGTAGTCCCGCTGATTTTTCTTTTTCTTTAATGGCGGCAACGCTATTTCTTTTTTCATTTACCGACGATTGAGAGTGTTGGGCGAAAATTCTTAGCGATCCACCGTGGGTCGGCAACTCTTGAACATCAAAAAGCTCTAATCCATGGTGGTTAAAGATTTTCTCTACCGTGTTGAGAGAAAAATAAGAGAAGTGCTCGTGGTAAATAGTATCAAATTGATTCTGTGTCAGAGCTTGGTAAAGATGAGGGAACTCCATAGTCAAGGAGCCCTCAGGTTTTAACAATATCTTAAGACCTTGTACAAAATCGTTTAGATCTGGAACATGGGCCAAAACATTATTTCCTAAAAGAAGATCAGCAGATCTTCCTTTGCGGACAAGTTCTTTGGCCGTCGCTGTTCCAAAAAATTTGACTAATGTCGGAATTCCTTTTTCTTCTGCAACTTTTGCGACATTGGCTGCAGGTTCGATTCCTAATACTGGAACTCCCATGGATTTAAGATATTGCAAAAGATAGCCATCGTTACTTGCGATTTCTACAGCCAAACTTTTGGACCCCAAGTGAAATCTTTCAAAGGCCATGGCGCAATACCGCTTTGAATGTTCAAGCCATGTTTGTGAGTAAGAAGAAAAGTAAGCGTAGTCCCCGAATATTTGATCGGGCGATTCGAATTCTTCAACTTGGACCAACAAACAGTCGCGACAGACAAAAGCCTGTAAAGGATAGAAGCGTTCAGAACTGGCAAAGCAGCTTAAGGGAATATAAGAGTTAGCTAACGGTGTCATTCCTAGGTTTACCACTGAGTCCAAGACATCGGATTTACAAAATCTGCATGTGAATTGTTGTTTCATGTGGAATGTCTTAAGGCAAAGCTAAAGCATTGACAAGTATAAGATTTAGTGGGCAAAATGATGTGGTATGTCAATAGCTGTGGGCAACGTGTCGGTTAAGGCATCTGGGGGGAAATTTTTGATGAAAAATTTGGAATGGGTTAAAGACCTCGTTGAATCAGAGCGGCGCATGGAAGAGACCGGTATAATTGACCTTTCTGCTATCCCCGACGAAACCCGAGACCTTGAGGCTAAAACTTTTGAATTTTTGAAGCGGGTCAAAGAAAGTTTTATAGAGTATGCCAGCGCCTTTAATAACCTGAAAAATTCCACTGTCGGCGGAGTTAAGATCTATGGTATCTCTAACACTATTGCCGATTTCATGTTGTTTAGAAACGGGTACAAATTGTTATTTTCTGTGGTTTCACCTGGCAAAATAGCGATGACGTTTCAAACTCAGGCGACCCAATTTGTGCCGCCCGTTAATATGAATCATACGGCAACAACTGAAGAAGTACTTGAAGCCCAATACGGACCGTTTGGAGAAATGACTTGGACCTACAGAGGGACCCATGTGAACCCCGAATATCTCGTAAGATACTACCTTTCTCGCTTCGTGCGAGAAAGCGCCAAGTAGTACTTCGATCCTGTCAATTTCTTAGTCACTATTTTTTATTACTATTTCCGGTCTCTTCCCTAAGGTCCTGGGAAGAAGTTGCCGATGTAGATTCAAGTATGAAATTTTCGAAAAG
The DNA here is from genome assembly GCA_023250675.1 of Oligoflexia bacterium. Classification (GTDB taxonomy): domain Bacteria; phylum Bdellovibrionota; class Bdellovibrionia; order JABDDW01; family JABDDW01; genus JAHFAE01. The sequence continues at coordinate 16,171 of JAHFAE010000028.1, read as the reverse complement.
GCGAGTAACCCAAACCTTATTTATCGCAGTGAGTATTCTTGGAATATTTTCTTCTGTCTTGTTATTGAGTGATCCGCCGCAAGTGAACTCCGATGAAATCCCCGCTGCTACATCCAGTAGTTTGTTTTCGTTGAACTCGACGGTTTTAAATCGAAGTCTAGCCAGTGTCACCGGTGCCCTTGGCCCCTCAAGCGATATTTTATTGAATTTGAATTGTGCTGAGGTCAGTCAATCTCTTGAAACATCCAGTCCGCGATTTCGATTGCGAGGGGACAATTGTGTTGGCGGCGCGGACAAATCTTCGGTTATAAATACTCAAATCAAAAACACCTCCAATGGCTACGTTGCTACAGTTTTTCACCGAACTCCCCAGACCTTCACCACCGATTACATAAATTTGAATGAAGGTAAAAATGAGATTCAAGTGAGATTTGAGTCACAAGGCCAGGCCGTTGAAAAAACCGTGACGATTACGAGACAACCTGCCACTGCTAAAAATTGAGCCCCGCTAAAGGTCCTGTTTAAAAATTAATCAGATTTCCTCAAATTTCCGATAAGAAGTTTATGAACATTACCCATACCAAACGAAACATTATACTTGCACTCGTAGCAGTCTTCACTTTATTTTTATACCGAAAAATTCTTGGATTTGAGTTCGTGAATTTTGATGATCCGGGGTTGGTCTTTAATAATCCTGTGGTGCGGTTTCCTTCTATAAAGGCACTGTTCTTTGATTTAGACCGCGAGTACCTGCCTCTCACTTTTGGTTCGTTTGCCATAGAGCATTTCTTCTTTGGTTTTGATGCCAAGTACTTTCATTTGAATAACTTGATTCTCCATATTGCAAATTCAGTACTCGTCTATTTTTTGGCAATCAAACTCTCAAACAAGAAATTTTTTGTTGCGCTCCTCTCATCGCTTTTATTTGCCATTCATCCTTTGCATGTTGAATCGGTGACTTGGATTTCTGAAAGAAAAGATGTCTTGTCAGCCTTATTTACTCTGTTCTCTTTGCTTTTTTATATTCGCTATTTAGAAAAAAAAGGCTCGGCTTCGTACCACATGAGCCTTGTGAGTTTTGTTATGGCCTTGATGGCAAAATTTATGGCTGTGACAACACCATTTTTACTTTTTTTATGCGATTGGGTGCTCAATAAAAAATCAAAAACAAAAGACAAAATTCCCTATTTTACTATTTCAGCGGTTTTCACCCTGATTCACTTGGGCTATCACCATTCACTATCTAAATTTCAAGATACTTCGGTTTTTACGGGGATTAAAACCGGTTTAGACTCTATTACTTTTTACCTTAGCCGATCTTTGATACCGACTAGGTTGAGCGTGTTTTACGAATATGGGGCTACCCAACTTGGAGCCAACGACTACATTTTCGCAATTCTTATTCTGGCCCTTTTGACCATGGCATACAACTTCAAGTTTGGCTCAAGGCAAGTTTTACTTTTTGGGGCGGCTTTTTTCATACTCACCATTGCGCCAGTTTTAAAGATTATTCCCTTCAACAACAACGCCCCGTATGCTGATCGATTTTTTTACTTTCCTAGTATTGGAATTTTTCTAATATTTACATCAATAGCTGACTACTTACTTTCAAAAGGTAAAAATATTCAAATGTTCACCGCTGCGGCCATCGGGATCACACTTACGGCGTTCTCGTTTCTTACTTATCAGCGAAATGAGGTATGGAAAAACAGTGAAACCCTCTGGACTGATTCACTCAAAAATTACCCAAACTCCAGCACCGCGCACGGAAATCTCGGAGTTTATTACTTTGACTTAGGCAAGTATGATAAAGCACTTCCCGAATACATTAAAGCTCTCGAAATTAATCCCAACTATGCCGAAGCCCATCACAATATGGGGAGTATTTATCTTCAAAATAAAATGTTTGATGAGGCCGAAAAATCATACTTACGCTCCTGTGAAATAGAACCTACGGCCCCTAGGCCCCACATTAATTTAGGTCTTATTTATCGCGATGAAAAAAAATACGATGAGGCAATTAAGCATTTAGAAGCGGCCATTCCCCAAGATCAAACGGGTAAAGCGTTCTACAATCTTGGTCTCGTCTATTCAGATATTAATGAAAAAGAAAAAGCACTGAAGTCCTATTTAGCGGCCATTGAAATAAACCCCGAAGATTGGAATTTTAGAAATAATTTAGGGGCTCTCTATTTTTCTATGCAAAAATACGAACTAGCCAGGGAACAATATCAAAAGGTTTTAGCTTTGAATCCCAACAATGCCGATGTGCTGTCGAACCTAGGTGTTTTATATGCCGAGATGGGCCAATTTGAAAAATCCCTTTCTTATTATGATCAAGCTTTAAGACTTAATCCTACAAGACCCGAAATAATCGCAAATCGAAATATTGCAGCTCAGAAAAATAAAAAGGCTCATCCTTGAGCCCAGCGGCAGGTTTTTCGTTCTAATATCCTACAACTCCATGCTAGCTCTTGATGGTAAAAAGTTTACTCCTTCGGCTGTTATCGAAGTGTATTTGTGTTTTTTGCCGTCGATATCGTAGGTAAAACTCGTCAAATATCCTTCGACACAGACATTTGAACCTTTTTTAAGATACTTTTGGCAGAGTTCACCTTGCTTGCCAAAGACTGTAATCTTGTGCCAATCGGTTTTTTCTGTCTCTTCGCCCTCTTCATTTTTCCATCGGCGGTTGGTCGCCAATGAAAGCGAAGTAAACGCCTTTCCATTTTTGGCCACTTGATTTTTGGGGTCAGCCCCCAATGTTCCAACGATAATCACTTTGTTAAATCCGTTCATTTGTTCTCTCCATTTCTAAAAAATTGATCTTGCAAACCGCTATTGCAAGGCCTTGCCAACGATGAGCTCTAAATGGGGAGGGTTTGGATGGCCGGCGTCCGGTTATTGGACGAGTCCGAATCCGAGAAAGTAAGAAAATCCGCCAAATGCTTTTTGCGTCAAACCATCGTAGACACCAAATCGAATGGTTAAGGGCACACCGTAAAATAGTGTGACGTCAGCTCGGGCTTCGAGCCCGGCGCCGACGTAGTAAGTACCAAGTTCGGTTGGAAGTAGAGGTGCCGTCCCCAATGGACCTGAATCACTATCGTAATAGCCGCCTTTTAATGTGGTCGCATCTACTATAAGGGCGCCGTGCCACTTATTGACAAAAAATGGAGAAGTGCCTGGCCCTTTAAATGGATGGGCAATGGGAAGTCGGTATTCGAAGTTCGCGTTTAGAATTGTCCACCCCACAAATTCGCCAACCGGGTATCCGCGCACCAAAAATGTGGTTGGTACGAGAGATCCAAAATACTCTCCGCCTCCTTGTTGAGATCCCATCAAAATATTGCGTTGAGGTGGTGATACCCAGGCTGCAGTCTTAAGATTGATGACATGGTGGATGGGTAAAATTCCACCGGATAAATAATAATCAGTCGTACCACGAATATTTTGATAACTTGTATTTCCCCATTTTTCTAAAAACCAGTCGTAACCAAGAGTAAAGGCTTCGCCACTTTCGGGGCTTATCTGGTAGTCCTTTGATGGCGAAATATTGTTGTACCGCAGGGCTAACCCTGGACCCATCTCGGTGTAGAGATTTTTACCATAGTCAGTCATGTGATAGGTGATTTCGGGGCCAAAAAGCCAATTATTATTGTCTCTAGCTAAAAAGTGTTTGGTGTCTAACCTAGCATAAGTAAATCGATAGGCCAAATTTGAACCAACTAGGTAGGTGTAGTCATTGGCAAAAACCGTATTTATAAAAAATGGCAGAGAACTATTTGTGTACACTGCCTCTTCACGAGGCTCATTGTATCGGCTGTCGTAGCCAAAATTTACAGAATAGAGGTGGTGAGAAAGGGGATCAGAACCTGAAGTTGAAACGTCAAAAAGTGTTCCGTTGGGAACAAAATAAACGAATGGAATAATATATTGGGGCCATAGATATTTTATGCCTAGATAACTAGAGTCATCCCTATAATTAGTTTTGGGCGCAGGACCCTCTATTGCCTCAGGATAATTTTGCAATGCCGGTATAGTTGGCGGTGTAGGCCGATTTTTTAGATCAACGGTTTCAAGTTTAACTCCATCACCTGTTAATCGTGAAAATATCAATTTGTCTCCGGTGACGTCGATTTCAGGCGACATAGCGTAAGTGGTGACGTTGGTGACTGCCACATTCTCGCTTCCTTCAATTGCGCGATATATATTCATGACTCCTGATTTACCCGAACTATAATAAAAGCCATTCTTTACTTCAGGATCAGGTATGGGCATTGCGTCGATTTGGCCAACGGATTGATGAAAGCCTGTCAATTTGCGAGTTCTGCCCGTTTCAAGAGAAAGGGCTTCGATCCACTCACGACCATCCCGGCCCCGGTGAGAATAAATAACTCCGTCGCGAAAAGGCCGCGGAGAAGAAACCCTTTCACCAAACGGCGGTGAGTAAAGAGTTTTTAATCTATTTCCATTGGCGTCAGAATGCATGAGCTTTGCATTTGTCGAAGTGGCAACTACGAAAACAAGAGTTTGATCGGGTAAAACGGTGGCCTCACGACCCCGCAATCCTCTTGTAAGTTGAGTCTCCGTATGATTGCCAATATCTAGCTCATAAAGATCGTTAACAACGCTATAGTGCTTGTAGGTATCGCTATGATCATAAATGAGGTGCAGGGAATCTGCCTTCCAACTGACTTGGTGAATATTCTTATTTGAGATAACGGGTTCCGGAAGTTCGGTGTGGGGCCCCTGTTCTTGAGCAATTTCTTGTTGAATTTTAAAAACGTCGGTGGGTGATTTTCGAGTCCAAATTCTAATTGTTGGGTTGTCGTTAAAATCAGAAACAATGGCAGCCATCTTTAATTTGTCAGGTGAGATTTGTGCGCCAAAATTAAAGTATCCTGTTTGTTGCATGGGCTCACCATTTTTGGCGCCCCCATTTTTTAATGTTGTAATTTGTTTATGACCTTTGAGTTCGAGGTCTTGATAGGTAGCTTCAAGAAGTCCCGAGAAGTCCTTATCAAAATACTCTTCCATGGGGCCATTGATAAACCACGGAAACCTTCCTCCATACCGATGATTGAGAAGGCCATAAATATTTTCTTTGATCGGCTGTTCAGTTTTTCTCTCACTTAAATAGTGCATGAGAAAGTAGCCGTAGGTGTATGGCCTTTGACCGCGGGGCCAGGTGGGAATTCCCGTGGCGTTAATACGATCGATGGTTTCGCTTCCCCACGTCCCTTGTTCAATCTGTGATCTTAAAAACGCAGAGTAATAAAAACTTCGGCCCCGACCAACAGGTGTGAGGCGACTTTCCATTTCAACAGCTAAGCCTTCTGTGTACCACCGAGGTAAAAAACCACCGGGTTTTATAATGCTTCCGAAAATAAATCTTAAGACAGACATAAATCCAAAAGTTGGCTCAAAGTTGAGAATATGAGTGTACTCATGAGTTACCAGTTCGCGGTCCCAATCGGCATATTCACTAGTGGGGTCAGCGACGGAAGGTAAGACAGGATATACTTCGATGACTGACCGAGGTATTCCAGTCGCCGAGCCATTTGCTGCGTCGCTGATATCGGCGATAACGATGGGGACTTTTTTGGGCATAGGAGTGTAAAGCAAAGGTTGTAATAGGGTTTCGGCCCGCTCTGCTTCATTGGCGAAGTTTTCTGCCAGCTCGCGATCATTTGTGTCATAAATAATTTCAAAATGTTCTGATTCCAATACCCGCCAAGTCTTTGTGGGATCCACAGGCAGATTTATCTGAGCCAAACTTAAGCTAGCAGTGAACGCCGAAATTAAGAGATATGCTGCGCAGAGTAAAATTGATTTTTCCACGTATTCTACGAAATCACAGTCGGCAAATATCCTCAATCACAATTAATTGACTTCACGTGTACGGTGGGTAGGATATGGTTATGAGCGTCATATTCAAGGAGACTTTATGATCAAGCGACTTCTGGTAATTTCATTTGGAATATTCTTGTTTTTTGGATGCGCGAAAAAAGAAATACCGCAAGAAGTTGCAACCGGCGGTGGATCGCCGAGTGACGTGGCGCTGCCTGCGGCCCAAGATTCTAATATTCAAAGTCAAAATATGACTTTTGATCCCCAAGGAAGTGATAGTGGCACTATTGACGGCCTCTTTACCATTCACTTTGAGTACAACAAGGCAAACTTAAGTGAAAAAGCCCGTGGCCTGGTCGCGAAAAATGTTCAGTGGCTCAAGGCCCATAGCGATGTTCATGTGCAGATTGAAGGGCATTGTGATCGTCATGGTTCCATTGAATATAATTTGGCTTTGGGTGAAAGACGCGCAAAGGCTGTCAAAGGATACATCGTAACTCTTGGGGTCAAAGCTGATCGGCTATCGGTAATAAGCTACGGTAAAGAAAAAAATATTGATGCAGGTGAAAACGAAAGTGCCGATGGAAAAAACAGAAGGGCAAACTTCGTTGTCCAAGAGAAATAGTTCAAAGCTAAATTTGAAAATCTATGGCGTTTATTTGTTTTCTGCCTCGAGCCTTCTTTGTTCTTGCGCGTCTTCTCGCCCCAACCTTGAATATGTTTTAGCAAGAGAAGCGATTGCTGCGGCAAAAGAAGTGGATGCAGCCAAGTACGCCCCTGGCTATTTTCACAAAGCTGAAGAGTCATTTCGTCTTGGCCAGAATTTGTTTAAAGAACAGAAGTTTGATGAATCGGTGAAAGAGCTGCGGGCAGCCCGATACAATGCAGAGCGATCCGAGACCTCGGCGCGATTGTTGCGACAAAAGGCAGGAGATGAAGAACTGTGAAATTGATTTATGGTTTTTTGGGTTTGGTTTTGATTCTTGGTTTAAGTGGATGTCTTTTTAAAACAAGAGAAGAAGTTCAAAAAGCAGAAGAAGATCGGCAGCTCAAAGAACAAGTGGCCTCTATCCAAAAAAGCAAGGCTGATTCAGAGGTCAAATACACTGACCAACAAAGTGAGATTCGGGCTTTGGATGGGCGAATTGATGTGGTTGAGCATAACAATGCTGTTCATATTCAGACGTTAAAAGCAGAGATTGAAAATCTTCGCCGTTTATTGGACTTGCAAAACGACAAAATAAAAATGATTGACCAACATGTAGAGGCCACAGAAACACGTTTGACGGCAGCCATTCAAGCAGTGGCTTCGACTCCTGTTTCAGAGCCTGCGGATTCTAAAGTGGCCGGCCAAACGGGTTCGCCAAAATCTGGTAACGCCGTATTTGATGAAGCCGAATCATTGATGGGTCAAAAAGAATATAAACGCGCGATTTTAAAATATCAGGCCTATCGAGACAAATACCCCAAAGGCAAATTTCTTGCCGAATCTACTTATAAGATTGGAGCTTGTTTTTTCGAGTTGGGTGCTAAGAAGGATGCAAAGGAGTTTTTTCAGGAACTCATCGAGACCTATCCAAGTTCGCCTTTTGCAAAGAAAGCCAAAAGCCGCCTGGCGAAAATGAAGTAAAGGACTTGCCCAATTCCATAGTTCGCTTGCAATTGCCGCCGCCAATCGAGTCACACTGGTATAAGTTGACCCTTCTGACTCAATTAGTTACAAAATAGATCTTATGCCTTTTGACTTGGTACTTGCTATTGAAACAAGTTGCGATGACACATCGGTGGCGTTGGTCAATTCGTCACGAGAAGTCGTCGGTTTACGAAGTGTGAGCCAGGACGATGTTCATGCTCCCTTTGGAGGAGTGATCCCTGAACTTGCATGTCGAAATCACACAATGAAATTGTTGCCATTAGTAAATGAGGTTTTGTCTCAAGCCGGTGTGGAATGGGATTCTATAGATGGAATTGCGGTCACAGTAAAGCCGGGTCTCATTGGTTCTTTGTTGGTCGGTGTTACCACGGCAAAGACGTTGGCGTTTATTTATGACAAGCCGCTGATTGGAGTTAATCATATCGAGGGGCATATTCATGCACCGTTTTTAAAATTTGGTGAATATTCGCCACCAGCCGATTTCGACTACCCTTTCGTCGGCTTATGTGTGAGCGGGGGCCATACAAGTTTGTATCACGTGAAAAGTTTAGGAAAATACGAATTAATTGGTCGAACTCTCGACGATGCTGCCGGTGAGGCCTTTGATAAATTCGGAAAACAAATTGGTCTTGGTTACCCGGCCGGTCGCCATATTGACGATTTAGCAAAAGGTGGCAATGTGGCTGCATTTGATTTTCCTCGTGCCATGATGAAGAAGGGTGATTTGAATTTTAGTTTTTCTGGATTAAAAACATCAGGAAGTATGCTTGTGAAGAAAGACCCGTCGATTGCTGAGAGTTCTAAATCTGATCTCTGTGCCTCGTACCAAGAGGCCATTGTTGATGTATTAGTAGAAAAATTGCAACGTGGAGTAGTGGCGGCTGGAGTAAAACGAGTTGTCGTTACGGGAGGCGTGAGTGCCAATTCAAGATTACGATTGCGTTTGGAGGCTTGGGCGTTGGCCGAAGGGATTGTATGTCTTGTCCCGCCCATTCAATTATGCACGGACAATGCTGCCATGATCGGCCTAGTGGGATTGTTGCGTTTAAACATAGGTGAGCGAAGCAAGCTTACGTTGAGCCCGGAGGCCTATCTGAAAGTTTCTGAGCTGGTTTGAAGATGGGCAATATTGTTTTGTCGACCTCATCCCACTTGCCTTTCTGATTCACGCAAGCCGCACAAAAAGCTCAGCAAATTGTCCGCAATCTAGTTCCTGTGCTCGGGCGTTGTCACCAATCCCCAACATCTGCATTGCCTGTTCTAAAGTAGATCGATCATAACGGGCAGATAAATTTGATATCAGCTTTTTTCGTCTTTGAGAAAAGGCCTGCTTAACAAATGAAGTAAATTGAGGTCTGTTAATTTTCGTTTCTTTATCAGCCGCTAAATTACTTGGGACAAATTTCAAAACCCGGCTCCCCACATTGGGCACAGGAAAAAAATCTTGTGGCCCCGCATCGATTAGCGTTGAAATTTGCCAGTGAGCTTGAGCTACGACTGAAAGCATTCCGTAGTCCTTACCAAATACGCGACTGGTAATTCGCTCAGCAACTTCTTTTTGAAACATGAGAACCATGGCATCAAAAATTTGAACATCAAGTGAACTCAGTTCCACAACCAATGAAGCTGCGATGGAATAGGGAAGATTACTGACTAGAACGCAGGGCTTCTTGAAATTCTCCGCAGACCAATTGATTTGAAGCGCATCTTTATGAATAATTTTAGCGTTTGGGGATTTTTCGTGCCAATATTTTACTAATCCTGAATCCATTTCGATGAGTATCGTTTGCCAATCCCCTAAAATGAGATCATCTGTCAGAGCACCAAGGCCCGGGCCGATCTCAACCAGCGAAGCTGGCAGAATAACTTTGACAGCATTGATCAGAGCTATGCTGATTTTGGGATTTAGTAAAAAATTTTGCCCCAGTTTTTTTAAAGGCTGAATCCCAGCTTCTTTCATGCGGCGATCAAGCTCTTGTTTATTATGCATAATAGACTACTTTCATAATGCATTTTTGCTGAATTCGTCAATCGGGCTTCGATACTAGATTGCTAGATTGACGAACAAACGACCGATTAATTAGAAAATGTAAATTTTTTAAAGGGCTCACCACCGGAGAAAGGTGCAAATCGGAACAACAATTGGACCTGCCACCCGAGAAAAGTGCAAATCAGAACGGCGATTGGACCTGCCTTAAAGAATATTGACCAACTAATTAATAAACTCGTCCATTTTTTCAAATCCAAAGGCATCGATTGCAGCTCTTGTATTGTGGGCTCTGCAAAGAATTCTTAAGTTTGTTAAGTCTGATTTGCCACCTTTAGCATATGTCATTTTAGAACTTTAAGACAATACCAATGTCAACTTAATTTTTTGAAAAATGAGATTTAACAACAGTAATGTCTTTATCAATAATATTAGATTATGGATTAATTGCTAACTGGCAGAGGGCAGCTCACAAATAAGTTTGAGTTCAATTATTTAAATCAAACTTACCTTTTACGTCCGGCTCCCGGACACAAATAAGTAATCTCCGGCATTCGAATGCGATCGCTCAATCAACTTGTGGATTGTGCCATTTTCAATATCGACCTTAAGCATCTCAATTCCATTATTCACTTCGTCCGTTTCAGCTAACGAAGCAAATGAAGAAATATTTCTTCTGAAACCTTCATCTAAATACAAATCAGGTCGATTTTTACCAGAATATAAAAATAAATCCTGGAGATCTGATTGAACAAAATAAGGGGATGTTTTAATATTTTGAAATCCGGCCCTTTCCAAAGAATCTGTAATAGCATTCAAAGTCGGCATTTGTTCAATTGACCTTCTCATCATTTTAGGAAAGTAATGTTTAAGCCAATAATTTTTCATTTGCTCTCGCGTTGAGCAAAAAATAACAAGATTTCCACTTTTCAAAACTCGAACACATTCTTTAAAAACCAACTGCAAGTTTTTGAAGTGGTGAATGGCATTGGTGCAGGTAATGCCGTTAAACACTGAATTTTCAAATGGGAGATTCTCTGCGTTGCCAATCGCCCAGCGCAATTGAGGTTGATTCAAAGCCGCTTGTTCGATCATCAATTTAGATTCGTCAACTCCAACAAAATCTAAACCATTTAAATGATATGCATAGGTATAATTTCCCGTTCCACATGCTAAATCTAGATATTTGACCTTTGGGACTGCTTCAAGTGAGTTAATTATAGTTTGAGTGATGAATGGGTCGGCTTTTCGAGTAGAATTGTAGTTAAAACCAATCTGGTTATAAATAGGTATAGTCACGACCATCTAGTCTCAGAAAAGTCGAAGAAAAGCAAATTGCACCTGCTTTTTCCCCTCGATTTGTTATGAGTTTCTTGCTTCTATAGGGCTATGGAAGCTTCGGCCAGCAATTTCATTTTAGACAGTAGTGCGGGTCTGTATAAGTCATTACTAGTGCTTATAAACAGAAAATCTATATTGATTACTCCTGCGATCCTATTCTTATTCTTATGCCAAAACCAATCAGCCGAGGCCGATACCTGGAGCTCGCTGGGCTACGGTGCCAAGAATCAATCTATGGCAAACTCAACAATGTCACTTCCCACTGACGCTTACTCTCAAAGCTACAATCCTTCACTTATGGCATTTCAGCCCAAGGTTTTGGCGTCATTTGGAATGGAAGGATCTATAGCCAAATTTGAAAACATCAGCGGAGTTATCGTTGATACGCCAAGTCTCAGCGGAACGAGCAATTATACAACGGGCAGTGTGGACACCCAAGTCCCCGATTCCTTCTTGTACACCATTGGTATTCAAGCCCCTTTGTCGAAAAAAGCTGAGGACCCTCTCCATCTCGGAATCATAGTTTCGTCCCCGGTGGCTAAAGTTTTAGGAATCGACACTCAAGATGCCTACCAACCCCAATATGCCATGTATCTTAACGATACTCAGAGACTACATTTTGAGACAAATTTAGCAAAAGCTCTCTCAGAAAACTTAGCCTTGGGGCTCGGAGCTCAAATTTATTACATTCAAGGCACCACATCTACAGCGAGATTACCGACGGGGGCTGGTAACAATTCTACGGCAAGACTTCGTGCTGATGTAAAACCCGCTGTGGCTCCAACGGCCGGTTTGACTTACACTGCCGGTGAAACGAAGAATCTAAGTTTGGGATTTGTTTATCGAGGCAAACAAGATTCTCGAAGCCAAGTTGATTTTAGCAATATCATTGGTTTGGGTTTTGGTTCCAATCCGTTTGTGTTAACGGCCACAAATTCTCTCTATTTTGATCCTGAAACTTTTATGCTCGGTGCCAGTTACTTATCTGGTAAAAACAAGTTTTCAGCTTCGACTCACTTTGAAAGATGGAGTGATTTTAGCGGCACCACGATGGTTCTAACATTTACAACTTTTAAAGATACTTTTCATCAAACCTTAGCCGACACGAAATATCATGATGTCTTCACATGGCACGCCGGCTACGAACACGGTATTTCAGAGGATTTGGCAATACGTTTAGGTTACGCCTATATACCTTCGCCGGTGCCAGACCAAAACGGGGAGTCTAATGTTTTAGATTCTGATAAGCATGAAGGCTTTATTGGTGCAGGATATAAATGGCAAAGTGACCTCACAGATGGGCCTCTCCATATAGACGCTTGCGCTTTTCTTCATTATTTAACTCCAAAAACTGTGACTAAAGTTTCGGGCCTTTCGGTGGGTGCCCCCGGATATAAAATTGGCGGAACTGTTTTTGGTTACGGCATAACTATGACGGCTGAATACTGATGCTCAACGCGATAAAGAATTTTTTTAAATTGTATTTTATAGCAGGCCTTCTTGTTCTTGGGCCCTTGGTTATTAGTGTATGGCTTGTGAAATTCATCGTGCAAAGTACTGACGAAGCACTTTTGACTTCGCAGTGGCTGCCGTTTCCTATTCCTGGCCTGGGTGTTGTGGCTGCTATGGCCATCATTCTCATCGCAGGTTTTTTAGGAAGAAATGTTTTGGGCCGTTGGATATTCGCCGGAACAGGTGAAGTTTTTGCCCATATTCCTGTCATCGGGACAATTTATTCTAGCAGCAAACAAGTTTTTGAATCTCTCTTGGGTGATCACCATAAGAATTTCGGACGAGTGGTGCTTATTCAATATCCCCACCCAGGCACATATACTTTGGCCTTTGTTACTTCAGAGAATGTTCCCACTAAAGTTCAAAAATTGGTGGCTGAGAAATTAATCAGCGTTTATGTTCCTACCACTCCAAATCCCACATCGGGATTTTATCTCTACGTTCCTCAGGCCCAAGCCAAACCCACTGATATGAGAGTTGAAGAAGCATTTAAGGTTATCGTGTCGTTGGGAATGGTGAAACAAAAAGGCCAAGAGGCTACGGTAATTTAAGTTTAAATGGGTCTTGGGCCGTGGTAGATCAGTCTTAAGTAGGAGTCTGTCCCTCATGGCCATCAAGATCATTGCTAATAATAAAAAAGCTTTTCATGACTACCATGTCTTAGAGTCATATGAGGCTGGAATCGTCTTGACGGGCAGTGAAGTTAAAAGTTTAAGAAACGCTCAGGTTCAACTCAAAGATTCTTACGTGAGTTTCAAAGGGAGTGAGTTGTGGCTCCAAAATTGTCACATCAGCGTTTACTCGGCTTCAAGCTATAATAATCACGAACCTGAGAGACACCGAAAGCTTCTTTTGAATCGTCAAGAAATTGATCG
>JAHFAE010000028.1:0-2939 GCA_023250675.1 Oligoflexia bacterium | reverse complement strand
TGCCACTCAAAATTTATTTTAAAGAAGGTCGGGCTAAGGTTGAAGTGGCATTAGTTAAAGGCAAAAAATCCCATGATAAGAGAGATGATATCAAGAAGCGTGACGTGAAACGTCAGATGGATCAGTTGAAACGGACTCACCGCTAAGTTGCAAAGTTTTTTCACTCAGCATTTGTTTCCAGATATGTAATGCATGGCGATTGCCATCTCCGGGATTTAATTCTTGAAGATGAGAAATATCCCGTTGAAGTTGTTCTCGTAAATACCTGACCATATCGTTATGGGCATCACTGAGTTCTTGAAATTCATGCCATGGCCTGTTTTTTACATCAGCCTCAAAGAGTTTACCTTCGATAATCTTGTCCATTTTCTCTTTAACCTGAAACACAGGTACTATGATTCGCCGAGAAATTCTTGTGCCCCAGATCCACATAAATCCTATGAATCCTAGAAAAGTGATAACTAAGATTTCATTGGCTAGCTTTAATTCGCGATATAGGTGATCGACCATCTTGGGGGCTTTCAAGAGTTCTGCATTTGCGAATTGGCGATAATTATGATTAAGGAGGTAGAGCGTCAATCCGGCGGTCATGAATGTCAGTACCACACCCAGTGTGGCAAGAGTATTTCCGTAACGATACTGCAGTCGACGGACTGCAATATGAGATTCGTTCTGTTTATCGTGACTTCTGGGAATTAAAAATATTCTTCCCCTCATATATACTATTTTGCCTTTGATCTAATTTTCTTGCACCTGGACGAGTGTTGATTAGACTTAAATTCATGAAAATCTGGACGGGAAAAATTTGCCTCCTTCTGGCCTTTGTCGTAGCGGCCGTGGGTTGTTCTTCAAGGGAGCCGGCTCACGAGGGCCGCGATGCTCGTGATGCCCGTGAAGGTGAAGTCAGTGTAAGTTCTGATCGTAAGGCTTTAGATGTATTGCGAAAAGACATCCCTGAGTCGACGCGAAAATCAAACGATCGGTTGGCCGAAGTTTTAAATCGCTGGAAAATCCAAAAAACTTCTCCTGACGTTTTGCGTGAGAAGTTTGGGGACGAAATTCGAAAAATGCGCGCTGATGTAGAAAAGCGTCATCGTCGGCAGCGTGAAGATTTTCAAAGAGACCAGCAAGATGTGCGAAAAGAATTTCAAGATAAGCAGCATGAGAGGCGCGAGGATTTTTTGGCCTCTAAACCCAAGAATGAGCGGCGACAAAGTTTTATGGATGAGCAAAGTGTGGAGCGCGATCGCTTTCAAAGTGATCAGCGAGACAGGCGAGACGAATTTGAAGCCAAGCTCAAAGATGAGCGGGGCGCTTTTGAGCAAGAGATGAATGAACGTTGGACTGAGTTTCGTCAAGAATTCCCCGAGTACTCTCGGATTTATCATGAGATGAAACAGGATGAAGAAAAAAAACGAGAAGAGGCGGTAAGAAACCCCAAGCCCTATGGGGGCTGGCCCTACAAAGATGCTGATGAGGGGGGCGGTAAAAATTCAAATGCGCCAGGAAGTTCTTCTGCTGGCGGGCTGCCGCCGTCAGATACGGCCTATGATGTGAATAAAGGCGGTAACGGTTGGCCATCGTCTGACCCTCGGGAATTTGAAGATATGAAGAAGAGCGGCAAGTAAAGTAGCTTTGGCCGGAAATCATTCGCCGCTATAATAGTTGAAGACTAGCGCAAAAAATCGTTTGAATGAGATTGATTGGCATAACTATTTAATCCGTTAAGAATTATCTGTAAAGATGACGAATCATCTGTAATAGCTTTTGCTTTATTACAAAGATCATTTACATCTATTGCAATATATTTGGTCGAATCTGCACAGGCCGAAGACCTAAATTCAAGGGCCGATTGAGCAACTGCCTTTTGAACTGCTACGGTGCAACCGCCGGTCAAGTTCTTGCAACTTGAAATGGCTACCAAAGTCGGGCCGGGATTGTTCGTATCTGAACCTAAACTTGAAACATCATTTAAAAGAGTAGCCATATAAACAAGATTGGCAACCAATATTAAATGGGGGCTCCCCAATTTGTTAGAGACCTGCTTTAAACGAGTAGAATTGTAATATCCATTTGCCTGCGTATCCGAAGTAAATGCCAAGGACGTCAATACCGCATTGATACCGTCTTTACCACCGGCATTGGATCTTGCAAGATCAGTCAAATTTAACATCTTTGACAATTTATGTTCTTCAATCATGATTACTGCAAATAGGGCCTGATTAGTCAGGTTTGAGTCGATACCAGAATCAGTAAGCATTTCATCGCACTTTACTGCCAGGGTAGCAGCAGCCGCTTCATCAGAAAATGCAAGTTGGAAAGCCACGTTAACACAAATTTTGATCTTGTCTTCCCAATTCGAAACGCTATCCGTCTGTTTAGCATTAGCAAAAACCGGCCCCGATTGCGTAAAAGTAATGACGAAACCCAAAATAATCCCAAAAAATAATGTAGTAATCTTCACATGAACTCCCTTTTCCAAACTTATTGTAGAGCGTGACTGTTGCCATAATCATGCCTATTTTTCTTTGCTCTCAAGTGATTTTAGGTATTTGATTAGCCAAAATTAAGCTTGAAGATTGTATAGATTTCAAATTCTTGGGAATCGGGCAACAGCCAACAGCCAACAGCCAACAGGCAGCATGAATCTAGGTGCATTTAGTCCCTGCGCTGGCGCGGGTAAACTCTTGGCCATCATTCGAGACCGCCGCCGCGAGACCTCCATGGGTCTCAGCGGACGGCGATCAACAAATAAATTGCTGGGCGGCTGGCCGGGACCTCCTGAAAGGTCCCACGGCCCGCCATCCAATCCAAATTGAAGGCAGCTAAGATTTTCTAACTCTTTCCATTTGAAAATCCTCAATAACTGATGCTCAACTTTTCATTTTTTTGAGGTCAAAATCATTACGATTACCTTCGGCATTGATAAATTTATCCAT
>JAHFAE010000116.1 GCA_023250675.1 Oligoflexia bacterium | reverse complement strand
GCGCTGAACCCGAGACAAAATGGTCACAGGAATTTTTTGAGGCTCCGTCGTCGCAAAAATAAAAACAACATGGGGCGGAGGCTCTTCTAAAGTTTTTAAAAGAGCATTGAACGCACTTGTCGAAAGCATATGAACTTCGTCGATAATATAAACTTTGTATTTGCCATGGGCAGGCATGTAACCTACGGTCTCACGAAGCTCTCGAATATTTTCTACACCGTTATTGCTGGCTCCGTCGATTTCGATAACATCAATAGAGCGGCCCTCGGCGATTTCCACACAGTCATCACATTGATGACAGGGAACAAAGTTTTTTACTTTGGGGCAGCGTAAACTTTTTGCTAAGATTCGAGCGGCCGAAGTTTTTCCGACCCCGCGTGCTCCCGTGAATAAAAGAGCGTGGGGCATTCGAGAACTTTTAAGAGCATTAAGTAATGTAGTGGCCACATGGTCTTGGCCGATGAGTTCTTGAAAAGACTGCGGGCGCCATTTTCTGGCAAGTACTTGATAAGACATTTAACCTCTAATATGAAAAAGGAAGACCGGGCAACCCCACATCACATGGGAACCATTACTACCGTTGCTTCCTTTCGGACCTGGCGGGGTTCGCAAGGTCCTCACTGCGCAGGACCCGGCCATATAAGGTCGCAGTAAAACGCACCGCATCCCTAAATGCAAGTTTTTCGTCAAGTTTTGACGATTGGCGCAGCTAGACATTTTTAGCAATTCTTGTTAAAACGTTGGCCATGGCTCAAATCATGAGGCGCCCTTCAGAATCAGTGAAAATCGGCTCCGTTTGGATGGGGGGAAACCACCCCATTGTGGTCCAATCCATGACAAATACTGATACGGCCGATGTCGCAGGCACGGTGAAGCAGATTTGCGAATTGGCAGATGCGGGCTCAGAGATTGTTCGTGTAACAGTTAATAACGAAGAATCAGCTAAGGCAGTTCCGTTGATAGTAGAAGGGTTGGAAAAGACCGGTTACACAACCCCAATCGTTGGAGATTTTCATTACAACGGGCACTTGCTACTTAAAAAATATCCTGAATGCGCGAGCTCCTTAGATAAATACCGAATCAACCCTGGCAATTGCGATATCGGCAAAGAAGAGAAAAACAATTTTGCCACCATGATTGAAATCGCCATGAAAAATAATAAGGTCGTTCGCATTGGGGCAAACTGGGGTTCTTTGGATAAAGTATTGTTAGCTCGTATGATGGACGAGAATTCAAAACTTTCCTCTCCTTGTTCTTCTGAAAAAGTTATGGAAAAAGCTTTGGTTGCCTCGGCCCTTGAATCTGCCCGCATGGCTGAAGTTTTAGGAATGAGCAAAGATAAGATCGTTTTGTCGGCAAAAATTTCTCATATTCAAGGGCTCATTAATGTTTATCGAGAGCTAGCACGTCCTGAAAATGGCAACTACAGCTTGCATCTAGGTTTAACCGAGGCAGGAATGGGTCATAAAGGTGTGGTGGCTTCTAGTGCTGCATTGGCTGTTTTGCTACAAGAAGGAATCGGAGACACCATTAGGGTTTCAATCACTCCCCAAGTTGGAGCTTCACGAACTGAAGAAGTTGTTGTTGCTCAACAGATTTTACAATCTATGGAATTAAGAAATTTTACACCTCAAGTGACGTCTTGCCCTGGCTGCGGGCGCACGACCAGCACGTTTTTTCAGAGTATGGCCGAGCAAATTCAAGATCATCTACGTCTTAACATGATTAAGTGGCGAGACCTTAAGCCGCGAGCTGCTGAAATGAATGTGGCCGTCATGGGTTGCATCGTCAACGGGCCCGGCGAATCTAAACAGGCGAATTTGGGAATTTCGTTGCCTGGTACTGCCGAAGATCCTAAAGCTCCGGTCTATGTAGATGGTAAATTAGTTGCGACATTGCAGGGTAAAAATATTGTTCCCGAGTTTGTTAAAATCGTCGATCAATACGTTGAGAGTCATTACTAGCATTTAAAAATTTCATAATCCCTCAATTTTGACGCGTATTGACTTAATTTAAGAAATAGATTACTGAACACAAATGCAAATTGAATTGAAGTGCCTCATACTTTTTCTTCTTTTATTTCTATTGGCTTGTAATCAGAGTGGTGGAAGTTCGCCATCGAACTCCGACAAGACAGTATGTTCCAATCTGGGCAATTGCAAAGTCACATTGGCCTGGGATGCAGTTACTTCATACACCGATGGCAGTCCAATCCAAGAAGAGGTGGGATACGAAATCTTTTGGGGAACTGAATCCAAAAACTATAAATATTCACTGGATGTGGGTACGAACACTCAAGGAACAGTGACGGGGCTTATTCCGGGGACTTATTATTTTTCGGTTGTGGGTTATCTTGTTTCAAATAGATTAAAGAGTGATTATTCAAACGAAGTTGGTTGGACCGGTGCTTTCTTTTCGGCTAAGGTTATTGTTTCTCCCGAAGGAAATAAGCTATCTCTTTACAAACAGCCGTGAAGCGTAGTCTTCGTAAGTCAGCTTCCAGTCTGCACTGTGATCTAAATAACCATCCAGGGGAGTTGTGCCGTAGACTCGAGCCATGAGGCAGGCATTGATTCCATATTTTTTCTCGATACGTTTGAATTCATTGGGCTCCAAATTACCTCTAAGATAGTCATTTGTGACTGTGAAATCGGTCACAGCGCCATGATCGAATATTTTTCTTTGACCGCCCCAGACAAAAGCTAAATAGCCTCCAAAGGTGTCGGCATTGAAAAGGCGTAAATCTAAATTGTTTTTTGAAATGAAATTCGCAGCTCCTACGGGGAAGTAGTGGCCATTAATTCCTGATCTGACGTAACCTTTTTCAAACCTTGAGATGATGGTATAGCTGCTAAGTGCAAAAATAAGGGCCATCAAAACAAAGGATACCCATGACCTTCTTAATCTTTCCATTGGCAGTTCTAACAAATTTATTTTCATTCCTAAAGATAGCAAAATGATAGAAATAGCCAGGGCTGAAATTGGTAAAAACCTGACACCATGTGTTCCGAAAAAAGTAAATGCCGAAAAAGTGATGAATTCAAACAGAATATTCTTCTTTCGAGCCAAATAAAAAACAACTAAGCTTGCACCAAGCAAAAAATAAAATCCAATGACGAACGGGGCGTACCGAAAAAGTTCATGGTAAATGGGAAGATACTCGTAAGTTACTTGAGTGTACTTTCCAAAACCACCTAACATAAATTTTATGGGATACAGTGCTCCTGACAACCCTTCGGGATTAAGCACGCAAGCAATGCAAGACACCAAAAAAGAAAGACACCATGACTTATATTCCTTAGTTTCCCATTTTCCAATATCCACCAAAAGTTGAATTCCCAAGATTCCCAAGCCGAACACAAATCCCGGATGTAAATTGGCCCAAAAAAGAAAAAGAAATGGAATTAAAAAAACAAATTCACTAGGACGAGCTCTTAGCCAAACCACAAACGCGAGCAAAAATGTTGTTAGAAAGTCAGAAACCATTGACGTGCGCTCGGTGAAACGTGAATTTGAAATAAAATAGGTCAGATAACTAAATAATATAGTTAGGGGCGTAAAGTATCCAAGGGCGTAAGCAAGACCGTAGGGAATAATAAAGGTTGCCGCAATAACGAAAGTTTTGAGCAGCGTGATCCCTAACCAGCTTCCCAAAACATAAGAATAATGGAATAAAAGAAACGATCCCCATTCGTGAAGAATATGCCAATGACTGTTGGCAACAGAGTAAATAAAGGGGTCAGTTTGGGGCCATTGACCTGTCTCAAAATATTTTTGCGCGATGGCTAAATAGATAAAAAGATCAGTGCTATCAATAGGTTTAAAACAGAAAACAGCCACTAAAGTCAAAATCGAAATTGCAGAAAGAATATAGGATATGCGAAGAAAAAAAGGACTTTTCACTTCTAAAATTATCAACGGGACGGTTTTGGAGTGTCAATGTGTAGCAGGGAGACTACGTGCATCATTATTAATTAGTTGTGTTTTGAGTTTTCGGTGCCTAGACTTTTGTCCGTAGACATTCAACTCTAAGGAGGGATTAATGATTACCAAAACACTGCTCGTGGTTTCTGCTTTCTTGCTGTTTTCACCAGTCACAAAGGCCAACAAAACAGAATATTCCAAGTACCTGACCATTGCCGGTTTGGAGCAATCTGAGATTGTGGACTTGGGTGTCGGAAAAATGGGGAACTTAGATAAATTCCCAATAGTAGCCCCGAAGTTTTATATGTTTTCTGGATTTCAGGACAGTCCCATTGGCGACATCGTCAATATTGGTAAATTAGTTTGGGACATTATTACCTACAATAAGGCAGTGGCCAATATGCAGACTGATATGGCCACAGCGTTACCAAAGGGTGTTTCTGATTGGTCCGCCATGCTCGGGTGGATGTCTGAATCTAAAGCGTATCGAATTGCCTATAAGAATAAACTCGGATCTAACGTTGTGGATTTTACTTATCGAGTTCTTTTTACTCACAGCGGAAGCTTCAACGGTAAAGGTAAATATCTTACTGCCATTACGATTATTCCGGCAAATCTTACGGTTCTTTGGGGATTTCAATTTAATGCAAAAGCAAGTGTTCCGACGGTATTAAATGTTGGTACCCTTGAAGACCCCGTGGCCGCCGCGAGAATGTTTTTGCGCTGGGGCGTAAAGTCAGTCTTGAGTGCTAACGAGATTACGAAGACTTACACAGTTCAAGGTGACGGCGTTTTCGCGGATACGTCTTCAAAGTAAGTTTTTTAGCCGGCCCTGATTGACAGAGCCGGCTTTTTTTAGATATAGAGGTACCACTATGACAAATTTAAACGTGGGAGACAAAGCTCCATCATTTTCACTTAAATCTCAAGACGGGCGTACCTACGGTCTTGAAGATTACAAAGGAAAATGGGTGGTTTTGTTTTTCTATCCTAAAGATGATACTCCCGGTTGCACAAAAGAAGTTTGTAGTTTTCGAGATAAATATGCCTCTTATAAAAAATTGGGAATTCAATTATTCGGTATAAGTGTTGACGATATGAACTCCCATGATGCCTTCGCGAAGAAATTCAATTTAACTTTTCCATTGCTTGCTGACACAGAGAAAAAAATCAGTCTTGCTTATGGCGCTCTTTCAAATAGCAAATTTTCTGATAGATTCACTTTTCTTATTAAACCCGACCAAACCATTGGTCATATATTTAATAAGGTAAATGTGGATCTTCACGCCGATGATGTATTAACAACTATTGAAAAGATCAATCGTTAATTTGTAGAGTCTAATTCTTAAACTCACTTTTTCTGCTGCTAAAAGTAACAGTTCAAACTTGGCCTACCACAGGCAATTTCACTTTTACCAAATATTGGGGGAAGTTTTTTACGCCACTCTCTTATGTTCTTGTTGGTGATTTTCAACATTAGAATCATTCATAAACGTCTGATCCATCAAATCTTCGAGAGAATTGGTACGTGTGCACACAATAAGAATTTGAAAGGCAAAAAGCCGGGGCCAATATTTTGCTAAGAAGGCGCCCCCTCGTTCTATAAAAGACATCACGAATGATCGGCCCCCCAAATCGCTGACGGGTGGTCCAAACCCTTTTATTTCGTCAATCTTGAAGCCCGCGTTTTTGAGAAGTCTTCGAAATGAATCAAAAGTGAAGAGCCTTGTATGGGTAAGATCTAAGATCCCCCTGCGACCATAGTTGAATTGTCCCATTGCGAGCATAATTCTCAAGGGCAAGAAGGCCACGTTGCCCGTACTCGCATAGAGTTTACCGCCACTCTCGAGACTATTAAAAATTTCTTGGCAACCTTCTTCTGGTGATAAGAGGTGTTCAATCACATCTAATGCAAAAACCACTTCAAATTTGCTTGGGCCCAATTGGGATTTCCAAGGCTGATTAAGATCAGCTTTGAGATGTTTTATTCCTTCTTCTGAGCAGTGTTGCTCTTTATCGATGCAGGTAACCTTACACCCTTTTTGTTGATGGTGAAAACTGATGGCCTCTCCAGTTCCACCTCCCACATCGAGGACCTTCGTGCCCGGATCAAAAAACAGAGACCTGATATGATAATGAAGCGAATGTTTTGATTTCTTTACAGTATAGACCGATTGATCTTTTGATCTAAAATCAAATTTTGGATCATAGAAAATTTCTAACTGCATAAGTTTGTATTTAATGGCGGTTTTAATACAATTCCATGCGTAAGGGATTCCATTGACATGGCAAATTTCACTACCGTAGTAAGTGGGAATGGGAACCTCTGAAATTTTAAATTTTTTCGCTACAAACTGCACAATAATATCGGCATCAAAATCAAATCCAAAACTATTGAATTGAAAGGGAATTTGTTTTAGGGCATTCACACGGTATGATCTGTAACCGCTATGCATTTCAGACATACGAGTGCCGAGAATTCCGTTCTGGATAAAACTTAGAATTCTGTTTCCTAGCCATTTATAAATTGGCATTCGTCCTTTGATGGCATCAAGTGGTCTTAAAAAACGACTTCCGAAAACGGCTTGAGTTTGAGTATCAGAATAGGCCGCCAGAATTTCTGGCAAGGCTTCTGGGGCATACTGGCCATCGGCATGGAGCAAGACTACTATATCGAATTTATTTTTGATGGCATACTGATAGCCCAGGCATTGATTGCCCCCGTATCCCTGATTGTAAGGTGTTTTATAAATTTTTAGCGGTGCAAATTCTTTAGGCCATTGAAGATTCTTTGCCTTGAGAACGGTTTGATCTTTTGAATGGTCATCAATGACAAAAATCTCACAAGCCTTTTCTGCAATCCACTCTGGTATTCGTTTTAGAACTTTTTCGATATGAGCTTCTGCATTGTAGGCTACGAGATAAATAGCCACCCTATTTTCTTTGAGTATATTTTCGGCTTTGTTTACCAAATTCTCATTTTTCAATTTGGGTTCCTGTTTTGCTAAGATCTTTAGCTTGTTTAAAAAATGCCAAAGCTTGTTTTGGGTTATTGATTAGTTTAGCTAGATTTGCCATGCCCAAGTAGAGCTGTGGATCTTTTGGATAGGCCTGCAAACCTACCAAGTAAACCTGTTCAGCCATTCGATAATTTTTAAGCCTGGTATAAGAATCACCGCCATTAATAAATGCATCGGATCCTGGAACAAGGGGCAGGTACTCAAGCACTTGACTAATTGCTTGGGAGGATTTTTCGTAGTCTCCAAGGTCATGGTAAATGTTTGCTAAATGGGCCCAGGCCGTAGACTCCGTTGGTTTATGATCGCTGAGTTGGGGCAGAAAACTCAAAGCGAATGTTATGGCCGCAGCTACCGCCGACAATGCAAGTCGGCCGTACTGTTTTTGCTTTAGTAAAATATGTATTTGTTCTAAAGCAAGTCCGCAGACGGGAGCCATGATCAATACCACAGGAAGACGATAGCGATCAGTCACGTAATAGAGAATGACCGAGATAACATAAGATAAAGTCAAAACAACTAATAGAACCTTTTCAGAGTTTGTTTTCATTCCAAAAAATAATCCAAAAATAAATAAGGCTGATAGAGTGGCAAAATTGAACAAAGGCAGGTTTAGTACTGTTTTAAACTGACTGATAAAAAACCCTTGATTGTAATTGTCAGGTTCTTCGTAGTTATTCCAAAAAATTAAGAATCTCTTGCCTAGTAATTCTAGCCAATCTCCCGGGTTAGATTTAATGTATTTTATGCTTTTTTCTAACCAATA
>JAHFAE010000115.1 GCA_023250675.1 Oligoflexia bacterium | reverse complement strand
AAATGGGTCCCCGATTTCCTGATATGACTGAAGCGTATGATAAATCTTTTATTAGTCTAGCCTTGATCTGCGCGAAAAAATCTAGACTTCGTGTTCACTCTGGAGTTTACGCTGGACTGCTTGGGCCCACTTATGAAACACCTGCTGAAATTCGTTATTTAAAAACCATTGGCGCCGATGCCGTAGGGATGAGTACAGTCCCCGAAGTCATTGCGGCCAACCACTTTGGCGTACGTGTTTGTGGTGTGAGTTGCATAACCAATATGGCCGCTGGGATTTCTAAAGTTAAATTAAGCCATAGTGATGTGACCGTGACGGCCAAAGCTGTTGAAAAACAATTTGAAGCATTTTTAAATTTGCTCATTCCAAAAATGGCGGAAGATCTCGATGGCATCAACTGAGAAAGACCTTATTTCTAAGGCTATAAAAGTTATGAAAAATGCCTATGCCCCATATAGCAAGTTCCATGTAGGAGTTTGTCTTGAAACAGAATCGGGCAAGCAATTTACCGGGTGTAATGTTGAAAACTCAAGTTATGGCGCAACTATTTGTGCTGAACGGGTAGCCATTGGGGCAGCTGTGGCCAGCGGCGAAAAGGGAATTAAAAAGATAGCTATCGTGTCTTCTTCCGATCGACCATGTACACCCTGTGGTATTTGTCGCCAAGTGCTCGCCGAATTTGGCCCTGACACTGAAATCATCTGTACGTCAGTGAAAGGCAAGAAGATCGAAAAATTCTTGCTTAAGAACCTTCTTCCTCATTCCTTTGATAAATCTTTTGTATCCGGTAACAGGTAATGGCTCTACTCGCTACCGTGTAGAGCCCCTTGAATAGCACCTATATCCTTTGCCATTTACTTTTAATTTACGCCAAATAGGGTAACTCGAAATGTCAGTGCCGCCCCCCCCTTGATACTTCCGTCACTGGTGCCGCTGTCACCATATGCTGTATCAGATGGACAGCTTATTTTATAAAACGATCCAATTGGCATTGCGGGCAAAGCGATTTGCCAACACTTAATGAGTCTTTTAAGTGGAAATTTTAAGATTTCGTCAGCGCTAATACTCTCTTCAATGAGCTTACCTTCGCGGTCAACCATGTGGTAAGTGACATTAACCGTGTCTGATAAATCGGGATGACTTTGTGAACCACTATCATAAAGGGCACGCAAAACCACTCCTTTCTCCAAGACTTGGGCCCCAGGTTCTTTTGACACTTGGGCCAGATACTCTGCCGATAATTTTTTTTCTTTTTCTAGGTCTTGGGCAAATGAACTTCCACCAACAAAAATAAACAAAATAACTAGGGGTATTTTCATCATGATCTCGATCCTCCGGCAAAGCAGTAAAAGTGAACTGTAAAAGAAATTTAATAGCAGGTTGTGCCCAATTGTCCAAGCTAGACCTTTGTTCCGTCAAATTAATTTCCGAGGCAAGACTAACCCTGGCCCCCTCCCCGCGTGTTATTCTAAGAGGAACCCATTGGAGGAAGTTGCATGGATGCAACAAAACAATGTGCCGGCGTTTTGGCGACCTTTCTCTTAGTACTCCAATTTGGCTGTAATAAAGATTCTCCGCAAGTAGCTGCTCCGACTCTTAACGGCCAAAATTGTCAGGGCCAAGTTAAAGCAAAATCTTTTCTTGTGAGTTGGAAGACTTTGGTTCCCCACGAATTCCAAAATAATGTTATTTATTCGGGTTCAAAAATCACAAAATTCCAAAACGTAGACAAATCGTGGGTAGAAAATCATGTTTTGAAGCCCCATAGAAATGAGTACTTGATCGCTGAATACGAATTCTTCGCTGAACGCATTCGAAAAGTTAAAATTGAGTCCAATTGCAATTCATTGAGTTTGCCCAATACGTGGGGCCCGGCCGACATTCAAGCGACCGAAGCTTGGAATTACTTAGGTAAAAAAGGGGATGGAGTCATCGTTGCAGTTATTGATTCTGGTGTTGATATAAACCACCCTCTCTTAAAAAATCAAATCTGGACAAATTCTATGGAAGCCATGGGCCTTATGGGAATCGACGACGATGGAGACGGATACGTTGACGACATTCACGGTTGGAATTTTGCTGATAATAGCTCTGATGTTTTTGATGACAGCAATCACGGGACCCATGTGGCTGGTATCATCGGCGGTAGTGCAGGGGCCAATAATTTTACCGGTGTCGCTCCAAACGTTCAAATCCTTCCATTAAAATTCATCAATGCCCAAGGTGACGGCTCAGTCAGCGACGCCATAAAAAGTATGAAATTCGCATTAAGTCACGGAGCAAAAGTCATAAATGCCAGTTGGGGAGGGGGAGACTGTAGCTCCGTATTAAAGCAAGAAATATTAGATGCTACATTATCCGGTACCGTGTTCGCCAATGCCTCAGGTAATGACGGTAATGACCTAAATCGATTACCCGAGTGGCCAGCTGCGTTTCAAGTCCCAGGTAAAATTACAGTTGGCGCTTATAACGTTCAGCAATACTTATCTATTTGGTCAAACTACGGGATACTCGTCGATGTAGCTGCGCCAGGTGAAAAGATATTAAGTACGATTCCTCCTGACCCTGGCCAGCCCGAAGGCCAGCTCTGTGACAAGAGTGGCACCAGCATGGCTACCCCCTTTGTGGCTGGAGTTGCAGCATTATTATTGAGTGCAAAACCCACTTTGTCCCCAACGGCCGTCGCCGATGCCATCAACTCATCGGTTGTAAATGGATCCTATGGCGTTCGCACACACGGTAAACTCAATGCCCTTAATGCTGCCCAATGGGCCATGGCCCATTAGGGCCTTTTGAAAAAGTTCCATTAATTTTGGAACCATTTGGATTTTATGATCTGCGCCAGGTCTTCGCACATTACGTGATCGTCGGTATCGCCATTACAAATTCCTTTATTTTCTTTAATGGCTTGTAAAGCAGTTCTTGCGACAAAAAATTCATGAACGCGATGGATTCCCGTTTCAAGGCGTCGAATCAAGTTTCCGTTGGGATCTTTTGTTAAATATTTTGCCAACTCGTGCATACGTTGAAGATCTTCAGTGATTGAATCATAAAATCCAAACTGCGCAATTGTTGCCAGCGAAATTTCGCCACTTTCGGGTAATTCAACAAGACCATTTAAATTGCCTTGAGCCGCAGCCTGAAAATATCTTCGAGCACAATACTTATCACCCATTCTTGTGCAAATGGTACCAAGTAAAAAAGCTTGTTCCCCCTCACTCCATCCCCACTTTTCTACGGCGTCTTGGCGGGCTCTAGTAAAGAGATACATTCTTGTATCAACTTGAAATTCATTTAAAAATCCCTCGCCATTATTTTGGTATTCTAGTTTTGCAGGGATTTGAGCACAAGATTCACTTTGAGAAAGAGCCACGTCTAGCTCTGGCGAGTCATCTTTTATTCCTGTGAGGTGGGCAATTTCGTGAAACAACGTAGCGCCCAGGTGTTCATGACATCGATCGGGGTTTAAACTAATTCTGGGAGTAGTCACAAAAAATTCGTTGGTCAGAGGTAACGTAGCCATACCACAATGCTCAGAAGTCATAGGCGCATGCTTTCGACAATCAATAATTGGTTTTTGCAGTAAGATTGCCGGAATCTTCCAGGCGCTTTGAGGATTTTGAGATAACCAGCAGCTTAACTTGGGTTCAATTTCTGCGAGAGCGTTCTCTATGATTTGCCTGTCTTCAAAATCGCACGAACTTGCATATCTAAAATTAAGAAGGCCCCCATTGGCATCATCCAATTGAGAAACTATCGAAATGTCCCTGAGACCCATGGGTTTAAACGAAAAATTTGAAAGTTTTGTCAAAAAATTTTCCATTCCCTCGACAGACCAAGCCGCTAAGTTTGCGGCCTTTGCTTCTTTTGGAGGAATAGTTATCTTTCCAAAATTCATTCTTGCTGAAACATGACGACGTCGCCCACGACGATGCCTCTTAAAGCCCACGAGGCTCTGTTTTGTTTTGTCACTCCAAATAATTTTATCTTCGTCAAAAATTCCCAGGCGAACTTGGTCTCCCGTAAATTGCACCACTCTTTTTTCACCCAATACCAAATAGGCCGTGGACGGTTTACCGGATTTGTCTGGATTAATCCCGATCCAACGCGCTCCCAAAACATTTTCCATAACAACACTGGGTGCAGACGTGGAGTCAGGCTGAGAGCGAACCCAAATCTCCGACCAGATGTTCGCGTTGTCTTCTTCAATAAAGTGGGGAAGGTCCTCGATAAAATCAGGTAAAAACCACCACCCCAGCGAAGCGGGTTCGGCATAACTAACGCATGTCGTCAACATCAGGGCAAAGAACACCTTCAGCATAGATGCCAAATAGAACAAACGGGAGGTGGACTTTCAATAGGTAATACAAGAAAAGTGCTGGAAGTTTCAGTCATTACCATGTTACGCAAGATAGCTTATGAATCGTACCTACATCGAAGATTTGTCACGGCATGTCGGACAAACCGTTGAACTATGCGGTTGGGTTTATAGTAAACGATCCAGCGGAAAGATAAAATTTCTTCTCCTTCGCGACGGCACAGGACTTTGCCAATGTGTTTATTTTAAGGGCGAATGTGACGAAACTTCTTTTGCCGAGTTTGAGCAACTCACCCAAGAAGCCTGTGTTTTTGTAACCGGCGTTGTAAAAGAAGAAAAACGAAGTCCCGGTGGATTTGAACTCAGCGCCAGAACTTTGAAGATTCACTCACCATCAGTGGACTATCCCATTGGCCCCAAAGAACACGGCACTGATTTTTTAATGAACAATCGCCATCTCTGGCTTCGATCGAGTCAACAGCATGCAGCCATTCGTGTGAGGGCTGAAATTATTAAAAGTGTGCGGGACTTTTTTGATGGCCGTGGGTTTACCTTAATAGATGCACCGATTTTTACACCCAGCGCTTGCGAAGGCACCTCTACACTTTTTGAAACAAAATATTTTGATGAAAAAGCCTATTTAAGTCAGAGTGGACAGCTGTATATGGAAGCTGGAGCTGCTGCCTTTGGTAAAGTCTATTGCTTTGGCCCAACCTTTCGCGCCGAAAAATCAAAAACAAGAAGACATCTCATCGAGTTTTGGATGGTAGAACCTGAAGTGGCCTTCAATGATCTCTATGACAATATGGAATTGGCCGAACAGTTCGTAGAATATATTGTTCAAAGAGTATTAAAAAATAAAGCGGCCGAGCTCAAAGTCTTAGAACGAAATACAGAGGCTCTGGCAAAAGTGACGGCTCCCTTTCCCCGACTTCATTATAAAGAGGCTGCAGAGATCATCGCTAAAGAAAACCTCGAGTTTAAAAAGGGAGAGGACTTTGGCGGCACAGACGAAACTATTATTTCGTCAAAATATAATAAGCCCGTATTTGTTCACCACTATCCTGCTGCAATAAAAGCTTTTTATATGAAAGAAGATGAGAAAGAGGCTGGCTCAAGCATGAGCTGTGATCTTCTAGCTACTGAAGGTTACGGAGAAATCATCGGCGGCGGACAAAGAGAAGATAATTTAAATAAATTAATGGGAAAAATAAAAGAGCATAACTTGAACCCCGAAGATTTTGGTTGGTATACGGATTTAAGACGCTACGGATCTTTTCCACACGCAGGATTTGGTTTAGGAATTGAACGAACGGTGGGCTGGATATGCGGCCTAAGCCATGTGCGAGAAACTATTCCTTTTCCCCGACTCTACGGCCGACTTCGTCCCTAAGGAGTAATGATGACAGAAATGACAATTGAAGAACGATTGACCGATCTTGAAACCCGCAACGAACAGGCCTTTATGGGCGGGGGAAAAGAGCGCGTCGCAAAACATCGAGAATCTGGTCGACTTACAGCCCGTGAGAGACTTGATATTCTTTTAGACCCCAATTCATTTGTTGAACTAGATAGATTTGTGACCCATAGGTGCAGCGAATTTGGAATGGGAGATAAGAAAATTCCCGGGGACGGTTGCATCACAGGTTATGGCCGCATCAACGGAAAAATTGTTTATGTTTACAGCCAAGACTTTACTGTATTCGGCGGAAGTCTCAGCGCAACAAATTCTAAGAAAATTTGTAAGATTCAAAATATGGCCATGAAAAATGGGGCGCCCATTATCGGCTTGAATGATTCAGGGGGCGCGCGAATTCAAGAAGGTGTAGAGAGTCTGGGCGGTTATGCAGATATCTTTCTTAGAAATACTTTAGCAAGCGGTGTGATCCCGCAAATTTCAGCCATCATGGGCCCTTGCGCTGGTGGCGCCGTCTATAGTCCAGCCATCACTGATTTTATTTTTATGGTCAAAGACACAAGCTATATGTTTGTCACGGGCCCTGATGTTATCAAAACTGTAACCCACGAAGAGGTCACCAAAAAAGATCTCGGTGGTGCAATCACCCATAATACTAAATCGGGTGTGGCCCATTTTGCCTGTGACGATGACAAACATTGTCTTCTCATGATTCGTGAGCTTTTAAATTTCTTGCCGTCTAATAACATCGACGATCCGCCCGCCATTCCCCCAAAAGATCGAGTGGACAGGCTCGAGGCGAAACTAAATTCCATTATTCCTGATAGTTCAAAAAAACCTTACGATATGAAAGAGGTTATTCGCCTTGTCGTAGACGAGGGATACTTTTTAGAAGTTCAACAACATTATGCGGGCAATGTGCTGGTTGGCTTTTCGAGACTCAATGGCCGAAGTGTGGGTATCGTCGCTAACCAACCAACAGTGTTGGCTGGATGCCTTGACATAAAAGCCTCAATGAAAGCGGCTCGGTTTGTTAGGTTTTGCGACGCCTTTAATATTCCATTGGTAACCTTCGTCGACGTACCGGGGTTCTTGCCAGGGACAGACCAAGAGTATGGTGGAATTATCAAGCATGGTGCGAAACTACTTTATGCTTATGCAGAGGCTACGGTTCCCAAAATTACAATTATTACTCGCAAAGCTTACGGCGGCGCCTACGACGTTATGTCTTCAAAGCATCTCAGAGGAGATATTAATTTGGCATATCCCACTGCAGAAATTGCTGTCATGGGACCTGATGGGGCGGTAAGCATTATCTTTAGAGAACAAATCGCAAAAGCCAATGGCGATGGCAAAGTGAAAGATAAACTAACAGAAGATTATCGGGCCACTTTTGCTAATCCCTATAAAGCAGCAGAGCTCGGTTACATAGACGAAGTCATTGAACCCGTACAAACTCGGCGCCGCATAATTGAAGCATTAGAAATGCTGAAAAATAAGAGAGATACTAATCCCCCGCGCAAACACGGGAACATTCCCCTTTAGAGGAATTAATTAATGTTTAAAAAAATTCTTATCGCAAATCGCGGCGAAATTGCTATCAGAGTGCATCGTGCTTGTCGTGAGTTGGGAATTAAAACAGTAGCCGTATTCAGTGAAGCTGATCGCAATAGTCTACATGTTCTCTTACCCGACGAAGCATATTGTATTGGCCCCGCAGCAAGCCGAGAAAGCTATCTCAATATTCCCAAAATTATCGAAGTGGCAAAGAAATGCGGCGCACAGGCCATTCACCCGGGCTATGGTTTTTTATCAGAGAATGAAGATTTTGCCGAAGCTTGTGAAAAGGCGGGAATCGTTTTTATTGGCCCAAGCGTTCATGCCTTAAAAAGTATGGGAGATAAGTTATCGGCCCGCGACTTAATGAAAGCGGCTAAGGTTCCAATCGTACCCGGCAGCGACGGCCCTGTCTCAAGCGTTGATGAAATCAAACAGCTCGTTAAA
>JAHFAE010000027.1 GCA_023250675.1 Oligoflexia bacterium | reverse complement strand
TTATTTGATTTTTCGGTGGGTATAGGTCTTTTTGATGGCCCCTGCCTGCCATGCCTCAAAACAATGTTTAGTTTTATCATCGTCACTCTGATCTATGACGACCACCTCTGATGGCAGTCTGGTTTGTTTTTCAAGGGATTGAAGAAATCTCGTTAAGAGCTCTGGTCTATTGCAGGTAGGTATTAAAACTGAATATTTTAATGGCTTGATTTCTGACATATGGCTATAGATAAATGGTTCAAATTGAACGGGAAATCCATAAAAAAATGTCTATTGTGAAAGCATTTATTCGGGCCGATGCCTCAGACCAGATGGGCACGGGCCATATTGGCCGGGATCTGGCTTTGGCCGAAGGATTTAAGTCTCGGGGTATTCAGCCCGAATTCATTTGTCGAGCCTTAAAAGGTAATTTGATTTCAAGTTTAGAAAATAAGGGGTTAAAAGTTCACGTTCTTCCTAGTGGCGTGAAGAAAAATGATAGTGCCCATTTATTTCATTCCCACTGGCTTGAAACCACACAAAATAGAGATGCCCAAGAGACACTGACGATTTTGACATCAAGCCAAGGTAAATCAATTCTAGTCGTTGATCACTACGGATTAGATCAGAAATGGGAAGCTCAACTAAAACCCCATTGCCAAAAGCTTGTTGTTATCGACGATCTAGCTGATCGTAGTCATGACTGCGATTTTCTAATAGACCAAAATTTTCACAGAAATCAAGACCAACGCTATGAAAATTTAGTGGCAAAGCAATGTAATCGTCTCTTGGGTCCCGCCTACGCATTACTGCGAAGCGAATTTTCAAAAGTAAAGCGCCAGGAGAAATCTTCAATTCGTCATATTTTAGTTTTTATGGGTGGAATTGATCTAGCCGGCGATACGGTTCGGGTTCTCAAAGCATTGAGGCGTATTGAAAAACCTTTTGAAAAAATCACCGTTGTCATTGGCGCCTCCACACCCCATCGCATTGAAATTGAAAATCTCTGCAAGCAAGATCCCTTGGTGACTTGTCTCGTTGGCGTTTCTAATATGGCTGAACTTATGGCCACAAACGACATGATGATATCCGGCGGGGGTAGCACAACATGGGAGCGTTGTTGTCTGGGTTTGCCGGCACTTGTAATAAGTGTGGCTGAGAACCAAAGGGAAACATCAAAGTTTATGGCCGAAAATGGTTTTCAAAATTACTTGGGCCATACGACTGATATCACTGAAGAAACAATCACCAATGCTCTTGATCGAGCACTGCAAGATCCTAAGAAAATCTTAGAAATAGGGCGAAGAGGAATGGAATTAGTCGATGGCCATGGTATTTCTCGAATTTTAGATCAAATTTCTTGACTCAGTAGACTAATATTTGATTCCTTCAGAACTTAAAAAAGGATCGTAGATGGCAAAGACAATTAGGTTAGGAAATCACCAAGTTGGCCCCGAATTCGCTCCCTTTATTATTGCCGAGATGTCAGGCAACCATAACCAATCCCTTGAGCGAGCCCTTGAAATAGTAGATGCGGCAGCTCGTTCCGGCGCCCATGCCCTCAAGATTCAAACATACACCGCTGATACGATGACTTTAGATCTCAATGAAGGTGAATTCTTCATAAACGACTCGCAAAGTCTGTGGATGGGTAAGTCCCTCCATAAACTCTATCAAGAAGCCTACACACCATGGGAATGGCATAAAGCCATTTTTGATAGGTGCAGTGAACATGGAATGGTGGGTTTTAGCACCCCCTTTGATGCTACCGCCGTAGATTTTTTAGAAAAATTAAAGGTGCCATTTTATAAAATCGCATCATTTGAAAATACAGATTTGCCTTTGATAAGAAAAGTGGCCGCCACGGGAAAACCCATTATTATTTCAACGGGAATGGCAACGGCTGCTGATTTAGATGAAACCGTGCGCACAGTTCGAAAAGCCGGTGGTCAAGACATTATTTTGTTAAAATGCACGAGCAGCTACCCTGCGACCCCTGAGGGTACAAATATAAAAACAATTCCCCATCTTCGCGATCTCTTTGATGTGCAAGTTGGTATATCAGATCATACTCTAGGCATTGGTGTGGCCGTAGCAAGTATTGCCCTAGGGGCTACCGTAATTGAAAAACATTTCACTCTATCAAGAGCTGAAGGCGGTGTGGATTCGGCATTTTCATTGGAACCCACAGAATTGGCCGCTCTTGTTAGAGAAACAGAACGAGCGTGGCAGTCATTGGGGCAAGTGAGTTATGGCGTAACTGAAAGCGAGCAATCTTCTTTGAAATTTCGACGCTCTATTTATGTTGTTAAAGACATTAAACCCGGAGAACGATTGACTGAAGAAAATATTCGCACCATTCGACCAGGGTATGGAATGTCACCAAAGCACTACGATTCTGTCCTTGGCAAAGTAACCAATAAAGAGCTGCGACGGGGTACGCCCCTTCATTGGGATCACCTTCTTTGACCATATACTTCAGCACCATAAATCCAGTTAATTACGTCTTAGCCCGAGTCTTAGCGCTATTTTTTAAGATCGTGTATTGGCAGCCTGAAAATGTTCCTGAATCTTGGCTGAGACACTTTGAAAATATTGGTGCTGAAGACCTCATGAATCTTGATCAATGGTACTCAACGTCTGAAGAAATTCATTCCCACTGGACAAACACCATTGCCACGTGGGAACAAAGACCCCCGCTCATGAGTCGTGCTTGCGGTGTGGAGATTGATTTTACTGACACATGGTTTCAGTGGTTAGCCCGCGCCTACGAAAGACATTATTTTTTCTTAAAATTATCTCAGATGCGCGTAGCCCGTGAAGGCGGAAGTGCCTATCGAGTTAGTACTCTGCTTGATGCCCGCCAAGAAAACTTGATCTTAAGATTTCCTGAAAACTCTTTGAAGGTATTGTACTTTTTGTCTTTTGCCGATCGCCTTTGGCTCTGGATAAAAGCCTTTCGTCCCTTGGCAAAAATATTTATTCAAACCTTTTCTATTTCTTCTAAAATAAAACCCCTTGAACAAAAAAAGTACGGTGCCTTTTGGGTGGGTATTTCTACTCCTGAAATGGCCGATGGACCGTCAAGACTAGACTTCTCGGCCATTTCAAGACAAGCGGGGGCTTCAAAATCTGAAATCTATTTTCTTCCTAATACCCCCAGTGGGAGCTGTCGTGCGTGGTTAAAAGAAAATAATTTGACCTGGGCGCCTTTTACTCAAAGCTTTCTTTTAATCCCTTTTTACGAACGCCTTAAAACTTTACTCAGTATTTTAGGAGCCTCGTTACGCCTTATTTTTTCGTTGCCCCTTTCATTTAACGCTCCTTGCGTTTTAAGTTTTTTATATCAAGGTGCACCGTGGATTCCGTTATTGCATAGATTTAAACCCCAGGTTTTTCTATCTTCTATTTCAGCTTCATGGCCAGATTTACCAGCTGTGGCCGCTGCAAATGCCGTTGGCGTTCGAACGGTTCTTTGGTTTTACGGTTCAAATATTTTTCGATATAATTCTTCGTCTGAAAGGTTAGCCGAACTTGATATTGCCCATAGTGTCCCTGTATCCAAAGAAATTTGGGTTTGGAGCCGTGAAGCTGAAATAGAATACTCAAGACGTCACGTGCGATTGCCAGAGTTTCGGCCGATATTTAGAATAATTGGCCCTGTCATGTGCGGCAACGCTGGGTTTCTTGAAACTTCGGCTTCTTTATTGAGAAAAAATGAAGGTATTCTTGAAAAGCCTGGAGATTTTTTTATTTCAGTCTTTGATGTTCCGGCTATCACAAAAATAAGTCGAGCTCGGTGGGGTTTTGGGCCTGCGCCTTACCCTATAGAAATGTTGGATAAATTTTTTGCCGATCTCATTTATCTCTTAGAGGAATTCCCCCAAGTAAAACTTATTTTAAAACCAAAGCGAACGGCCAATGATCCCACAAGGGAATATCCCCCCAATATGGCCAAACTTTGGAATCCCGATGAAAGCTATGTAAAAAATGCGCGGGTCATTGCCCTTGATCATACGGCCGACCCTTATCAGGCAGTCGCCATGGCCGATCTTTGCTTGGGGCTTCCTTTTACTTCACCAGTGCTTGTAGCATTAAACAAGAGACGTTTGGGGCTTTACCATGATCCCCTCAATACGATTTGGCGATTTCGGCCCCAAGCCCTTTCTTTGGTCATGACCCACGGCCGTGACGAACTTCGAATGCGAGTGGCCGAAATGCTTGAAAATCGTTGGGAAATTCCTTTTCATGAGTTTGAATCAGTGGTGGGGCCTGTTGGGGATCCCTTGAGCCGATTTAATAACCTTATCAATAATCCCCAATTGTCTATTTGATTTAGATCGATCTCTTTACTAGTTTAGCGTCAAGATATGAATTTGGAAAAATATCAAAACAATCTGGAGTCAGCTCGCGACGTTGGTCAGCAAATGTACAGATTTGCCCAAGAGCTTTTTCCTATTTGTAGAAGTATTACAGGCAATGGGGTTAGGCAAACTTTAAAACTCATTCAGTCTTATTTACCTGAAATGCAGATTTTTGAAGTCCCTTCAGGTGAAACCTGTCTAGATTGGACAGTGCCTTTTGAATGGAACATCAAAGATGCTTACGTCAAAAACTCGACGGGTCGTCGGGTTATTGATTTCAAAGCAAATAATTTGCATTTGGTTAATTACAGCGAGCCCGTGAGCAAAAAGATTTCATTGGAAGAACTTCAAAAAAATCTTCATTCATTGCCTGATCAACCAGATGCCATTCCCTATATCACTTCTTACTACAATCGAACTTGGGGTTTTTGCCTTACTCACAATGATCGTCTAAGGTTGAAGCCCGATCAGTACGAAGTCTTCATTGATAGTTCTTTAGAAAAAGGGTCATTAACTTATGGCGAAGTTTTTCTGCCCGGGGAATCTGAAAAAGAGATTTTTCTATCTACATATATTTGTCATCCTTCGATGGGCAACAATGAAGTCTCAGGGCCTGTTCTGACTGCGTTTCTTGGTCAGTGGATTAAGCAGAAAAAACGCCGATACAGTTATCGCCTTGTGTTTGTCCCTGAAACCATTGGAGCCATCGTTTATATCGATAAAAATCTAGAGAGTCTTAGAAAAAAAGTATTTGGCGCCTACCAGATTACATGCGTTGGTGATGATAGAGATTATTCCTTCTTACCCTCGCGTCTTGGTGGCACAGTGACCGACAAGATCACGACTCATGTGATGAATCGCTTGGTGCCCGGATACAAGAACTATTCATTTGCAGATCGGGGGAGCGATGAGCGCCAGTACTGTAGCCCGGGAGTTGATCTCCCCATGGTTTCTGTGATGCGAAGTAAATATGCAACTTATCCTGAGTACCATACTTCATTAGACAATTTAGATTTGATTTCTGCGTCAGGGTTTGAGGGAAGTTTTAATGTTTACACTCGATGTTTAGAATTGTTTGAAGAAAATAGAAAATTTCAAGTAACGTGCATTGGTGAGCCACAGTTGGGCAAGCGGGGTCTGCGACCCACATTGGGGACCAAAGATATGGCGGCTCGGGTTCGCAATATGGCCAATGTTTTGGCCTTTTCTGACGGCAACCATGATTTAGTCGATATTGCCGAACTTTTGGGTGTGGATGCTCTTGATCTTGCGCCATTGGCCCAGAAACTTAGGGAAGCTGATCTCTTGCGGTTGGCCGACGAGTGAGTTTGAAGTGAATGTTTTATTTTTAGGAAGTCCAAAATCTTCAATAGTTTCTTTTCTTCGGGATCAAGGTGAATCAGTGGTTGTCTATGAGGAAAAGATCGACGCAGATTTTGTTGCCTCTGGTAGTTTCGAATTCATTGTTAGTTTCGGATACCGTCACATTATTAAAAAGGACATCATCGATTTATTTTCGCTGAAAATTATCAATCTCCATATTTCCTATTTACCTTGGAATCGTGGGGCTGACCCCAATTTTTGGAGCTTTGTCGAAAATACGCCAAAAGGCGTGACCATTCATCTCGTGGATGAGGGCCTTGATTCGGGGGCCATTCTTTTTCAAAAAGAAGTCCAGATGTCTTCTG
This sequence comes from Oligoflexia bacterium, assembly GCA_023250675.1. Taxonomy (GTDB): domain Bacteria; phylum Bdellovibrionota; class Bdellovibrionia; order JABDDW01; family JABDDW01; genus JAHFAE01. Next base: position 26,052 of record JAHFAE010000027.1, on the reverse strand, counting down.
AAGATACACTGCGGACAAGTTACGAAAAACTTGTTTCTGAAATTTGTGCCATGTTTAGTGCCAAGTGGCCCTTGATAAAATCAGGGCAATGTCAGCCACGACCCCAGGTTATGGGCGGCTCTTTTCATCGAACTCAAGATCGAAAGAGTCTGGAATTTCTGCTTGAGCCAAAACAATTCGACACGCCTGTGGGCAACCTCGAAAATTATTCCCGAAGTAATTCTTAGCAAGTAAAGATCCGTCTCGCCGGCCGGACATCTGTCCGAACAAATTGCCAAATCTAATTTATGGTATTTAAAAGAATGGCCCAGCTTGCAATGTGTTTGCACTGCTGGGCTTTCTAGCTGCTACAGGTGAAGCGGCCGGTACAGCCTTGGCCGAAGGCGAATACCTCCTTACCGGGAGGTGCCTTATGGCAAGCCGACATAACCGTCGTCTTTACATTCGGATGATCGCCAAAAAGCTAAAGAGAAACTCGACCTTAATATTGTTATTTCTTCGTTTAGCAGAGTTGGTGTTAAGAATCTTTTTCTCATACTAGGGCTTAAAGCAGATTATTAGCGGCAGTCTCATTCTCTTATGGATGACGGCTGGGAGGTCCAGCATCTATGGAAATCCTGTCTGTAGTTGCTTTTCTAGGAGTACTAGGGCTAAGGCTTTAGCTTTCCAAATCTTAAAACATCAATATATTCGCCGTCTCGACGAATATGAAACTTAAGATGGCCCTCCTGCAAATAGCCATTTTTCTCTAGAATTCTTATGGAGCCCATGTTGTCGGCATAACAACCAGCAGTCACTTTTCGAAGATCTAGGTTTTCAAAACAATACCGAGTGATGCGACCCACTGCTTCTGTGCCAAAACCCATTCCTGAAACTGACCTATCACCAATCAAATAACCAATCTCCGCTCGCCCATGTTTCGGCTCGATCATGTGGATTTTAATGTTTCCGATATGAGATTCTTTCCAAATAATAGCAAACACGTGAGCCTTTTGGTCTAAGTTGCCTACATAATTCTTAAGATCGTCCATTGTCGATGGGGGGCCGCTCACACTGACACTTTCTAAACCTATTCTGATCACTGGGTCGTTGATCCAACTTAAATAGCGATCGGTCACATGAATCAAAGACAGTTTTTCGTATTTAAGTCTTGGGCTCTCGAGCAAGCTCATCATAAATTTGCCTCGCTTTGAGATTCAAAATGGGGAGTGCGCCGAGGGTTTGGTTTTTCTGGCGGAAGCAGAAATTCTTTCATTCGCTCGCCACTTACTGGTTCAAAGTATTTTTCTTTGATCGATTTGCCAAATTCAGCAAGTTCATGTCTCGTGGAACTCGATAAATTTAGAGCGAAATTCAACAAAGTTTTTAGATCGTCTACAGATTCTGCGGGCCTAATCGGATATTTTTCAAACAAGGGATCGAATTGAACCACATTGTCTAATTTTAATGAAATTATGGGCTTTCCTTCGGCCAAAACTTCAAGATACGAAACAGACGCTGCCGACATAACGACAACATCGCAGTTTTTCAAAGCATCGTGGACATTGCCCATGGCCCACTCACAGTTCTTAAAACCGAATTTCTGGCAGAGCCCTTTAAGTTGATCTAAATTCAAACTGGGGTGGGGTTTTAAAATATACCGGAACTTTTCGACAGTAGTGGCGGGTTTGCCATTTCGGGAAAAATGAGAGAGCCAATGGAGAGTTTGGAACGAGAGCTGTTCATATTGGTGAAGGAGAACTAAGATATTTTTCATTTTATATGAGGAGCCGTGACCCTGTGAATTATTAGAAGTTGAATTTGGGAAATTAGAAAAAATACCCCCTGTTAACCCATTTGCTAACGGGTGGGTTGATCGAAAATCATTTGCGGAAGTGGACTTCGAATCGTCAAATAGACCGCCTTTTTCTTGCGATGGCCTGACATCGTGCCCACTTTGATTGACATCGGTGAATCGCAAATTGCATCCCAATCGAAGAGTGGGTTTTGTAATTCCGGCCTCTTTGAAAATTCTACGATATTCTTTTCCACTACAAATTATTTCATCAGGTTGAGGGTGAAATTTTGATTCAGATCCGCTCAAAAACATTCCCCATTGGCCTTTAAACCAAACTGTATGCTGGAACCCGGCTGCAATGGTCTTTGGCAAAAAAGCTTTACATGCGAGATTCAGTGTATTTTCCATAAAATTCATTTCGATGGGGTAATACAAAGCCTCTGGTTCAATACCTTGTCCACCAAGAACTCTAAGAAGATCCCAAACACTATTGAGATCCAATAATTGGGAATAAAATGACTTTGTTTGGTGGATCTCAATCAAAATTGCAGAAACATCAAATCCTTCAAAAAAATAACCTTTGAAGGACCGATTCCATTCTTTGAAATGTCGCCTCACAATACCCAAATAGTCAGAGGGTTTTAAATACTGCTCATGAAAAATAAATTTCTGCGATAGTTGAGACATCATTTTGATTTGTGAAAAAATACTTCTAGGTAAATCAAAAAACATGGGAAGAACCCACGGGTCCTTACCCTTTGATTCTAAATACTGCCCTAGACCACCAAAATTTCGATTTTTGTAATTGCCATTAGAATCAATGCAACTCCCTGTGACCCAGGTTCTCAATATAAAAATGTTTTTTGAGGCCTCAGATATTCTCTGGTTTTTGAGTGTTTGGGTAAATAGGCACAGGGCTGTGGAACGAAGTAAAAACCGTATAGCTTTAATTCGTGTTTTTAAGAAATTAATACCGGGTAAAAATGTATCTCGCAAAGAAAGTTTTAGTCTCCAGTCGCCACCTAGAAACTGCCGTAAAATTTTCGCTAACGCAGGCGAATCGCAAACTATAAGGTCAGGAACAATTTTCTTGGATTCAATTATCCTTCTCACCGAGACAAGTGACACCAGATTGAAAAACAAGGGATTACTAAAAGTATTTCGACTAGCTAAAGGCGTCCCCCAATAGGTAAGACTTTGATTTTTGCGATTAAGTTCGCTTGAAAACTCTAAGAATTCATAGGCAATCTCTTCAGATGTTTTATGAAATAGGGGACCAAGTCCTGAGATTCCCAGCTTTTCGGCGGCTAGAAAGTTCTCACCCAAATATAAAGATCGGCTTGCAGAACCCACGGTTGAAGAGTTATTCAGGGCAAAATCAGTTGTAACAATAAATTTTGTCATAGCACCAGGCTGCCTTTAAAGTTTGGCTCGGTAAGCCGCCACGGTCATCTTTATGCCGTCCCGAGGTAGTATCTTTGGCATAAATCCTAAATCTTCTTTTGCTGCCAAATAAGAACCATGAGTATGCTGAGGATCACCTGGTGTACCTGCTAAAACCTCTACTTTGTAAGTCTTAGGATCAAGACCCATCTCACTAATCAAATCATCTAAAATTTCACGAATCGTCATTGAAGTGCCAGAACATAAATTATAAATCTTACCAAAAGAATTTTGATTCTCAAGGGCCGCCATTAAAGCCCAAACTACATCGCTCACGTGTACTATGTCTCTGGTTCTCTCTAAAGATCCTTTAACAACTATGGGAATATTCTTAATAAGATAGGCAAGATAAATACTCAGTAGTCCTTGATCAATATTATCTAGGTTTTGCCCGCCACCATAGGTCGTATAAAGCCGAAACACGGTGCCGCGAAATCCATATTCTTTCTCGTAGATTTTAAGATATCGCTCTGAAGCTGCTTTGTGAGCACCGTATGGAGAATCAGAATTAAGAGCAGTTGTCTCGGGAGTAGGAAATTTGTCAACTGTTCCATAAGCACTCATGGAACTGGTAAAAAGAACCCTCTTACAATCTGCACGCCTTGCAAATTCCAAGAGTTTCAAGGTCGCCAATTGATTGGAGTTCAAATCATTGTAAGGGTCACGAAACGAAATGGCATTAGAAGCTTGAGCCGCCAGATGATAAATGGCGTAGAAATTTTCGTCTTTTAATTTATCGTAGGTCTCATTATGGGCTAAGTTTGATTTAAAAAACTTTGCGCCGGTCGGAATATTTGATTCTTTGCCGTTTGATAGATCATCGACAATGACCACATCTGAATTATTTTTGAGTAATTCTCTTGATAGGTAAGAACCGACAAAACCTGCGCCACCGGTGACTAAGATTTTTTTTCTCATCTAAAACGAATCTCCCATCACCCATTAACTTGGTTAAGTGGTTTTTCTCCAGATAAGACCCGCAACGCTTCTCTCATGGCCTTTTCGCGCATTTCTACCACAGCTTCGTCTGAATAAAAAGCGCAATGGGGCGTAATCAAGAGTCTGTTTTTAAGACTATCATCTTTTAGCCATTGTTTAAAAAAGGCCTCGTTTAAATCAGGTGGTTCTTGGGGTAAAACATCAAACCCAGCAGACCCAATTTGGCCACTTTCAAAATATTTTTTAAAATCTTGCCAATTAAGAATTGGGCCTCGAGCCGTGTTAATAAGTACGACCCCTTTTTGAGTACTTGCCCAAAATTTCTGATCAATAAACCCTCGAGTTTCTGGCGTCAGAGGTGTGTGTAGACTTACGATAAAGACGTTTTTTGCTAACTCTTCAAGAGTAGAAAATCGCTTTAATGACAAAGACTTTTCCCAACCCGACGGTTTGTAGGGATCGTAAAATCCCACTTCAAGCCCAAGGGATTTTGCTCTAAGAGCCGTGGCGGTACCGATGCGACCAAGACCAACGATTCCCAATTTTTTACCGGTGAGGCGAAATGTGGGAGTCAAACCCCATGCCCATTTTTCTGGGCCAGATTTTGATTGTCTGTCGTGACCAATGAGGCCCCGAGCAAGTGCCAACAAAAGCCCTATAGCATGATCGGCCACGTCATTTGTGCCGTAATCGGGAACATTGCTGATAACAATTCCTAACTTTCGCGCCGAATCTAAATCCACATTGTCAAAACCTGCACCCACTCGCACTAGAACTTTGCATTGTTTTAAAGAGGACAATGTTTCAGCATCCCAACGCAAATCATGCCAAGCTAAAATAGCATGGGCATCTTCGATTTTACCGCGAAGCTCATTGTTTTGATGGGCACCAAGGCAAATAATTTCGGCCCGCCCTTGACTGATGGATTCTTCTATTTCAGCTGGCCCTTTCACTCTATCGGGGATTACAACTTTCCAAAGCTTAGACATTTTCTAAGTCCCTTCTGTCTGAAACAAATCGCGTGTTGAGTGTACCAAGACCTTCAATCGTGGCCTCAACCGTATCTCCCGGTTTCACCAGAGACTGCCGGGCTCCCAGTGGAGTCCCCGTCAAAATTACATCGCCAGGTTCTAAAGTCATAAATTGCGAAACAAAAATCAAACTTTGTAGAGAATTAAGAACTCGGTTTGATGTTCGTGAATTTTGGGTTTTATTTCCGTTTATAGATAAACTTAGAACTTTATCTTCAAAATCTAATCCTTGAACAAGCTCAGGCCCAATTGGACAAAAGCCATCAATACTTTTTGATCGGGCCAAATGCCAATCCCGCCCGTAAATATTCAATGCCGAAATGTCATTGGCAACGGTGTAGCCAAAGAGAGCTTCACGCGCTTCACTTTCATTTTTGATATTTTTTGATTGTCGACCAATGACAAGAGCCAGCTCCACCTCAACCCAAACTTCTGATAATTTTTCAGAAATAGCAACTTGCCCTAAATGGGGCGATAAAGCATTGGGAGCTTTTAAAAAAATAACGGGCTCAAATTCTTTGTCTGAATAGTGGGGTTCATCTGTGCAAACTCTGGCTGCTTTGTCTTTGAATAAATCTTTGTAGTTATAACCAAATGCAATAATCTTTGTTGGCTCTGCACAAGGCTGATACTCTAAGTCACCCCAAGAGGTTTTTTCAATAACCTCGCCCGTTTTTTTCGAATCCGCCATCCAGGGTGCTCGCGATAGAATTTCAAGACAGTCAGAGGTTTTTTCTGCCCAAAAAAAATGAGATTTATTTTTAACACGGACAAATCGCTTCTCGTTCATCTTAAATCGTAGGGTGTGTTGGATTCAGAAAACTTATGTTGCTTAAGCCAGTGCTCAACCATGGCAAATTGCCATTCAAAATCTATGTCACATCCTCCCTCTTGATGAAGGGGATGAACTTTGCGGCCGATCCACCTAAATGGAATTTCACCTTGAGAATAATTAAAGCAATGGGGTCTCAAAACAAAAACCGAGCAATCTACAAAATAGGTATCCCCTTGAGAATCTCGATCACAGGTTGCATTTGAAAAGAGTTTAGGATCGACGAAGGGTTTCACTAGACCGTCTTCAATTTTTCGAGCTCTTAGGGCGCTAAACATATTGTACTTACTCACTGAAACGGCAGAATCGCAGGGGGGATTTTTTTTCAAGTATTCAATTCCCTCGTCAATAATGCCGGGAGTAATGGTAGCCCCATTGGCAAAGAGTAAAACTATAAATTCAATGGGGGCTTTGGCTTGACTCACTATAGAATCAAAACCGTGCTTAAAAGCGTCTTCAGCCAACGCGTCGTTGGTGGCTAAAAACGGAGGCCTCTCAATATATTTACAACCCTGATCAAGGGCGATGGTTCTGATTTTTTCGCAATCTGTTGAAACAAAAACTTCGTCAATGAGCCGAGAATTCTTAGCAGCCAGAATGGGATACATGACTAGGGGACGCCCCATTATGGGTTGGACATTCTTGTCTTTAACTCTGCTCCCTTTGCGACCGATAATCAGACACGGATTCATGAAACGAGCTCCTCTAGAAGTGGTTCTAATTGATGTAAATCAACACAAGGCAAGCCCATTTTCAATGCTGAATTTGCGTCATTTGGCCCCAAGTAACCCCATTTCGCTAAGAACGCATTAAACCCCTGCTGGTGGGCCGGTATAAGGTGGGGCAAATAGTCGTCAATGAAGAAAATTTCTCCCGGCTTCCATGCTTTTGCGACCGCAAGGTTTTTTAGGACAGAAACCTTTTCTTCGCCTTTGGGTAAAGGAAGGATAATCTCCTCAAGACTCATATTAAAAAAGTGCTTCCATAATGCCGAAATAGACTCTAGGTTTCGCGTGGAAAGAATAAAAGTAGGATGATTTTTCTTCAATTGAAGAAAAACTTGGGGGGATTTTTCCACGGGTTTAATAAACTTATAAAGGTCTTTACCCATACTTGTTCGACATGCGTAATAGTGTTGCCTGAAATCACAATAGAGCGCTTCTTTTTTTTGCGCCAACTCAAGAAAATCTTCCCACGTGGCTGGAACGTTGTCATTGGCGATAGACTCTAATAGCACAGGATACTGCCATGGCGGTCCTACAAAATAGCGGCTCTTCAAAAACGCAAATGCTACTTCTGCAGGAGGCTCATTTAAATTTGTCCAACTTTTAGCAAACTCATAGGATTTACTGGCGTGAAAAGCAAGCTGAAGACATTCTTTTTCAGTATCAAAAAGAACTCCGTCAAAATCAAAAACAAAACATTGAATTCCACTGCTATTACTCAATGGGCACTGGCTCTCAACAAATGTTTTTCACAGTGAATCAACCTAGGCATTCTCAGAAACACAATTTATGGTATCTATCACTCGACGAGAGTATCCCCACTCATTATCATACCAAAGAACTATTTTGAGATGACGGCTGTCATTGAGCATAAGCCAACGTCGATCAACGATAGAAGAGAATTCATCTTTCAAAAAATCCACAGAAATAAGAGGCTCGTCACTAACTCTTATCACCTTGGCGCCACCAGAATTTTTTTGATGTTGCTCTAAAACCTCGACAATAATGTTTTCATTTACAGGTTTTGCAAGTTCAATGGTCATATCGGCGGTTGAGACCACCGACGTGGGTACACGATATGACATGCATTTGAGCTTACCTTTGATTTCAGGCAATACCTTTTCGCAAGCAGTCACTACGGTCGTCGGCTTGGGGATAAGGTTGCCAATTGAAGATCTACCCAAGGGGTAATGAGAATAAGTGGCCCCCGGGTAGGCTTGAGATCTTGAGGGTCCATCCATCAAATTTTGATAAGAAAGCCATGGATGAAGAGTGGTGATAAACCCGTGGTTAATTCCAAAGGCTGAGTTCAGAGCGCTAAGCACCGGTCCGCACGCATTTGCATCACAAATACTTGTCGAGACACAGAGATGTTCTTTAGGATTATATGATTTTTCATTTACACCAAAAACTAAAGTATAGTCGGCTTGGTCAGAGTTTTGAGTGATGACCGTGGGAATTCCTTTTTGAGCTAATTTTTTGGCTCCCACTTCGTTATGCTTAACTCCTGTCGCTTCAATAATAACATCTACACCACTAGCCAACCAATTAACCAAATCAATCTTAGATTCATGAGTCACAGCGACCGGAAAATCGCCAAAAATAAGACCCTTTTCATTGACTGAAATGTTTCGATCAAGCTGCCCGTAGGTGGTGTCGTATTTCAATAAATAACGAAGATTTGAATAGTCTGAATTTATATCATTAATGTGAACAATTTGATGGTGATCACGCATCAAAATTTGACGAGCGACAGCTCGACCAATGCGACCAAAACCGTTGATTCCTACCTTGAGATTCTTAATTGACATATGCGCCTTGTATAGTAGAAGATGCCGCCCATGTCCATGGAGAATACTCAAAAGTTACCCTATATTGTGGCTGAAATTGCTCAAGGTTTTGAAGGCAATGGCCGTCTTGTTGAACTTTTCTGTAACGCAGTAAAAACCACAAAAGCTGACGCCATTAAATTTCAAATATTTCAAGCAGACGAGCTAGCCCTCAAAGATTACAAGTATTACAATTTATTCAAGAGTTTGGAATTACCCGGTGAAATTTGGGCAAGGGCAGTAAAATCCATGCACCAAGCGGGCAAAGAATTTTTTTCAGACGTTTTTGGAATGGATTCTTTAGAATTCCTGATGAGCATTGGGGTGGATGGCTTTAAAGTGCATTCCACCGATGTCAACAATGAGACATTACTTTCGAAAGTCGCAGCTACCAAGAAAAAAGTCTTACTTTCTACGGGTGGTACTGAAGCTCTTGTGGTTGACCGGGCTATTGATATTCTTAAAAATTGTGAAATCACTCTTATGCATGGATTTCAAGCAGAACCAACTGAAATTCAAGACAATCACCTCTTAAGAATTCGCACAATTTTAAATCGTTATAATTTGCCTGTGGGTTTTCAAGATCATACGGCGGGTGATTCTCCACTGGCTCACTCTCTACCCTTTTTAGCTATGGGATTGGGCGCCACACTTATTGAAAAACATTTTACATTAAGCCGAGTGGCACAGATTGAAGACTATGTTTCAGCTTTAACGGCTGAAGAGTTTGTCAAATGGGCCGATGAAATCAAAGCGGCAGGTGCTGCTCTAGGAAGAGAAGAGTGGGTCTTATCTGAAAAAGAAGTCAAATATAAATTAAATGTACGTCGTGCCGTTTGCACAGCCAAGGCTTTGCCCGCAGGTTATGAAATTCAAGTTTCAGATCTAGCCCTTAAAAGAAGTGGCAATGAAAAAGCTATTAATGAATTAAACCAAGTTGTGGGCAAAAAACTTCGAGCACCTCTAGCTAAAGACATGGCCATTGAGAGAGAATATTTCGCTTGAACCCAAAATTTGACGCTCTTTTGGCATGTAGACTTAAGGGCACAAGACTTTACGGCAAACCCCTTCAACTTATTGACATTGAAAAAGAAATCACAATTCTAGAAAATTGTGTAAATTATATTAGGGCAGTTAAAAGTGTTGATGAGATTTGTCTTGCCATATCTGAAGAGCCAGAAAACCAAGCTTTTGTTCCTCTAGCTCAAAGACATGGGTGGAAGTACACATTTGGTGATCCTAAAGATGTCTTGGGCCGTCTTATCAAAGCCGGTAATCAACTGGGTACAGATCATGTTTTGCGAGTCACGTCAGAGTGCCCCTTTGTTGCCAACGAGAGTATTGAAGAACTTTGGGCCACTCACCAGCAAGAACAAGTCGACTATTCGAGCTACCAAAAATTACCTGAAGGTTCCGGTTTTGAAATTGTGGCCATGAGCGCTTTGAGAAAATCCCACAAATTAGGTAACGATCGAAATCGAAGTGAACTCGTCACGTCATATATCTTTGAACATCAAAATGACTTTAAAATATTAAGGCCCCTCCCTTCGACTGAACTTCAAAGGGCCGAGGTGAGGATTACTGTTGATTATCCTGAAGACCTTATTTTTTGCAGAAAAACTTATCGAGACTTGGGCGGTAGAAAACGACTTATACCTATAAGTGAAATTATTAAATACTGGGACCAACAACCGGCCATCCGCAAAACCGTTGAAGATATTGGTATTGATTGGGGCACGGGGCGCATATGGACGTAACGACAAACCCTCCATCTAAACTAGAAAAACTGCGAGCACTTCCGTTAAATCAGGTTCCTGGATTTGTTGTAAAAAGTGCTTTGGGGCGGCTGACAAGAGGCTGGCGATCATCAATCTTTGCCCTTTCTGATTCCCTTGGCAATTCCCAGCGTAAACTTCAAGTTCGAGGAATAAATATAATCTTGGGTGTTGGCTCTGAAATCGAACATTATCGGGCTCAGTCCTTTGAAACAAAAGAACCTGAAACCCTTGATTGGATAGACGAAGAATTTAAGCCAGGCGAAATTCTTTACGACATTGGAGCCAACGTGGGGGTCTATACACTCTATGCATCTTTGAAGAACCCCCGTGGCCAAGTCTATTCATTTGAACCGGAATGCCAGAACTTCGCCCGCCTATGCAAGAATTTATGGGCGAATAAAATTAACAACGTGATTCCGTGTAATTTTGCGCTTTCTGAAAAAACAGAGGCCAATCATTTTTATGTTTCGGCCAAAGAGCTCGGTTCGTCCATGCATTCATTTGGAAGAGTTAGCGAATATCAGGGCGCCAGGCCCGTGGCATTAAAACAAGGAGTTTTTGGAGTTTCATTGGATGAACTCGTCTCAAAATTTGATTATCCGCAACCAACACTTTTGAAAATAGATGTAGATGGTTTAGAACCTGAGATTTTAGCTGGCGCTCGGCGTACTTTGGAGCATTCAAAACTTCGAAGCGTTTTAGTGGAGCTCAGCCAAAGCCATAAGAAATTTGATTCAATCATGAATGATTTGTCCCAATTGGGATTTCAGCTCCATAGAAAAAGCAATTGGATCTACCAGGAAATGGGTCAGACTATGCAAAATTATATTTTTAAAAAGTAGACGTGATGAAACATGATAATATAGTTCAGCTTCATAGATTTTATTGACCAATGAAAAACACTCTCTTGGTTAGATTTCTAGTCTCGGCTCTTGCCGTTTTGGCCGTAGCTGCTTTGATCGAACCCAGGCTCGAGCAATCCCATTTTGTAGATGAAACCGGCGTAATCGAATCAGCTCACAACTTTTTTGCCCATTTCAATTACACACCTCATGGTTGGAAAGACTTTGCGCCAGAAGTTTCGACGGGACTTTGGTGCTCATTTCCCAGCGGAATAGCTTCTGTGATGGGCATGAATATTCAAAGTATAAGATTAATTTTCTCACTATATTGTCTGGTGCTTTTATTTTTTGTCGCCTTTTTAGCTTTGCGCCGCAGCGGAAAACTCATTGGTCCAGATCTCTTTTTTTACTCGGCAGTAATCGTAGGCCTATTTGTAACGTTCATTCCCTATCCCGACTGCATAATATTGTCCCTAGGCGAATTCCCAAGTCTCGCTTTTATGGGAATTGGATCTGCGATTTTTGCACCTCACTCTCTCTTAGCATCTTTTTTCTGGGGATTAAGTGCCTTTGGCGGAAAAATAGTTAATCTCGCTTTTGTGGTTCCCGCGCTATTTTTGTACTGTCTTGCCTCTCATCGCGGTCGTTTCAAATTGGTTTTATCTTTTTTATCACCTCACTTTCTTTGGATTGGAATAATTCTCTTGGCTGTCGGCCCCGCGGGTCTGGCAAGATGGTATAGATTTTCTTTTGAAGTTTTTGGAACCTTTTACCGAATCGCTACTCAACCTCCTGAACTCACAACCAAAATCCCCATACCCATTTGGGAACGTTTTTCTGACCCAACTCTAGAATGGGTGGGCTATCCTTTTTTGCTCAAGTTCAAAATTCTCTTTTTCATGATTGCACCTACAATTGTAACGATAATTTTAGAAAAAAAACGGCTTAGAGAACTAGGGTTGGTTAAATGGGCAAGAAATAATTTTATGATCTCAGGCATGCTTTTGGGACAATGGGTCTTTTTTATTTGGTACTTCTTTGTTCACCCCTATATGTGGATTCGGCATTTGGTTCCAGCGTTGGGCGTTGGATTTGGAATTTTATTATTCTATTTTTTCAATTGGTATTTATCAAAGAGAACCTCTAAGAACGAATTGGCGTTTCTTATTTTGGCTGCACTGCTCTTCTCATCAAGAATAATTAAATTCTTAATTTAACTAGAATTTTTGGATTGTCCAAAAAGGTAACTTAACTTCGCTCTTCAAGGTAACCGGGAAAAGAGGACCATTGCAGCGAGTTGAAAGGAGAACTTCAAAGTTTGATGTGGGTCTTTCGTTTTCAGCAACTTGGCCCGTCCATTTAATATTGGGGGGATTCTTGCAAACATCATAGGCAACAAGATAGTTACGCAACTGCACCGAACCCTCCTCGCAATTACTGAATATTTGAAGATTCGGGTTCTTTTCAAAATCTTCACAAGCCATGCTCGCTGCAATAGGAGCGGCTGCCAAATAATTCCATAGCTTATAAGAACCGTTAAAGGTTAATGCGATCAGGTAGAAGCATGTCAATCCCAATAATATTCTTGGACTCTTGTCGGCAAATACCGAAGCAATGACAAGGGCCCAGCCGATGGGGATTGCCATATGAAGGTAAAACCAAGAATCAAAAGGACCCCATAGTGCCAAAATAACCGTTTGAAAAAATATGATAGAGGATCCGATGACCAAAGCTTTTTTTTCACCTTGAGTAAATTGTTTTTTGTTTTTCCAAAGTAAAAAGGCCAATAAGAAAAGAGCGGGGAAGAATGCCTTTAATGGCGGTGCTAAAAACCCAACAAGGATATTTTTTATTGGAAAGGCAGTGAATTTATTAGCCGTATAGACACGGTCCAAACTTTTTACGAAAAATATGAATATCAAAGTCGGAATTGAGAATATGGCTAAGGTCACAAAAGCCTTAATTTTATTTTTTGACGGGATGTAATCGAAAAAATACTCGAGTAGAAAAAATGTTGGCAAAAGTATAAAAAAAGTTTCTTTTGAAAGAAACGAAAAAAAGAAAAACAGCGCTGAAATAATTTTTCTGCTATCGAGATAGGTCACCAAAGACAAAAGAAAGAAAACAATAGCCACAGGTTCAAAGGCTGCAGGTAGAGTAATCCAATCTTTGATAGTCAGATTTCCTAAAAATAGTAGAATCGCTAAGAGAATTTGAGGAGTTGAAAACTTGAGTTGGTTTAAAATTCTATTTAATAGACAAACAGAATAACCCAGCAGCAGAAACTGACAAACTCTAAATACTACGGGTTTCAGAGGCAAAAAATAATAAAGGCAAACGATATAAAAGTCGTAGACTGGATGAAATCGGCCCGTGCCCATTTCGGCCTGGTTTAAGTCAAAATAGCGACGCCAGAACTCCCTTCGATCACGCCAATCTAAGAGCCATCCATAATCGTTATTGAGTGACCAACTTTGCGGTAAAATCAGAAAAAAATAGGCGTAGATAAGACAAATTATTCCAATAGAATAGTAAAGAAGTGCCTTTAAGTTTTTGTCACAATCCATTGAAATTCGAAGCAAAGGCGTCGTAGGTGATGCGCATTCCATCTTCGAGATTTACTTTTGGCCTCCAGCCCAAAGCACGAATGCGAGAGACGTCCATCACCTTTCGAAAGACTCCATCGGGCTTTGTTGTATCAAATGTTAAATCACCCTCAAACCCGACAACTCTTTTAATAAAACTGGCAATTTCTTTAATAGAATAGTCTTCACCAATACCCACATTGATGGGACCCGGTTCAGAATAATTTTTCATCAAGAAAAGGCAAGCTTGGGCCACGTCATCCACAAAAATAATTTCTCGACGAGGATTCCCAGTTCCCCAAATAGGCACAGAATTTTCACCTCTGATCTTGGCCAAATGAAACTTGTGGATCAAGGCTGGAACCATGTGACTTGTTTTCAAATCATAATTATCCCCGGGGCCATAGAGATTTGTCGGCATGGCAGAGATAAAATCGCAGCCGTATTGGCGGCGATAGTAATCACACATTTTGACACCGGTAATTTTGGCCAGAGCGTAGGCCTCGTTGGTTGGTTCTAAAGTTTTGGTAAGTAGGGCACTCTCTTTAATCGGCACTTCACAGTCTTTTGGGTAAATGCAGGAGCTTCCTAAAAACAAAAGTTTTTTAACACCCACTTCATAAGCACCGTGAATGAGGTTGGCTTGAATTAATAAGTTGATGTAGCAAAAATCGGCCGGGTAGGAGTTATTGGCCCAAATTCCACCAACCTTTCCTGCTGCAACAAACACGTATTGAGGTTTTGTTTCTCTCAAAAATTTCTTGGTGGCTGCTTGGTCGGTAAGATCCAATTCTTTAGACGAAGGTGCCAATATATCGACGTAGCCGGCAGATTTGAGGGCACGAACCAGCGAAGAGCCAACAAGTCCCCTTCCACCTGCTACAAAAATCTTATCTTTTTGGTCCACACACCGTTCCTAAAATCATTTATTTTACAAAGATTTACTGTGGTTAAAGGGATACACCGATTTTTAGCCAAATTAAAGCAGATTTCTCTATGGAATTGTTGCATGCGGCCATGAAACTGGCTATGAATGAGGTTTCTATCAATAGGAGCACTATGAACTCACCAAAGCGCGCATTTATTACCGGTATTACTGGTCAAGATGGATCCTATTTAACTGAGTTATTGCTTGAAAAAGGCTACGAAATTCACGGCCTCATTCGACGATCCAGTTCCTTTAATACTTCGCGAATCGATCATATTTATCGCGATCGTCATAATCAAGATGCCCGAATTTTTCTTCATTATGGTGATCTTAGCGACGCTACTAATTTGAATCGATTGTTAAAAGGTATTAAGCCCGATGAAATCTACCACTTAGGTGCTCAAAGTCATGTTCGAGTGAGTTTTGATATGCCCGAATACACGGGCGACGTCACCGGTGTGGGTACAGTTCGATTATTAGATGCTATTTTAGAATCGGGTGTTCAAACACGATTTTATCAAGCGTCTAGTTCAGAAATGTTTGGAAAGGCCCAACAAGTTCCCCAAAATGAAACAACTCCCTTTTACCCGAGAAGCCCCTATGGCTGTGCGAAGCTTTATGCTTATTGGCTCACGGTAAATTATCGTGAGGCCTATAATATTTATGCATGCAACGGAATTTTATTTAATCACGAAAGTCCACGCCGTGGCGAAACTTTTGTAACCAGAAAAATCACTCGAGCCGTGGCTCGAATCTTAGCGAAAAAACAACATGAGATATTTTTAGGAAACTTAGACGCAAAACGAGATTGGGGATTTGCTGGCGATTATGTCGAGGCCATGTGGCTCATGCTCCAGCAAGAGAAACCCGAAGATTTTGTCATCGCCACGGGAGAAACCCATACAGTAAAAGAGTTTATGGAATTGGCCTTTGGAATGGTCGGTCTGGATTACCGTGAATATGTAAAAATTGATCCTAAATACTATCGCCCCACTGAAGTGGACCTTCTCATTGGTGATGCCTCTAAAGCTCGCAAACAACTTAATTGGCGGCCCAAGATGAGTTTCCCCGAACTTGTTCGCGAAATGGTGAAGGCTGATCTAATAAATGAAGATATCGATCCTCGCGAAGTTATGCGGAATTGAGACACTCGCGGTGGAGATGAAATGGCATCTGAAAAGACCAGGAAAATACCTTTACTTGCAATAGCAAATCAAATGTACATCGACGCGTTTCAAATTAAAAAAGCAAGATTCACGCAGCTTTTTCCTGAACTTTCAAAGACCGAAATTCATAGAAGGACACTTGAATATTTCCATAGTCTTCATGAGAAGAAAAAGTGACCGGGCCTCTTGATATTTTATAGAGATGTGGTTCGTCGTTTAGAAAGTGAAAATATTGAGTATTTTTTGATTGGCTCTTTGGCCGCCATGTTCTACAGCCGATCACGATTTACTAACGATATTGATCTTGTAGTGCAAATTAAATCCCTTCAAATTCAATCATTCGAAAAATTATTTCCAATTGAAGACTACTACTGCCCTCCACACGAAGTCTTGCGCGATGAAGTCTTAAGCATGGGAATATTTAATTTGATCCACCAGGCTTCAGGAGTAAAAATTGATATTATACTTCTTAAAGATACGCCATTCTATGCTTCTGAATTAGCTCGAAGAAAAAAGGCAGAATTGCTTCCTGGATTTCATGCCTACATAGCGTCTCCTGAAGATATTATTGTCAAAAAATTAGATTTCTACCGCGAGAGCGGCTCCGAAAAATATCTCCTGGACATTCGAGAAATGTTAGTCGATACAAAAATAGACAATAACTACCTCAATCTGTGGATTAGCCACTTTGGACTACAGGCCCAATGGGCAAAGGTTTTAGAATGATTTCGTTATTTGACAGTCCCTCCGCCTGCCGATATATAGCTAATTAATATCCAGCTGTGGCGGAACTGGCAGACGCGCTAGGTTCAGGTCCTAGTACTCGCAAGGGTGTGCAGGTTCAAGTCCTGTCAGCTGGACCAACTAAAAAAGGAGAAAACATGAGCGACATAGTGGTAAAAATCGACGGAATTATCAGGCGACCCTCGGCTGAGGTGGCAGCCCAATTTGCTGACTTTAATTATCATTCTAAAAATAACGTACACCCTGGAATTAAATTCACCGTACATGAAACTGATAAAAATAAGAGTCGGTTTAGACAAGAAGTCGTTTTGGTGGGGATGAAGCAAGTGGATGAAGTGGTCAACACCATCCAGAGCGAATCCAAAATGAGAACCCAAGTTATAAGTGGCTCAAATAAAGATTTATCCATCGATTTTACTTTTGAACCCCAAGGCCCACAAAGTACTAAAGTTAATGCGATTTTTACAATGAAAGCCAAAGGGATCAAGAGACTTCTCGCTCCCCTCTTTAAGATTGCCATTAAGAAAACAGCTCTGAAAGCTCTTGATGAAGATAGAAAAGATCTTGAAAGTGGCCGTTACGCAAAATCCATCGCTCAATAAAATTGATCAAGCCTCTTTGATTATCATTTGGAATTATTAATCGTATCTGCAATATCTATCGTGTTATTTGCGCTGCTGACAGGGCAAACCTCGGTCCAACAAAGACTTACCAACGCTTGGACATTTCTTCTCTTTATTGCGGGAATCGGCCGCATAGCTTTGGCTTTGATTCCACACGCATCTCCTTGGTTCATGTTCGGAATATTGATAGTGAGTTTGATTTGGGCTTTATGGCAAATAAAACAGCACTCCTTAATTTTGGGATTTGATAATATTTTTACGTTTTTAGTTCTCTTATTTATCATGATCCGAAATTTCCACCCACAATTTGATGTCGACAGTCTCGGTTATCATCTATTAGGCATACTCTGGCTCTACCATCGCCCTGAATTTCCGGCCATTTATCAGATTATCGAAAATACATATATACCTTTCAGATTTATAGGCTTTGAAGACTTCTTGTTGGTGTCGGGATTACCTTGGGACTTGGCTTTTTTCGCAGGCCTCATTGGCGGGCTACTAAAGTGTTTAACCTTAGTGACCATTGTTTCATTGACGCCTCTGCCTTGGCGGGCTTTAAGCTACTTGTCAGTATTTCTTGTTTTGATCGATGATCATTTTTTTTTCTCTGGCCAATCAACGCATGTGTACCTCAATCCAGGATTTATCGGCATTGTTGCATTAAGCTTTTTTCACTGTTGGCGCACATTGAGGGGGCATAGCGCCTCTGCATGGAACCTCCTCATACTGACTCCGGGAGTTTCTGCTAGCAAATATCATGGACTCTACTTCGCGATGTTTTTTTCTTTTGTCTTAATTGTGTTTTTTTTGAAAAAGATAATTGGCCGAATTTACAAAGGGCCCAATTGGGATTTCAAATTTAGGTTCGCTTCAAATTCTATCTGTTTTTTTGCTATGTTTGGCTTGAATTGGTTGGAGACAGGAAGCCCCCTTTATCCACTGGCACTAGGCCCGTTTAGAGCTTGGTCAAATCCCATAGGATTGCAAAATTTCCTTCCGGTTTTTCCGTCAGGAAGTTTTTTCATGAGCATTGCTCACCCTATTAAAAGTATGGTCTGGCCTGGAAATCTTTCGCTTAAAATTGCCGCAGTGCTTGTCTTCCCAGTAGCGGCAGTATACATTTATCTCAGGATATTCCGTAAAAACCCTCTCAAAGCACTACTTTTGAGAGAGAGACCCATGAGTCTGGCTTGCTTTGGTTTTACCGTTAGCTTAGCTTGGGTTTGTTTAGCAGAGATGATTGTCAGTAATGAGAGCCGGTACCCCAGATACATTTACGGCTTCACTGTCATTGCCATTGCTGCTTTTCTATCGGCAGTGCGTCCCCGAAGGTTTTCGACTCCACTATGGAATCAAAAACTTTTCGGCTTGGCTGTCTTGGGTTATCTCATTTTTACTATAGACACACGGTATATTAATGTGCCCGTCGCTAACCGACCCCACTGGGAAAAAATTTTACATTTTCTCAAACTTGGAAAACCTGATCCCTTGGCTGCCAACTCTCTCGCTTATCGTGATTTATTTGAAGACTTTTCGAAACAAAATATCATTCCATTATCTCAATGTTATAACGGTGACGGAATTCAGGCCGCTGTGTACAGTCCGATCATCAATTGGCCGGGATATCTTCTTGCTCCCTTTGCATTGCGCGCCGATGGGTTTGCGTGGTTGCAACTTCCTAAGAACATCAAAAATATCGACAACGCTGGCATTCGTTATTTTATTTTTCCTAAATCCATGGCGGAATTTCAAGACTTTCCCAATCCTATAACTCAGGAACTTTTCAGGAAAGCCAGTAAATCTCGAGTTATTTGTGAGACCGAGAAAATGCTGATGGTGGATTTTTTTTATAAGAAGCTTTCTAAATGAAAGGATTAATCGGCCTAATACTCCTTTTTTAATTATGGCCGTACACCTTGATTCCGACAGCAAATTGACCCTGCTCAAAACGAGAATCCATTTGTTCCGACCGAGAATCTACTAATATAAGAGGCAACTCTCCCGCTGGATACTAGTATTTAGCTTAGTAAAATCAAATACTTATAATATGCTCCATTTCAAATATTTTTGTTCAATTCTTGGTCAACTGTCGGTCCTTCAGCGCACTTTTAGCTAGTTTGTTTTTTAGATCCAACCTAACACCGTTTACCCCTTGGCACGGTTGCAATTTGAATATTCATAGAGGGAGGGAAACAATGAATCCCAAATCAAAAATGAGCTTGGTTCTAGTCTTAGTTACTTTAATTTCAGGTTGCCATTCTAAATGGCTGGGTGGTGAATCCCAGTCTCCCTCCGCCGAAAATAGCGGATTAGGAAAACGAAACCAAGCTACAGACGCCAAAGGTCTTATACCTCACGCCACCGTATTTAGAACTTCACAGTTTAGCTTACCTTATAATGTTGATTCAAATAGCCCTTCATTTTGGGCCAATGGAAAATTTAATATTATTAGTGCTGAAAACGGCGGGTCTTTATCTAGCGGCGCTGACCTTTTTCACCTTCAACGACAGGGGCCAATTCAATTTAATAGTTTTAGCCTCTCAGGCCGTTGGACCGAAGCAATTATTCAAGATGACAATGGAGATCTTTTCAGCATTTACCATATGGAATTCGTCCACGTTTGCCCTGGAACTAATCTTGTTCAACCTCGAATTGGCGCCGCAAAATCCACAGACGGTGGCCGATCTTGGTATGATATGGGACCTATCGTTACGACAAGAAATAAGCGAATTGATTGCGACCACTATGCTGCGGAGTACGCTCAACTTGAGGGGCCACCTGGATTTGCCGATGGCGTTGGTGACCCCAATCTGGTTTTAGATCCAGAAAAAAAATACCTCTATGTCTATTATGGAACCTACGGTGGTGAGTTGGGTGAACAAGGAATTTCGGTTGCTCGAATGGATTGGAGTGAAAGAAATAACCCATCCGGCAAATTTCAAAAATATTTTAACGGAGAGTTTTCTGAACCAGGTCTTGGCGGTGTTTCTACTCCTATTTATCCCGCAACCACTTCTCAATCTGAAACAAATGCGAGCATGTTTTGGGGTCCATCCATTCACTGGAATACTTTCTTGAAACTTTGGGTCATGGTTATGAATCATAGCGGCAACGCCATGTTTTACAACTCTGACGGCTACTATTACATCGCTTACAATAAAGACATCGGCAATGCCGCGGGCTGGTCAAAGCCAGAAAAAATTGAAGGACCCTCACAAGGGCTTTTTCCAGGTTGGTATCCCATGGTTGTTGGCCTTGAACCAGGCGTTGGAACAGACAAAACCGCCGGGGAAAAGGCTCGCCTATTTAATGGCGGGGATTCTTTTTGGGAAATACATTTTTCATTCAGACCCAACGCAATTACCTTAAAAAGTATAAATGACGATTTTATGGTAGCAGAAGAAGGGGGTGGAGGAATCGTCAATGCTGACCGTGACTCAGCTGGTCCCTGGGAAACCTTTTATTTGAGCGATCTGGCTGGTGGAGCTTTTGTAAGTGGTGACAAAATAAATCTTCAAGCAAGTAATGGGAAATATCTGACAGCCGAATTAGGTGGCGGCAGTGTGCTCAATGCCGACCGTGTCGAGGCAAAGTCTTGGGAAGAGTTTACAGTTACAAAAGTGAATAGAAACGATTCGACCATTGAAGCCGGCGATATAGTTACTATTCAAACCACTAATGGATACTACCTCTGTGCCAACTCGGGCAAAGTAAAGGCAACATCGAAAACGCAAGATAATTGTAACAACTGGATTATTGGTTTTACCGAAGCTCGTCCTCCTCCCCCAACTCCCAAACCAGATGGCAAAATAAGTTTTAAAAGCAGTAGCGGCAGTTTTATAAATGCCGAGTTTGGCGGCGGAACGTTTGTTAATGCAAAACGACCATCAGCTGGCCTTTGGGAAACCTTTGACTATTACGATCTTAACGGTGGATCCCTTGAAAACGGAGATTATATCAATTTAGCTGCTTCAAACGGCCAGTATTTATCTGCCGAAGGCGGAGGAGGCAGCATCGTCAATGCCAATCGCAATGCTGCAAATTCCTGGGAGACATTTAGGCTTATCAAAGTCAATGGCGAAGGCATCATCGAAAATGGCGATACCGTCACCATTCAGACTTCAAACAATGACTTCTTGAGTGCTGAATTTGGAGGAGGGGGAGCTCTTAAAGCCGACCGAACTAATGCAGGCGTTTGGGAAAAATGGACCGTTTTAAAATAAAAAGGCCATTACAAATTCCTATTGTATCCATAACGTTAACCTATTTTTAGGTTCAAGCGCAATCCCTTAAACTTAGAAGTGCAGAGCCAAACCGTAGTTCGAGTTAAGAGGCTTTAGCATCTAATAACTAAATGGAGGAGAGCCTTATGATTAAATTTCTTTTCTTTACAATAATATGTTTAAGTCATCCCGCTGCTTTTTCTTCAGATTTATCTGTTTTAATCGGTCGATGGACCTACAGAAGTCTTATCAATGACCCAAACCCAAATACTGATTTCAACATTTTACGCTTTGGAGTAGGCATCATGACAATAGAAAGTATTGAGAATGGAGATCTCAAAGGCAGCCTTGATTTTGGCCCCACATTCCAGATGGCGCTGACGGGCAAAATCAATGATGGGCAAATTGTTCACTTGATGATTCATGGTATCGGCATTTCAAGAAGCAATCGGGATTGGGCTTATGATTATGAATCTCACCTCTCTTTGAAATGGCCAAATGGAGTAAACCAACGCCCCACTCTCTTGGGGTCAGTTATTCGATCTGCACCTCACTCAGGTGGTACTGCGCAAGCTGGATTTGTAGCATCTTGGGTGGCCGTAAAACAGTAACAGAGTTTTTCTAGAAACCTGCAAGTTGACCCTCGCGACGGGATCAACTATAAAAAGGGTCTATGAAGAAATTGATCAATGGGATTGTCGAATTCCGACAAAATGTGCTTCCGGGTTATAGAGAGAAATTTGCAAATTTGGCTCAAGGCCAATCTCCCGACTCCCTCTTTATAACCTGCTCAGATAGCCGAGTAGCCCCCAACTGGTTTGCGTCAACAGACCCCGGGGACTTGTTCGTTGTTAGAAATGTTGGGAATCTCATTCCGGTTTGCAAGAAAGACGGCCATTCCAGTGCCGACGAATCAGAAGCAGCCGCCATCGAATTTGCTTTATTAAACTTAAAGATCACAGACATCGTCGTCTGTGGTCATTCTGATTGCGGAGCTATGCATGCCATCGTCAATGGTCGCGACAATATCACTGCATCTAATTTAAAAGCGTGGTTGCGCCATGGTGAGGGAGCGCTAAAAAATCTACCTTCAAATCTTACTGGCCTTGCCAAAGTCAATAGACTTTCTCAACTTAATGTTTTGCACCAACTAGAACACCTCCGTTCATATCCCATGGTAAAAGAGCGAATCGAAAATAAAACTTTGCGACTTCACGGTTGGTGGTTCGAATTAAAAACTGCCGATGTCCACGCTTACGAAGAAACCTTTGGCAAATTCGTTCCCATCGACCAAGAAGAAGCCCATCGCATTTTGTCGAGACTTGAATAACTGCATGGGTCACAGCTCGAGATGTTAAAAAAAAATGAATTCCTGTTAAATCTTACTTTAATAGTTATCGGCGCGCTTTGGATTTTAACTAGGATAAGTAGTTTCTTGAAACGATGAATGCCTATTCCATTTTGCCATATTGGATTACACTGCTTTGGCTTTTGGGTTATGTTGAATACATAGTTACAGTTTGTTTAGGGCCCCATGAGAAAACGTTGGGGCTCAGCCTTATCGTAGCCCTTGTCGTTGCCTCTCGATTTGTTGTAAGACAAAAGTATCGAGTTCCCAAAATCCAAGCCCCGATCTGGTTTTGGGGAGTTTTAGCCATATGCGTATTAATGTTTTTGATTTCAATTTGGCAAGGATTTTATCCCCCTCACCACCCTCAAGAGTATGATGCCATCAATTACTCCATGGGTCTCGCACGCCAACATCTTTTGGCTGGGACTTTTAACCACTTACGATGGTCTGCCGCGGATCTTTGGCCTTCGGCACTCCAATGGGGATTCGCACCCATTTGGTTTATGGGCAAAAACTTTAACAAGTTGCCCCAAGTTTTAGCCGCGGTATTTGGATTTATTCTCATGATCGATATAGGCCGAACATTGTTGCCAAACACTTATCTGAGCTATATTCCGGCCCTTGCCTTTTACACAACTCAAGGGGTTATGATTCAACTTGGAACAGCCCAATTTGATCTAACCCAACTTTGTTTTCTTTTGGCTTTTCTACATGGATACGTCAAAAAAACTGGTTTGTTTTGGATGGCTCTCAATTTAGCGCTGTTTTCAACAGCAAAGAGTTTTAGTCTCGGGCAGGTTTTTCTAGTTGCTGGAATTATTATTTTTATTGAATATTTTCAAAACCCAAACCGTCTCTTTTTGGCAATCAAAGGCAGTAAAAAACTGATTTTGTTTTTTGGAATATTTTCAAGTATGCTTCTAGCCCGATCCACATTTGTTTCACTAGACCGAGCAGGAACACCTTTTTCACCTATAAAAAATTGCCTCCTTAACAAATTGGGGGGTTGTCAGAGCGAATCTGGGGAGGCAATTCGAAACAGTGGTGATTGTCATATGAAAACCAGGGACGCCTATGGATTGGGCCGTGGAATAAAATCCTTTTTCATTCATCTTTGGGCAATTTCAGTTCCAAGCAAGGGGGTTAATAATGAGTGGGATTATCCTCTAGGGCTTGGATGGCTTATAATGATTGTACTTTTGATTTTCCAAATTCCGGATTGGATCAAAAGTCTAAATGTCCCAATTTTACCAGTCATCTCATTTTCTTTTTGGCTTGTTTGGTGGATGACAAGCCAACAATCTCGGTGGCTCTATCCCGCCATGGCTTTGGGGTGGCTTGCCGCTTTGCCCATTCTCAATCGAGTAAAATCTAGAGTATTAGGAAGCCTCCTCGTTATTTCGGCAAGTTTATCATTGGTTTCAGAAGTGAGAGCTTTCAGAAGTGATTTTGGAAAGACTCCAAGTCAAGTTCAAGAAACGCAAGAAATTCAGTGGAAAATGCAATCTCCCAATGGGATTGTGAAAAAAAAGGAAAGCCTCTTCGTGAATGGAGCAATCACAGGTGTCCAGCTCCCCTATCCAGAACCATGTTGGATACTTGAACATTAAATTGATCGTAGGCCCAGATCAAATCATTGACTCAATTCTAATATTCGATCAAATTCGGTTTTTTTAATTGGAGACACAGAAATTCGAGAATGACGAACTAAAAGAATAGATTGTAAAATCTTGTCTGATTTGATTATTGAGAGAGGAACAGGTCTTTTAAAAGCTCTCATCGCCGAAATTCCGACGGCGACCCATCCCGGCTCGGCCCCGGGTTCATCAAAGGGATCTTTTGTAATTTTAGCAACTCCGACAGCAGATTTTGCATCTCCACTATGATAGATAATGGCTAAGTCTCCCAATGCCATTGTTCGCAAGAAATTTCTTGCTTGGTAATTTCTGATTCCATCCCAAACGGTTTTTTTATCTTTAATTAAATCTTCAAAAGAATAAATGGATGGTTCTGATTTTAGAATCCAGTGATTTATTTGGCCCTCACTTTCACACCCCCAAAAACTGCTGCCAAAATATTATATACTGCTGCAAATACGAACCCAAGGGCAGCTCCGAAACCAGAATAGAGTATTGGAACAATCAGAGCCATCAATAATTTAGAAACGAGAGACAGAGCCCCGCCAAAGGGTAAAAATCTTGGCATTACAATAATGAATGTTCCGACAAAAATACCGACGAGTCCGTAAACGATTCCATTTAATTTGGCCACACTTATTGGGCTAATAAAACTGATTTCCATTTCTGAACTGCCTTCTAATTGATGTAATAATCCCATGTCAGGAACGGTCATGGGTAATTGGCTCAACTCAGAATACGAGACCCAGCGCCACTCAGAATGGTCTCTGAGATTTTCACTTTGGGGTTCCGTATCTAAAATGGTTTCTATGGCAAAAAGTCTTAAAGCTTTATCACCAACTACGGTCTGTGAGGAAGCCAGTAACCTTTCTCCCGTAGCTTTGATACCTAACTCTTCATGAATTTCCCTCTCAATACATGCCTTAACCGATTCCCCGGGGGCCATCTTCCCTCCCGGGAACTCCCAGAGATGGGGGTTTTCTTTATGGGGAGCTCGCTTTAATACCAAATACTTAGATTTATGCTCAATTACTGCAGCGGCTACATTTAGAGTTTCCATGGACAACCCCTTAGCAAACTTTTAAACTAGTTTCATGAGAAAACAGCAGGGTTCCAGTAAAACCATCAGCGGCAGGGTAAAGCGCAATGCAGACGGATTTGGATTTTTGATTCCAGACAATCCCGATCAAATAGACGTGTATCTGCCGCGTCACACTATGACCGGCGTGATGACCGATGATCGAGTCGAGGTGAAAAGTAAGCGCGAGGGGGATGGCCGATTCTCAGGAGAAGTGGTCAAGATAATCTCAAGGGCACTGCAAGCCGTTGTTGGGAAATTTCAAAGTTCAAGTACAAGTGGCGACGGGATTATTCTTGATGAAAGTAAGGGCTGGGGACAACCACTTTTGATTCCCCGTGAAAACATTAAAGGGGCAAAAGACGGAGATCTTGTTGTAGTAAAAATTACAAACTATCCAGATACTGAAGGAGATTTTTCTGGAGAAGTTTCTGAAGTTCTCGGTGCCCATGGCGATCCCCTCCTAGATACTAAGCAAGTTTTATATCGAAGTCATATCCCCATAGAATTTTCGAGTGAGG
>JAHFAE010000026.1 GCA_023250675.1 Oligoflexia bacterium | reverse complement strand
CTTCCATGGTTTCAAGATCACGCATCTCGCCGATTAAAACAAAATCAGGGTCTTGTCTTAAAATATACTTTAAGGCATTTTTAAAACTCCAAGTGTCAGGGCCAATTTCTCTCTGATTCACGACTGAATTCTTGTGGGTATGCAAATATTCAATAGGATCTTCGATGGTCATAATATGACCATATTCTTCTTGATTTATCTTATCGACAAGCGAAGCAATTGTAGTGGATTTACCAGAACCCGTAGGTCCCGTCACCAAAACAAGACCGTTTTTCTTGGTAGTGAGCTCACCTACAACAGGGGGCAAACCAAGTGCTTTGTAGTTAGGAATCTCATAGGCTATTTTTCTAAAGGTTCCAGCAACGGCTCCTCGCTGATAATAAATGTTAGCACGAAAACGGGCTAAGTTTTTAACACCAAAACTCAAATCTAATTCTTTATGTTCTTCAAATTTGCTTTTTTGTGAATCAGTAAGAATGCTGTAGCAGAGCTGTTTAGTTTCAGAACTGGTCAGTGAAGGGCACTTGACTCTTACCATTTTTCCGCTCACTCTCAAAAGCGGCGCTGAGGCAGATGTGACATGAAGGTCGCTAGCGTTCTGCTCAATCATAGCCTTGAGAAGTTGGTGGAGTGTGATCACAGAATGTCCTTAGGCGAGCTGTCTAAAACTTCTTGAATTGTTGTAACCCCATTTTTTAATTTAATAAGGGCACTTTTTCTTAAACTGATTAAACCCTCTTCAATTGCTTTTTGCTTGATCTCATTGGGCGAAGCATTTTGAAATACCAGCGCCTTTAGACCCTCAGAAAATGGCATGACTTCATAAATGGCAATTCGCCCTTTATAACCAATGTCGTTACAAGCTTGGCATCCATGCCCCATATAGACTTGAAATCCATCGATTTCTGATTTGGGCACTCCTAAATCAAACAGTACTTCAGGCTTAACGGGAATTGCCGTTCTACATTTGAGGCATATTTTTCTAATGAGTCTTTGGGCAACGACGAGATTTACACCGGCGGTAACTAGAAACGGTTCAACTCCCATATTAATAAGGCGACTTACCGTACTTGGGGCGTCATTGGTGTGGAGTGTGCTCACGACGAGGTGGCCAGTGAGGGCCGCCTTAAACGCGATCTCTGCGGTTTCATAATCTCTGATTTCACCTACCATGACGACATCGGGGTCTTGCCTTAAAAAACTTCTCAATGCCGAGGCAAAATTAAGGTCAATATCGGCGTTCATCTGAACTTGATTAATGCCTTCAATATTATACTCAACGGGGTCTTCTGCCGTCGAAATATTGATATCTGGTTTGTTAAGTTCTGCTAGTACTGAATAGATGGTCGTAGATTTACCAGAACCAGTTGGTCCAGTTACTAATATCATTCCGTAGGGTGCAAAAATCGCAGTTTTTAATTTTTCTAATTCTACAGGTTCAAGACCTAGCTTTAATAAATCTAATTGAAGATTTTGCTTGTCTAGCAATCTCATAACAATTTTTTCGCCAAAAAGTGTTGGTAGGACACTGACGCGAAAATCAATTTCTTTATTTTCTTTCGTGCGTATTTTAAGTCTGCCATCTTGTGGGCGCCGACGTTCAGCAATATCTAATCTACTCATAATTTTCACTCGGCTTGCGATCGCGCTAGCTATACCTGGTGGAGGTTGAATTTTCTCATAGAGTCCACCATCAATTCGAAAACGAATTCGAAATCGTTTTTCATAGGGCTCAATATGAATATCACTTGCTCGCATTTTGATGGCTTCAGTAAGCATAAGATTGACAAACTTGATGACGGGAGCGTCGGCCTGACTTTTTTCGATATCAACAAACGTGACATCAGCTTGGGTTTGGGTATGCTCGCTGGAGTCTTCTTCCATCTCCGTCATGATGGCTTCGTAGGTCACCTTGGACTGATAATTCTTTTCAATGGCCGACATTATGGCAGCTTCGCTGGCAACGACTGCTTCTACTTTACATCGAGTCAAAAAATGGATGTCGTCTTTTACAAAAATATTAGAAGGGTCACTCATAGCTAAAACAATACTTTTTCCAGAAATACTAACTGGGATAACTCCATGTTTTTCACAAATTTCTTTTGGAATGGTTTTCAGGGCATCGGGATCAATTTCAAAAGTGGCCAAATCAATTGCCGGTACTTGATATTGTTTTGACATAAATCCAGTGAGTTGTTCATCACTGACGTAGCCAAGCTTGACCAATGCGGCACCCAGCCTAGTCCCGCCTTGTATTTTTTGTTCTCGCTTAGCTTTCTCTAATTGATCGACAGTGATGAGTTGCTCTTTAATGAGTAGCTCGCCAAGTCCTTTTGACACAGCCATGGAATGAATTGGCCTCCTGGGGCATCCCTACCCCGGTAAGAATTCCTTAGAATTTTACTAATCTCAAGTATAGTCTAGCAATTGGGAATTCCTAGCAATTTCCCCGGTCACGGAATCTTTTTAGAAAGGGAGCGATGTCACTGGGCGTCGCATCGGCTACCGCCTTGAAAGTAGATTTGTATTTGTTTGTGTCCACCTTTTTTTGAAAAAAAGACTCGACCATCATGGCGTCGGTTTCACACGAAAAAAGATCCCCAGACAAATGTCGCGCTCCCCATTGTTTAGACTCTTCAATCATAGGTGTTCCTAGGGGCATTAGACTTAAGTCTATGGCCACTGACTTTTGCTTTAGGTAATTAAAAAAATATAGCTCATCCATATATTCTCGCTCAAAAATTAAGGGCAGCGTATTGACCACAATGGAGTGCACTCCAGGAAGAGTCGTTATGTCAGAAAATCTCACAAAACTAAAATTAATTTGAAAAAATTTTCGCTTCATTTCGTCGATAAACGCTAGACCCAAGGTAGCTGAGTCGTCGACGACATTGATCGTTGAATATCCAATTTTGGCCAAAGACGAAATCACCATTCTTGCTTGTGAGGTCGCACCGACGACAAGTGCAAATGCACTAAGATCAAGTTGACCAATATTTTCAGATAAAACTTTTGTAAAGCTTTGAGGAAGAAAAATTTTGGGCCACCACCCCCTGTTGTCCCTGATAAGATAATCGGCAGCTCCTATCAATGCTGAGGCTTGAGTTGTCTGAGGCAAAATTTTCAATATTTCTGTGGCATAATTATCGTTTAATTTAATTATTTGCGCTTCGCTATTAAGAACTTTTTGAGCAGATGCTACGAACTCGACCTGGGACGGTTTAATAAAATCTGCCTCAAGTAAAATTTGGTGGTCAGATTTTAGAAGGTCTTGTAACGCTTTCCAACGGCCCTCCCAAGGTGTTTCAATAAATTCAGTGATTTTTATTTTCTTTTCCATTGATATCTCATTGCTCTTTCTACATCCTCTTTTATTTTTGAAATTAAGTCTTCAACGGATGAAAATTTTATCTCTGGCCTAATATATTCTAAAAATTCCACCTTAATTTGATCACCATAAATGTCTTCGTCAAAGTCCAAAATAAAGGTTTCAATTTGAATGGGCCTTTTATTGGGCGTATTGAAGGTAGGATTGATACCGACGTTTGTTAAACTACGAAAAGAAGTTCCATGGACCTCAGTTTGGGTAAAATAAACACCCGTTGAAGGCAGTAATTCGTTGGTAGTGAATAGATTGGCTGTTGGAAATCCAATCTTTTTTCCTCGCCCCGCCCCTTTTTCAACAATTCCGATCAAGCTAAAAGGTCGACCCAAAAATTTCTCAGCTTTAACTACATTTGTGGTTTCAACTGCCCTGCGGATGGCCGAAGACGAGACAATTTCATCATTAATTTTGAAAGGCCCGAAAACCTCAAGGTCCACACCGTGTGATTGGCAAAGTTTACCTAAAACTTCTAGAGTGCCCTGTCGATTTTTGCCAAACGAAAAATCGTGGCCAACAAGGAGAATCTGAACCCCTAAATTGGAGATTAATATTTGCCTAAAAAACTCCTCAGGGCTAAGCTGACTCAACTCTCGACTAAACGGCTGCACATAAAAAAAATCAATTCCCAATATTTGAACCAATTGACCCCTTTCACCAAGAGAGGTGATGGTTTTAAGAGTCTTTTCTGGAAACAAAATGTTTGTGGGATGTGGTTCAAAGGTCATAACCACACTTTTTAAGCCCCGATTTAATGAAATGCTTTTGACCCTAGAAATGAGTGCCTGGTGGCCAAGGTGTACTCCGTCGAAGTTGCCAATGGTTACAACGGTTTTATAAGGCCCCAATGCATGGTTTTTCTTGCCCCAAATAATTTGCATTAAATCAAAATAAAGCATTGTTGTTACTAAAGAAATTGATATTTTTCTCATTTTACGGTACACCGCATTAAGAGGAGATTGTTAAGTGATTCCAAGGCGCCTTAGGGCATGGTTTAAACTGCAAACTCAAAGGCTTACTGGACACTGGGGTTTGATCGCCCGCGTCCTGTTTTGTCTTGCCGTTGGCTTGGTCATGCTCTTTTCAAGCTTACAGGGTAATTACGATACTCGGTTTGCATTAAGAGGTCCTCAAACGCGCACCAATGATATCGTCATCATAAATTTAAGTAGAGAAGCTGTTCCGTGGATCGAAAGTTTGGCCGATCAAAATTCAAAAAATACCATTTGGTCATTGAAGGAAATCGTAGAAACTTCAGATTCGTTTTATTGGCACCCCGATATTTGGGAACGAGCCTTATCTAAAGTTGCCCAAGCAAAACCTAAATCCATCGTAGTCACATTATTTTTTGGTGATGAAACGGTTCGCGGCACTATGACCACGGAACAACAATTGTTCTTTCGAAGGATTCCAGTATTTTGGACTGCAAAAACTGATAGCTATGGTCACGCCATAACACCAGGTTTAGCAAGTGCCAATGGTCACAATGTGGGTACAATGGATCTTCGTACAGATCCCGATGGAAAGCTGAGACATTTTTTGAGTCAAAGTTTGTCCATGCCCCACCTGGCAGTACGATTAGCCAATCACTATTTGGGAATTCCAGGAGGTTTTTCTAACGATTCGCACATGGGTCAACCTATTAATTTTCAGGGTAACCAAGAGGCTTTCAAATCATTTTCTTTTACCGATTTGATCCACGGGCGAATCAAGCCGTCAATTATGGATGGAAAGATCGTGATTTTTACTCTCAAAGACATTTCTGCTCATGACTACCAAACGCCTATGGGTCTGATGTCAGATGGGGCAGTTCTGGCAAATTTGGTTCATAATTTTATTCACAATCAATGGATCGTTGAAATCCCAACATGGGTTTCAATACTGTATTTGGTACTGGTACTTGGGATTTCACTTTGGATTATTCTTCAATTTCCTCAACTCGTGGCATTTGTATTTCTTACTTTTCTCTCGGCAGCGATTTTAACACTCAGTGCAACTTGTTTTGACCTTTTAGCTCTTTGGGTTCCTGTGGCAGCCCCTCTGGCGACTATTCTTGCGGCTTATATGGTCATTACGAGTTATCGTCTCAGTGAGTCTGAAAAATTTAGTTGGGAGGCAGAAAGAGAACTCCATTATCTAGGTGAAGTAGAATCGTTAAAGAATAATTTCTTGTCTCTGATTTCGCACGATCTCAAAAATCCCTTAGCAAAAATTCAAGGTATTACAGACAGACTCCTCAACGTCAAAGATGAAGTTATTAATAACGAGCTTAAAGAAGATTTAGGAAACATCAAAGAGACCAGTGAAGAACTTCGACAATACATTACGAGTATATTACAACTCACTCGCGTTGAAGCTCGAAACATTAAACTGACAAAAGAAGTCAGTGATATTAATTCAGTTATTATGGGTGCAGTAGAAAGGTTAGAACCCCTAGCATTCCAAAAGCAAATTAAAATTGAATCACACTTAGAACCCATTTTTAGTATGGAATTTGACACTACCCTCATTACTGAAGTGCTTATTAACCTTATTGAGAATGCTATTAAGTATTCTGACAATAATTCAAAAATTAAGATAACGAGCAGCGAGGTTGGTGAGACGGTGAGGGTTGAAGTGGCTGATAATGGGGGTGGCATTCCTGAGGCAGAAATTTCAAAGGTATTCGACAAATTTTATAGGGGAATGGGGGATAAAACCCTAAAGGTCACGGGGACAGGTCTTGGACTATATTTGGTGAAGTATTTTATTGAGCTTCACGGTGGAAAAGTGTTTATAAATAGCCAAATGGGAATGGGAACCACTGTTGGGTTTGCTCTTCCCCTTGATGAACCAGAGGAAAATTATGCAGAGTTTACGCGTTCTCATCGTTGATGATGAAGTAGAACTGAGAAAGACAGTACGATCCATTTTGCAATCTTCGTCCACCGAAGTAACGTGGACCTTTGATGAGGCTTCGACAGGGGTCGAAGCAGTTAATAAATTAGAAAATGATGAATTTGATTTAGTTTTGATGGATGTTCGCATGCCTGAGATGGATGGAATGGAAGCTCTCAAAAGAATAAAGTCAAATGACCCCCGTACTTTTGTAGTTCTCATGACAGCTCAGGGAAATTTACGAGACGCCATAGAGGCTATTAAAGAAGGGGCTTATGACTACGTAGAAAAACCAGTACGCCCTGAACTGATGGTTAAAATTGTCAACAAAGCACTGGAAGCACGAGAAATGGTTTCGTCACTTGCCATGAGCAACCCCGTGTTTGACGATGATACAGAATCTGAATTTGTTGGTTCAAATGCTCAAATGAAAAAGATTTTTGACCTCATTTACCGTCTGGCCAAAGTCGATACAAATGTTTTGATTAGAGGCGAGAATGGTACCGGAAAAGAATTAGTGGCCAGAGCAATTCATTTTAATAGTCCCGTCAAAAATGGTCCATTTGTTGGGGTGAACTGCGGGGCGATCCCTGAGAATCTTATGGAGACAGAGTTCTTTGGCCATGAAAAAGGAGCATTTACGGGAGCTACTGAGCGAAAAATTGGCCGATTTCAGGTGGCGTCGGGAGGCACACTTTTTTTAGACGAGATTGGTGATTTGAGTCCTTCACTTCAAGTTAAATTATTGCGTGTTTTACAAGAGCGAAGATTTACACCAGTTGGCAGTACTCGCGAAGTAAAAACAAATGCGCGCATAGTTGCTGCGACTAATCGAAATTTAGAAAAAGCCATTGAAGATAACAAATTTCGAGAAGATCTCTTTTACCGTCTCAATGTCATGCCTATTTTTCTCCCGCCTCTAAAGGAAAGACATGACGATATTCCAGCCTTAGTAGATTATTTTATTAAGAAATTTTCTAAACGGCACCACAGAGAAATCACTGGCGTTGAAACTCAAGCCATGACTGCTCTTACTCACTATTCGTGGCCCGGGAATATTCGAGAGTTAGAAAATGTGATTGAACACTGTTTTATTATTGAAAATACTGAAATAATTAGATTTGAAAGTTTGCCCGACGTAGTTAAGTCCATGGGGCCCGCTCATCGCGATGAACATCGTAAGTTGTCGCCTCACCGTATGATCATTGACCCGTCGAATTTGGATTATGATTCTCGAAAGGAACAGTTTGAAAAAGAATTCATCATAAATGCACTCAAAGTTAATCATGGACGCATCAATCAGACTGTAGCCCATGCCAATATTCCGAAAAATACTTTGCTCAGAAAAATCAAAAAATATGGGATCCACCCTCGCGACTACGAATAATGGTGTAAAGGTGCCTGGCGGTTTTTCCGCAATTATAACCACAGGGGAACCGCCTAGCACCGCCAAAACTCTTATATTTGCGGAAAAACCGCCAGGCACCTTTATATTAGTTTTGAATAGACTTCTCGCGTGTCGCGGGCCACTTGCCGCCAGGTCTTTTTTCGCGCATAGGCCTGGCCACGACGGGCCTGGTCTAATATTTTTTCTGTTCTTTGTAAGACTTGGGCCATCAAGTGACCTGCCATGGCGGGATCATTGGGATTTACAAGCCAGGTAAAACCGCTTCCCACTTCAGGTAGACTTGTGGTGTTGCTTGTGATGACCGGGGCTCCGCAAGCCATGGCTTCAATGACTGGAATTCCAAACCCTTCTTCAAAAGATAAAAACAAAAATGCCTCACTAGCCCGATAGAGATCCGCCAAAGTGTCGTCGGCAACAAATCCTAAAAGTTTTATTTTGTCCTCTAGCTTTGAGTCCTTCATTTCTTCAGCAATCTCTCGAAATTGAAATCCTTTGCCTCCGACTAAGACCAAGTCTGGAAGGGGCCTCTGGGTTTGACTCAAAACTATGTAGGCCTTAATAAGGCCGACAATGTTTTTTCGTTTTTCCAGAGTCCCCACAAAAAGTAGAAACGGCCTCGTCAATCCATACCGAGATTCCAGTTTTTTTCGACTTTCTTCTCTATTTTTTTCCTTTAAAAAAGGATCGCGAACTCCTTCACTTACCACCGTAATCTTGTCTCCAGAGATTCCAAGATTTTCGATAATTTGACTTTTCGTAAACGTGGCCGGAACAATAATGTGAGAACTTCGAGAAATCATTTGGAGCAACTTTGAGGACTGGTCATTGCGAAATTTTTGACTCGAAAACAGGCCTGAAATAGAAAACAAATCGTGAACTGTCGAGACCATTGGTACATTTCGAAGATCGGGAAGTCTTGAGTTAAGGCCATGAAAAATATCGTAGCTTCGACGACGAAACCCCGTGAATGACCCAATAATTGTTTGCCGTCGCGAATTTGAAGTGAGCGGCAAGAGATAAGGCAGTCCCCTTATGCGACGTGAAAGGCGGTATGTATGAATTACCTGATCGTCAGGAAATTCTTCTTGATATGCCTTTATAAGTTCTTGGGTGTAAACACCCGTTCCAGTTTTGAGTCTAAAGGCCGCAGAAGAGGCGTCAAATGCAACTTTCACCGGAGAAACCCACTTGCCGCTTCTAAAACCATTTGAGATGAAACTTTTTTCATACAGTCGTGAGTGCCAATGGGACAACTTTGGTGGCCGTGGGCACCACAAGGTCTACAGGGTAAAGTAACCTCTACAATCTTCGATTTTTTAGACCAAGGTATATAACCCTGAGACCGAACCGTCGGGCCAAAAATTGAAACCACCGGTACTCCCACAGCTGTCGCCAAATGCATGGTTCCGCTGTCGTTACAAACGAGAATAGCACATTGTTTCAAGGCTTGAGCCAATTGGAATACCGTCGTAGCACCACAGAGATTAATGGCTTTACCAGATAAGGCATTCTGGAGTTCTTCACAAAGTATTTTCTCATTGTTACTGCCAAACAACACGACTTTCTTACCAGTGGCTAAAAAATCTTCGGCTACTTCTAAATAGCCTTTGGTAGTCCAACGCTTAGTGTTCCATTGGCTGCCCGGAGCAAGGGCCACCGCATTTTTTAAGTCACTGAACTCTCCCGAAAATGGAAGTTGAAGATCAAGTTTCAAAACATCAGTGGGCAAATCGCTTACCTTTATGTCTAACCCCTCAAGGAGACTTATTTGCCGCAATACATCGTGAAGGTCATGGGGCCGCGGAATTCGAATAGTAAATGCAAACGAATTCCAAAAATCTGAATAGCCTACAGAAAATTTTGAAGCCAACCTCCAAGTCCAAAGGGCTGTGCGAAAACTACGATGGGGACTAATGATCAAATCCCAATTTTTGAGTCGAGTCGTCTCAAAGGCCGACTTCATGCTTTGACGATCTTCTTTATTTACTTCAATGACGAAGTCTACAATGTTACCTTTTTCAAAAATTTCTCCAAAACCCTTTCGACACAAAAGGGCGATTTTGCAGTCAGGAAATTTAAGTCTCAAAGCTTTAAACAAAGGAATACTGAGAATAACGTCTCCCAAAAAAGCCGTTTGCATCACTAAAATGTTTTGAGGAGCGGCCAGCAATTATGTACCCCGATCAAGGGCTTTCAAATAACCAATAACTTTGCCGATCTTGATTTTTGATTCGACTTTAACCGGAAACTTTCGATCGTCATCGGTATACCAAAAGAGAACCTCACCCATGGGTTTCAAAACTCCTTCCGTTGCCACCTCAGGTTTAATAACTACTGTTTTGAAATTACCCAAATCGGTTTTGAGGATTTCGCGGCGAACAACTGTGGCACGTACATCCCAAGCTCGGCCATCGTCGCTGACATGGTATACATAAGTCTTATCATCTTTCAGAGCAAAGGTTCTAATATACTGGACTGCAGTGTATATATTTTGTGAATAGGGAACCAAATCCCAACTTTGATTTTTTTCCTCAACACCACTTTCTTTGGTGACTCTTTTTTCCCAGTAATCAGCCTTTTTTTTCTTCCAATCAAAAAACTGTCGGACCTCCCGAAGTTGCTTTGTTTCAACGGCAGACAATGTAAAGGTCAGCGGTACTAACTGCTCGTAGTCCATATAGCTTTCGCAAAAATCGTCCACTTTATAAAACATACTGAAGACCGATGAGCTGGTGAGCTTTGAATAAAAGTGGTATGCTTTTCTCCCGTTAACTTCGACAAAAGGGTGAACTTCAAGCGTTGCATCTCCGGCAGATACCCCAAAGTACGTCATCATTAACGTTACTTTTTCACCTTCCCGAAAAGGATCGGCTATGGGTCTTCTCCCATTAAAATTTTCAGAATCTTCAATTTCAGGAAGTCGTGGTTCAGGAGTTGCTTTAGGATCGGGTTCTTGCACAATTTGATTTGTGCCTTTTTTCTTTTTTCCCTTTCCTTTCATTTCAATTTTTACAGTGGGTTCTAATCCAAGTTTGGGAGGAAGGACCGCCAACTCCTCAGACTTTTTAGTTTCAATAACATTGTCTTTGACTTCGCCTGAAGCCCCACCAGGGGAAGGTTCGATAGGTTTTATATTAACCTTTTCATCAAATTCTTTAATGGGTCCAATAGTCACCGGATAATCCAACTTAGGGGCTCTCGCCGCACAAGAAATAAGTTCAGCAACAAATGCGATGGTAAAACACAGTCGAATAAAGCAATGCCGAGACGGTATTGTCATTCTCTAAAAGGTTTCCATCGTCGATGAATCCAAAGCCATTGATCTGGGTATTGTTTCACAATTTCTTCAATCTTACTGGTATAAATCTGGGTCATAAAAGAAATATTTTTCTCTGTGCTGCCCTGTTCCATAAATGGAATTTCACTTTCAAAGACAATTCTTATTTGGCCATTTGGATCTCGAATATTGTATACAGGAATTACCGGTGCCCGGGTTCGATCGGCAAACAAAGCAAGTGATGCAGCAGTCCCAGTTTCGTAACCAAAAAATTTAGTTCTCCTACCAACCGGTGGTCCCATAAATTGGTCTAATATAAAGCCGATGACTTCTCCTTTTCTAATTGCTTTAAGAATTTGAAAAGTAGATTTTTCTTCTTCGATTAATTTAATGCCTCGATTCAATCGCAACTGAACCCAAATCTTGTTTAGCCACTTGGTTTTAAATTTCTTTGTAATAACATGAAAGGGAATCTTCAAATGTTCACTTGTGGCGCTCATGAGCTCCCAACTCCCAATATGAAGGGTCAAGAGAAAAGCCCCCTTCTTTTGTTCTATGGCACTCTTATAAATTTCAAAGTTTTCGACCTTAAACAGCTTATTGAAAACTGCTTCACTAAAATTGGGGAGAATCAAAAACTCTATAAAACCTCGACCATATTGAATAAAGTTTTTTTGGCCGTCTCTCTCACTCGCGTTTTGGGCCAATGGGGAAAGGCTTTGGCGATATTTTCTTCGGCAACTCCTCGACGTATAGGTACCACATAGAACCAAATGAGTCCTAAAAATGCACCAATAGTGGTTTGCATTGTTCTGGGTGAACGCGTTACAACCCAGGACACCCCTTTAATTAAAATTGTTAAGAGCCAAATCATAGATACTCGGAAGTTGAGGACTAAACTTTAATCTGGCGACCACGTAGCCAAAATTATCGCTGGTCATAAAATTATTGCTACGCCATTTAACGGCATCTTTTTCAGTCATAAGCAAGAAATCAGCTCGTGAATTCTTGAATTCTTCAATAGCGCTTTTGATACGTGCTTTTGTGTAATGGGCATGATCGGGGAATACTCGATGACCTGCTACAATTCCCCGTCCATCGATAATCACATTTTCAAAACTCTGTGGATTCCCGATGCCTGATAGACAATATATTTTTTTTCCTTCTATATTGATATTTTTTCCACCGAAATCCTCGGCCCGATCAAAAAGGAGGTGAGATAAAATGACCTGACTGTCAGTCACTTTAGATATTCTGTCTTTTAAGTTATTAATTATGTTCTCTGGGACTATATTGGATTTGGTCAAGATAATGAGATCGGCCCTTCCCAATGCGCTAAAATTTTCTCTTCCGTAACCTCGCGGAAGTATCTCGTAGTGCCAAAGAGGCCTAGTGGCATCTAACAAGACAATTTCAAAATCTCTTTTCAATTGATAATGTTGAAAACCATCGTCTAAAATAAAAACCTCAACATTATCGATTTCTCGTGCTGCCAAAGCCCGAATTTGACTAACTAATATTTTTGTTTTGGGGTGTCGATGGAACAACCAAAGAGGCTCGTCGCCCACGTCGTCTACGACGTGGCATTTTTCTACCACCAGAGATTTTTGGGATTTTCGGCCATAACCGCGAGTCAAAACGCAAGACTCAATGCCTTTTTCTTCAAAGCTAGTCAGCAAAAAATCAACGAGGGGGGTTTTTCCAGTTCCTCCCACGGTGAGGTTACCTACGCTGATAACTGGCTTTGAAAGGCGAACGGTTTCGAATTTATTCGCATCATAGAGTCGACGCCTGAGCGTACTTACAGAGCCATAAATCCAACCCAAAGGAGAAAGAATTGCTCTCACTTCAATACCTTTTTTTGATTCATAATTTCAATCATCGAATCAACAACAAGTTTTGTGGCGCCCGGTCCACCCAATTTTTCTTTGAGAAGCCTCAGTTTAGCTTTCGTCGCTTCTCTATATGGTTCATCATCAATATACCTTATCATTTCATTTGAAATTTGGACGGGATTGGCTTGTTTTTGAAAAAACTCGGGGGCCACTTTTTCGTTCATTATGAGATTGGCCATACCAAAGAATTTTGGCCCCTTAACCAAAAATTTTGCCAAGAACCCTGTGAGAATATTCATTTTATACATAATGACCATCGGCGTTTCAGCAAGACCGGTTACTAATGTCGCCGTTCCACTTGCAACGAGGGCCACATCGCTGGCTTGCAATATTCTCAATGGATCATCTTTCACAACTCGAAGTGGTAGCGTGAAATTCAGCGGTATCAATTTTTTAATATCAGAAACATTTAGAGTAGGAGCAACCAAAATTAAAAACTGTGTTTTTGGTCTTTGGGCGTTTATCGACAATGCCGTTTGAATTTGGGTTCGAAAATTATATTTGAGCTCTGAATGGCGACTTCCCGGAAGTAAAGCCACTAGAAAATCATCTTTTGCAATTCCCAGTTTTTGACGCACCTGTTGCCTTTTGTCAGCGTCTAATGAAGTTTTTTTTACTTCATCAAGCAAAGGGTGGCCAACAAACTTGACGGGCATTCGAAATTTTTCATAGAATTCTTTTTCAAACGGAAAAACTACAAGCATTTTCGAAACTATTTTTTTGATTAAGTGAACACGAGATTGCCGCCAAGCCCAAATTTGAGGGCTAATATAATAGATCACTGGAACTGACCTATGTTTTAACTTTTTGGCTAGTCTTAAATTAAAATCAGGATAGTCCAGCAAAAGTGCCATCGAAGGTTTTCTTTTGTCGGCCATTCGTACCAATCCTTTAAACGCCCTAACAATGGTCTTCCAATGGGCGAGCACTTCCCAAAAACCGACCACAGCCATGTTTTCAGATTTTTCAATTATTTCACAACCTAAATCCTCCATTCTTTGGCTGCCAATTCCAAAGAAATTTAGACTTAAGCCACGGCTTTTAACCTCTTCGAGTATTCGTGAAGCATAAAGTTCGCTGGAAGCTTCAGCTGCAACGATAAGGACATCAGCCTTGGGCAAATCTTGCACTTATATTCTCTAAGATTTTTTCTGCCAATTGAAGGGCCGCCAACCCATCTTCACCGCTCACTATGGGCTTCTTGTTTTGGTCTACACATTCAACAAACGATCGCGTTTCGGCCAAAAGGGCATCACCTTTTTCAAGGCTCCACGATTCATGATTAAGCGGCGGAATTCCGCCAGACCACTCGCCCGTCTTTGTCAAAAGATCAACGCTTCCTAAACCAAAATCTATAGAAAGGTATTTGTCCCTTTCGAAAACTCTGAATTTTCTAGTCGTTGTTTGAGAAACCCGACTTGCCGTCACATTGACTATGGTACCCGACTCAAACTCAAGGCGAGCATTAGCAATGTCCACCAGTTTTGTTAAAACGGGAACCCCCACTGCAGAAACGTTTTTCACAGGCGATCTGACAAGAGCCAATACCACATCTAAATCATGAATCATGAGATCTAAAACTACATCCACGTCGGCCCCTCTCGGCGTAAAGGGTGCCAAACGATGAACTTCGATAAAAAGGGGGTTATTCAAAACTTTTTGCGCAGAGATCATGGCCGGATTAAATCGTTCGACATGACCAACTTGAATTTTAAGACCTTTGTAATTTGCAATCTCGCATAACTCTTTTGCTTCTTGAGATTTTACAGTAATAGGTTTTTCAATAAAAACATTTATGCTGTTTTGAAGCAAAAATTTTGCAATCTCAAAATGATTAACCGTACTAGCCGAAATAGTCACTATATCGACTTTTCCTACCAAATTCTTGTAAGTAGGAATGGCTTGAACAGAGAGTTCCTTCGCGATCTCCTCGGCTCGATCAGGTTTCGAATCGCAAACTCCTACCAAATCAACTTCAGGAATCATTTT
The DNA here is from genome assembly GCA_023250675.1 of Oligoflexia bacterium. Taxonomy (GTDB): domain Bacteria; phylum Bdellovibrionota; class Bdellovibrionia; order JABDDW01; family JABDDW01; genus JAHFAE01. Next base: position 17,704 of record JAHFAE010000026.1, on the reverse strand, counting down.
ATATTTTTGTGCATGAAATCGACCCAGGTACCCAACCCCGACTACAGCTGCTCTTAGCTTTTCAGTTCCACCGGTCACAGTCCGATTCCTCGATCGCTAGATTTAATAAACGAAACAAGATATTCAATTTCTGGAATCTTGTCGCATTCATCACCTATGCGAGATAGCGACTCATCGATAGTAGATCCACCTTTTGTCAAAATGCGAACAGCCCGATTTATATTTAAAATTGCATTTTCACTAAAACCCGAACGCTCAAGACCAATCTTATTGGTTGCTCTCACTGTGGCATAATTGCCTTGAGCAATGGAGTAGGGCAGAACATCTTTATTTATCATGGAGGCCCCGGCCAAAAATGCATGTTTACCAATCTTAACAAATTGATTTACAGCACAAAGTGCTCCCAAAGTTACTCTATCTTCAATAGTCACGTGACCGGCCAACTGAACTTGGTTAGCCAAGACGTTGTTGTTTCCGATGCGGTCATCATGACCAACATGACAATAGGCCATCAAAAGGTTTCCATCGCCGATACTTGTTTCGCCATGACCGGTGACAGTCCCAATACTAATCGTCACACACTCTCGAATGGTGTTTCCATCGCCCATTACTAGTTTTGTACGTTCACCCTTGTATTTTAAATCTTGAGGTGGCCCACCCACGAGACAAAAACCATAAAACTTGTTACTTTTGCCAATATGCACTTCACCTGCCACAGACCCAATCACCACATGGCTGTCTAACATGGTACCATCGCCGATGGTCACGTTGTCATGAATTCGGCAAAAGGGGCCAATATAGACATCTTTACCGATCTTGGCATTTGGCGAAATCACACTGGTAGGATGAATCATAAAAAACTACACTTTCTGTGGCATCGAAAGAGCCAAAAGATCGGCTTCTGCCACCAATTGGTCGTCCACATGGGCTTCTCCATGAAACGAAAACATATTTCCGCGATCTTTGAGTATTTCTAAAGATAATTTTAGTTGATCTCCAGGTACAACCGGCTTTCTGAATCTGGCTTTGTTAATAGAAGCGATCATGACATCAACGTGCCCCCCTGGCGTGAAGGGCCTGTACCCTACCACGGCAGCAGTTTGGGCCAGTGATTCTATGATGAGAACCCCGGGCATAATTGGTTTATGTGGAAAGTGACCTGTAAAAAATGGTTCGTTTATAGTGACATTCTTAATGGCTATGGCTTTTCGTCCCACCCATGAACCACCGGGCTCTGGATCGAGCCTGATAACTCTGTCTATCAGTAAGAATGGAAATCGGTGGGCCAAAATTTTCATTATTTGTTCGGTATGGAGTACTTCATTCTCGCTCACGATTTTCTCCCGGTTTTTCTTTTAGTTGACAAGCCGCCCGTAAATTTCAGGCAGACTTTCAAAAAGGACCGAATTAATAAACCAAACCTAGGCCCCACTCTCACCATCGGTATTTTTCCCACTTCAACTCACTCGCCTTACTTTTTGTTAAATTCCGCTACGATGCGATCGGTGAGGTCGATAGTTTTGGGTGCCCAGAGAACTGAGTTTTCTGCCTTCTCCAAAATGACGGTGTAACCTTCTTTTTCACCTATTCCGCCGATGATGCTACGAAGTTTTTCTAAGATAGGCTGGGTTAAAGATCGCTCCCGCTCTTGGATGGCCATTTGACTTTTACCGACGAGCTCGCGGTAGCGCATCATCTCTTCTTGGAATTCCATTTGTTTTTTCTGTCTGACTTCGTCACTTAAAACCATGCTTTTCTTTTCAAGATCCTCACTCATTTTTTTGAGGTCTTTTTCTTTTTCTGTTAATTCTTTTTTCTTGTCGTTAAATTCCTTCTCTAAATCCTTCTTAGCTTTTTTGCCAGTTTCAGTAGCTTGAATAGCTTTTTGCATGTCAACATATCCAATTTTTGTGGACGGAATGTCTGCTCTGGCCACTGCAGAAACAAAAAGAACTCCCAAAATCATTTTTAACATTTTACCTTCTCCTTTTTAAAACGGTGATCCAATACTGAATTCAAAGTTACTAAAATTCTCTCCATATTCTGTTTTACGATCAAGCGGAAACCCCCATTCAAAGCGCAATGGTCCAATGGGTGAAAACCACCTGAAACCAAAACCAATGTCCTGCCTCATTTGACTTAAGATGATGGCATCATCGGCAGCACCAATATCATAGAATAAAACACCCTTGATTTGAGCTTCTGAGACTAACGGAAATTCAATCTCCCCCTGGTAAAATAGCTCTTGACTACCGCCGTAGGGGACAAGTCTTTCTCTACCTTTTGCATACCCCACCGGAGGAAATTGTGGGCCCCCAGGATTTACGTCACAACACGTCGCTGTTTTTCGTTTACCTACTGTAAACCAACTAAATCCTCTCAAACTATTGGCGCCGCCAAGGAGAAACAATTCATTAAACGGAACAGCTCGATCAGGTGGCGTCGCAATTAAACCGTAGTTAATATTACTTCTAAAAATTAGATGCCAAAAAATTTCTTTGTAGGCCCGTGCATTGGCCAAAGCCTTCGTAAATATTTTTGTGCCGCCGATTCCCGCTTGTTCAACAGCCGCACTGCCATACAAACCATCGGTCGGAGTCCAACGATCATTTCGTTTGTCATAGACTATAGAACCTGTTACCGAACTTGTGATTCCGCTCACGGCTTCTGCGGGATAAATGGTTTGATCTGTATAGGGATTTTCGTGAACTTCTGTACCTTCGAGTTTATAGGTGAGATAGCCGTTTAAATACTCAGCAAGAGGATGGCCAAACCGCACATCTCCCCCACCCTTTATTTCTTCGTAGTAGGAAAGAATTCGGTCGGTTCGATAAGCATCAAAACCCACCGACCATAGAGTGTCATTAAAGTACGGTTCAGTGAAGCCCAAGTTGTAAGTAGACGCTACGGAATTGACATTGATGGAAAGTGCAAGGCTTTGTCCTTTACCAAATAAATTTGTTTGGCTGATCTGGCCTTGAAATAAAAACCCTCCCACCGTGCTATACCCTGCGCCCACTTGAATAGTGCCAGTGCTTCTTTCTTTTACCTGAATGTCTAGATTAAGTGTTGTTGGACTATCAGGGGGTGTGGAGGCATTAAAAATAACATCACTGAAAAATCCTAGTCGTTTAACGTTTTCTTCTGATTTTCGTTTGCGAGTTTCATTATAGAGCTCACCTTCTTTAATTTTTAGTTCTCGACGAACCACTTTGTCCCGTGTTTTTGAGTTTCCTGTCACCGTAATAGTACCAAAGTAAACTTTTTGGCCTTTTTCAATCTCAAAGGTTATATCGACAAGGCGCTCTTTTTCACGAATAGAAGTTCTTGGAATGATATTGGCGAAGGCATAGCCCAAGTCGCCATATTTAAATTGCATTGCTTTTAGATCTTTTTGAAGAGTTTCATATACAAAAATTCCAGATTTTTGAATCTCAGTGGCCTCAAAAAGTTCATCTTTTGAGAAGAGTAAATCACCGGCAAAATCCACCTTACCCACACTAAATTGCTCTCCTTCTTCAATTCGAATGGTGATGTAAATGCTTCGTTTGTCTGGAGTCACGTAAACTTGCGGGCGATCAATTTTAACTTGAACATACCCTTCGTTAAAATAGAGGTAGTTTAAGACACTCACATCTCGATCAAACGTTTCTTGCTTGTAACCTCCAGAAGAAGTGAGCCAACTAAAAAATCCCCCTTCTTGAACCTGCATAGCGGCTTTTAGTTTTGAATCAGGAAGAGCACGATTACCGAGGAATGTGATTTTTTTTACTTTAACTTTGTCATTCTCTTTAACATCAAAAGTAACTTTTACTTCTTCTCCTGGCTTTACATCTTCAACTTTTGTTTGAATTCGAGCTAAAAAGAAACCTTTGTCTTCGTAGACCTTAGACATCTTATCCACAGCTTCTCGCAATTTGTTTTGGTCTAAAATTGTATATTGCTTAATGCCGCTGGCTTCTTGAAGGTCATCTTTTTCAACTCGGTCATTGCCCTTGTACACAATTTCTACAATGGAAGGCTTTTCAGTAACCCTGTAGGTGAGTTCTAAAGCTCCGCCTACTTGCTCCTGGTTAACTTGAATATTATAAAAGTATCCCATGTCAAAAATGCTTTGGACGTCGTCTCTTAGATTTTCTGCTGAGACGGGTTCTCCAACCTTAGATTTCAGCTTTGCACGAATGGCATCTGACTCAATTTTCTTCGTACCAGAAATTGAAATTTTTGAAACTATGCCCTGGGCCATGACAGCCTTTTGCGGCGTGTCTTTATGTACCGATTTTTTGGGTGCCGCCCAAGCAACAAAAGGCAAGACAAGAGCGCAGCCTAAAATGTATCTTTGAAGATCTTTCAAAGCTGTTAAAACCCCAGTAATTTCAAATGGTTAAAAAATGCGAGCCCATGCTAACAGCTATCCCAGAATTTGTCAAAGATAGATGTAATTTCCGGGGGTTATGCCCAAAGGCCGTCTCTTAGTATTTTCACCTTGGGGAAGCGTCGCGCAAACTCTTGGTCGTGGGTGACAGTGACAAGGGTTAGACCTCTTTTTTTATGAAGGTCGAATAAGAGCTGTTGAACCTGAAGACCATTGGTTCGATCCAAATTACCTGTAGGTTCGTCGGCAAAAATAATTTGGGGATTAACTACAAGGGCCCTGGCGATAGCGACACGCTGTTGTTCGCCTCCACTCAAAGCTGAAGGACGATGATGGAGCCGATGGGTAAGACCCAGGTCATTCAAAATGCTTTCAGCCACACGCTTACTTTGCGAAAAACTCTGATTGCCAATAAGAGAAGGCATCATCACATTTTCAAGTGCCGTAAACTCAGATAGAAGATGGTGAAATTGAAAAACGAAACTCATAGACTTATTTCTTAAGCTACTGAGCTGATCATCGGTGAGTCTTGTTAAATCTTGATTTTGAAATCTTACAGATCCCAATGTCGGTCGATCTAGCGCGCCAAGTAAATGTAAAAGGGTCGATTTACCTGCTCCGCTGCTTCCCATAATACAAAGCGCATCGCCAGCAAAAATATCAAGATCTAGGCCCTTGAGAACGTCGATCTTGACTTCGACACCATCTTCTAATGATTCAGAAACAAATGCTTTTCTAATTCCGCGCACAGAAATCAAAGGAGTATTCATCGTCTCAATCCCTCTATAACATCAAGTCTCGCCCCTTTTCTTGCGGGCGCCAGAGTAGATAAAAAGCAAAGTAAACAAGAAGCAACTAAGATGACTACAATATCCTTCCACCTCACTTCTACGGGCAAGCTTCTTAAGTGATAAATTTCTGCCGGTACATAAACAAAATCGGTTTTAGCGATAAGAAAACAGAGACTAAGTCCCATTATCAAACCAAGAATGGAGCCCAAAATTCCAATGACCATTCCTTGCAGACTAAAAAATCGAACTAATCGATAGTAACTCGAACCCATAGTTTTAAAAACGCTGATATCACCGTATCGTCTCAAAACTGAGATAAAACTTGTACTGGCAATATTGAAACAGGCCGCCACAGTCATAAATAAGAGAACGACAAATATAACTACTTTCTCTAATTTAATGGCTTCAAATAAATTATGATTAGATTCTAGCCAATCTCGAACAAAATAATTAATACCCAAATCCATTGACAATTTGAAACTCGCTTCGGGAGCAAGTTTTGCGTTCGTTAACTTGACTCGTAACCCTGTAAATACGGGTCCGATTCCACTTAAATCTTGAGCGGCCTTGGCTGAAGTAATAAGAAAACGAGTGTCGTATTCATACATTCCAAGATCAACAATTCCTGAAACTCTAAATTTCTTAAGTCTTGTCGTAAAACCAACAAGCTTAGTAGTCGGGCTGTTTTTAGGTAGGACGACAGCCACTTCTTGACCCACAGAAATACCTAATTTATCGGCTAAACCGCGCCCCACGATGAGGGGAGGAAACTTTTCTTGGCCCGTCCCCAAATCGTAAACTCCGCTGACTATACGATTTTTAAAATTTAGAGTCTTGTCGACTTGATCGGGTTCAAATCCTTCAACGACAACACCGCTCATTTTTCCGTTGTTGGCTAATAGGCCCTCCACATGAACAAATGGTGCAAGAGTGTCTATATTAGGCACAAGTTTTCTAAGTCTTGGTTCAAATACATCCATGGGGTCTAAAGCCTCACCCCGCTTAAGAATCAAAATATGACCTGAAACGTCGACCACAGATTTTTGTAAAGTAGATTCGAAACCGCTGATGACGGCCATAACGACGACAAGCGTACCTACCCCAAGAGCCATTCCGACAATAGATAAAATCGTGACTAAATTAAAAAATTGCCCACGCTTGATTGTGAGGTATCGCCAAACTACCCAGAGTTCAAACATTCTTGTCTGACCTTAAATAAGAATATATAAAATCATCGATGGCCCCATCCATAACCCCATTAACATTGCTCGTCTCACAACTTGTTCGATGGTCCTTCACCATTTGATAGGGTTGCATAACGTAACTTCTGATTTGAGAACCCCACTCGATAGCTTTTTTTGAAGAATTCATTTTGTCTCGTTCTTTATTCTTGTCTTCCACCATCTTTTCATACATTCGAGCCCGCAACATCTTTAGCGCTTTTTCACGATTGGCGTGCTGACTTCGCTGGTTTTGACATTGAACGATAATCCCCGTGGGCATATGGGTGATTCGAACAGCCGATTCGGTCTTGTTAACATGCTGGCCGCCGGCTCCGCCGGCTCTAAAGGTATCAATTTTGAGATCCACATCTTTAATTTCGATTTCTACATCGTCTTCAACTTCAGGATAAGCAAAGACCGAGGCAAAACTTGTATGTCGGCGGGCATTTGAATCAAAAGGGCTAATTCTCACTAGGCGATGCACGCCATTTTCTGCTTTGAGATACCCGAAAGCATATTGCCCTTCAAAACTCATAGTGCAAGACTTAATTCCCGCTCCTTCCCCCGGCGTCATATCTAAAAGCTCAACCACATACTCGTGTTGTTCGCCCCATCTTGTGTACATGCGCATGAGCATGCCGGCCCAATCGCATGCTTCAGTCCCGCCGGCCCCTGCATTGATAGAAAGGTAAGACCCGTTACAATCGGCCTCACCCCCTAGCATTTTTTGGAGCTCTAAGACTTCAAAGAGTTTTGTTGCCGAAGCTAGATTTTGTTGCACTTCTGAAAAACTGCTTTCGTCAGAACTTTCTAAGGCAAGATCCAAAAGCACCAGTGAGTCGTCGATAAGAGAAGCTAATTGGTCAAACTCTGAGACCGCTTTGGTTAAGACACTTTTCTCCTTTTGGAGTTTTTGCATCTCCTTTTGGTTATTCCAAACTTCTGGTTTTTCAGTAAGTTGAGCAATTTCGGTTAGGCGAGAACGTTTTTTTTCAACGTCAAAGATAGCTCCGAAGTTCGGCTGTTCTTGAATTTAGCTTGTCAAGCTGGGCTCTTACATCTGAAGCAAGAATTGAAAGTGACACGGATCTAAACCCTCCATCTTCTAAATAGCTTCTCTTGAAGTCGCATCATGATTAATTCCGCTCTGCGACTCTTCTCATGGTCGTACCCCAAAAGGTGTAAGAAGCCATGAATCAATAGATAATCCATTTCTTGAGTAAATGAAAGCTTATGTTCCACAGCTTGTCGACGAACTACTGAATCACACAACACCAATTCTCCCAAACCCATTCTGGAGCCCTTTTGCTCAAAGCTTAAGACATCGGTGGCAAAGTCTTTTTTGCGAAATTTTTTATTGAGTTCTTTGGCTTTATTTCTACCGATAATCACTACCGTCAAAGCGATTTCAGAACATTTAAGTTTCTTTCGAAGACCCTTGTTTCGTCTAAAATAGGTCAGGAGTTTTCCAGACAAATCTAAGACATGGGCCTTATTTACTCTGGATTTCGTAAAATTTAATAATTCGACATGAGGTTTTGAAATGAATTTTGACACGGCTTATAAAGCTGTTGGGTGTGGACGTTTGGAGGAGGAATGCTTTCCACCCGTCGGGTAGTCAATTCTTTGGTGATAGATGCCTAACAACACACGATTAAACTCCTCTTCGATAACTGTTAAATCTTGCAGTGTAATATTGCAATCATTGAGTTGGCCGTCCAAGAATTTCTTTTGAACAATATTGTGCACTATACTTTGTAATCGAGCAGGCGTTGGTTCGTCTAGGGATCTTGCGGCGGCCTCAATACTATCTGCAAGCATACAAAGGGCCGCTTCACGAAACAATGGTTTAGGACCAGGATACCGATACTCATCTTCTGTCACCTGGTGCATTTCTGAATCTTCGCCTTCTTTTGCTTTGTGATAAAAAAAGCTTATCAAGGTGGTCCCGTGATGTTGCTCGATAACATCGACTATGGGTTTACCCAATTTGTATTTTCGGGCGAGTTCTACGCCGTCTTTTACATGGGCAACTAGTATGGTTTTGCTCATTCCAGGATTAATTTGGTCGTGACGATTTTCTCCTGGTCTCTGATTCTCAATGAAGTAACTGGCATAATTAGTTTTGCCGATATCGTGATAGTAGGCGCAGACCTTGGCCAGCAATGGATTTGCCCCAATTCCTTCTGCGGCCGCTTCACACATGCTCCCCACAATAAGGCTATGGTGATAAGTGCCTGGTGCCCTGACGATAAGGTCTCTGAGTAGCGGATGGTTGAGATTCGTAAGTTCTAGTAACTTAACGTCTGTTGTGTATCCAAATAATGATTCGCAGAGGGGAATCAAAGTGAGAGCCACGAAACTTGCAAGCAATCCGCTTAAAAAGCCTGCGGGGGTGTTCCAGACCAACTCATTTTTCAATGCATCTGATTGAGGATGACTCATCAATGTGGCGCAAAAAATCAAAATAGCATTTACGAGCCCCGTTCTTATTCCGGCCCAATAAAGATCTTCTCTTTTTTTACATCCGTAAACACCCCGGGCAGCCACAATTCCCGAAGTAAAAGTGACAACGACAAAGGTAAAATCTCGATCTAAAAGAAGGCCAGCCACAATGGCCATAAAGATAGAAAACAACCAGACGACCTCGCCAAAAGGAATCAATAACCCCGCCATCATGGCCCCAGAACTTACCGGAACTAGGTAAGAATAAAATGAAGGAGGAACTGACGGGTATCGATCTACAAATGCCGAGTTGGTTAGAAAAATAACTAGTTTTGCAATGGCCGTTACAAATATAAGTATAGCCCCCATGGCCAATGCGTCTTTTTGAGTTATATAGACCCGAGACATAAAACGGGTGATATAACTGACGTAGCAAAGGAGCAACACTACAAAAAATAATGCCGTTACCAATGAAACAAAATCTTGGTGACTTGCCGCTTGCAGACGAGTTAGTTCATCAAGTTCTAATACATTGATTTTTTGAAGAGGAGCGCCTTGCCTAATAATGGTTTGGCTCTTTTTTACCGCAACTGTCACAGGTGAAATAGATTCCCTAGCCCGTTGTTTTCTTGATTCAGTTTCTTGTTTGTTAAGACTTAAATTTGGAACAACAAGTGTTTGGATGAGATCTTTAATTTGCTCCACGTCAGCAGCATTAAATCCGCCCAGAGCCACAGCACGATGTTGAATCTGTCGCCTGACTGCTGTGGTGTCCAGAAGGGTGCCTGTCTCAAACAAAAACTCTTCACCTTTGTAACCTCGCTCTAAAACATTGACGATAATTCGATTCTTTTTTCCACCTTGGCGCACAACTCCTAAATCTTCAACTATCTTTTGTCCTCCCCATCTCAACAGATTATTAGTCAGAGCGTATTCAATGGAGGATTTAAATTTGCTTTTGACGAGCCATAAAAAACTTTCTTTGGCAATGCGAATACCGCCAAGATCGGCTTCAAAATCGATTTGGCGACTCAAAAATTCTTTTCCAGAATCTGTATCTCCCGATTGAATCATCATGGTTCGCATGTTTTTAAACGCGAGATGGACTTTGTTGACCATTTGATCATAAAGACCCACATCAAAATCATAGATGGGAGGCAACGCGTCTTCTGCTTCTATATATTTTCTATTGGTCTGGTCAAGATCTGTGACTTCAAAAGCAATGGGACTTCGAATGTCTTGGGTGACGAGGTCTCCTTCTTTGTACCCTGTATAGGTAACCTCAAAATCCCAAGAAATAAAAAAACTCAGGGCCATAGAAAAAATAAAGAGAATTCCGATGCGACGAATGTGAAATTTGGAGTCAAGATAACTGGCCACCCGGCCAATAGGTGTTCTTTCAATACCTAACTTATTGACCCAACCCACAAAATCTCGAGAATTTTGTTGATAGCTCCACCGCGTCGGATGCTTTTGTTGTTGATCAGGCCTCAAGGGTTTGAGATTCATAGTTGCACCTGTATAAAATTTCGGCATTTTATGGCAAAACAAAAGCCAGATTTGAAATTAAATGCGGCGCAACAAACAGTGATTTAGCTTATTTATCACGAAGGGTTAAAGATGACTGGACCAAGACGAAATCTAAAAGACCTAATTGAGATCATGGAAAGACTTTTGGCGCCGGGTGGATGCCCTTGGGACCGAGAGCAAACACCGAAGTCTTTGACTCCATTTGCCATAGAGGAGGCCCACGAACTCGCCGAAGCAATCGAGCGAGGCGACCTAGACGGCACTAAAGAAGAGTTGGGGGATCTTCTTCTTCAAGTCGTATTTCACACTTGCCTGACTAAAAGAGACGGAAAATTTGATCTTGGTGATGTAATTCAAAGAATTTGCGAAAAGCTCGTCCATCGTCATCCTCATGTTTTCGGAGATCAAATCGCCGAAACCGCTGATGAGGTCCTAAAGAACTGGAATGAAATTAAGGGTAAAGAAAAGGCAAAAAAAATTTTAGTGAATGTCGACAATCCTTTAGGGATTCCCAAAACCCTTCCGGCCCTTCAGCGGTCTCAAAAAATCGGGGATAAAACTAAGAATCTAAAATTTGACTGGGCCTCGCCCCAAGAAGTCTTGAATAAAGTTGAAGAAGAATTTGGCGAGTTGAAACAGGCCTTCGCATCTGGAAACAAAGAGCATACACTAGAAGAACTGGGGGACGTTTTTTTTGTACTTGCTCAGTTGGCGCGACATCTTAAAGGCGAAGCAGAATCCATCGCAAGAGCTGCTAACCGAAAATTTGAGAGTCGTTTTTCAAAACTCTTGGAACTTGCAAAATCGCGAAATCTTAAAATTGAAACGCTTTCGGTATGGGAAAAAGAAAAACTCTGGCAAGAAGTGAAAAAACTCAAATCATAATTTTTCTCTTGGGACTTTTCCTTGGCGGATCAATAGCTGCGGGTTCACTTGAAAAGCCCCCGCAGTTTGAAATACCCCCTTTAACTCGTCAGATGGACCCCCGCGCCTACACCCTAGCGCTCAAGGCACAAAAATCCCAATGTAGCGATCAGGGTTGTCGACAATGGACAGACTATATGACCGCTCAATCCCTCATCGTGGTAGCGCCTTCTGAGGCTTGTGAGCTTTTCACTTTACTTTCAAATGACAAGTCCTTCCCTTTGTACATGATTGCCTATTCGAAGTTAGCCGCAAGTTGCGTTGATTCGGCAGAATCGGCCCGAGCTTATATTGAAAAGGTAAAAAATTATGTTACAAATGAAAAACCAAAGCGCTGGCTTAAAAACGCCTTGACCTCGGCTTCTCTCACCGTTGGCCAAAAATTAGAAACCAACGAATTTGCTGCTATGACAATGGAAGCTGAACGAAACAGCCACTCTAAAAAAAATAAAATTTCTTTGTTAGAAAAAATCCTTATCAACTCAAAAAACTTAAGCGAAGAACGAGTTAAAGAAATTCAATCGGAACTTTGGAAAATTTCACCAAAAACTCAGCCTATCCCCAATGATTGGCTCTCTGTGGGTATCGATGCATTGAGTTCACATGATCCCGATTTGGCTACCACTGCTTTTGAAAAAGTTGTCGAGAAGTCTCCACCAGGCTCGCCTTCACTTCGGCAAGCGTTAGAATATTTGCGGCAAGCTTTAAAAATGAGCCAAAGAAAAAAAGAAGCCTCTGACGTCTCAGAAAAGATTTGGTATTTCGATTTGGCTCTGTTTAAAAAACAAAATGGTACTCCCGACGTTTCCCGAAAATTGTATAATAGCGGTCTTAATGTATCAAGACTCCTATGGACCAATCATAGAAATGAAAGCGCCTTAGAAAGGTTAAAAATTCTGGAAGCTTTGTTAGGCAAAAAGTTTGCTTTGAATGAGCTTCATTTTGTGAGAGCCCGCATATTGGAGGAGCAGACCCACTATGAAAGTGCACTCAAAGAATATGCAAAGGCTGCCCGAGAAATTACCGATCAGCAAACCCAGAGTAATTATCTTTGGTTTCAAGCCTGGCTAAACATAAAATTAAAGCGTAACGATGTAGCCATCACAATATTGCAAAAGCTCAAGGAGTTTGATCTAGAACCTGGCCGAAAACCCCAAGTCATGTTTTGGCTTGCAAAATCATTGGCTGGCCAAGGCAAAAAAGATTTAGCCAACGACGCTTTTGAGCAACTTATTTTAGATGACCCCCTTGGGTATTATTCCCTTTTGAGTTACCGAGAGTTAAATCGGCCCATACCAAAGCCAACTGATTTAGGTGTTGCAGAATTTTCAAAAATTCCAAGAAAGATCGCTTTTGAAAAACCACAATCCATGCTTGTTTTTGAATGGCTCATTTCAGTAAAAGAATTCTCTCTCGCAAGAAACTATCTGGATGAAGAGTTGCCCCTTCCTGATCTCACCGTTTCAGAGTGGGAAGATGTTTTTAATAAGTACGCCCAGGCCGGTCATTACGCAGCTATTTTTGCAAGGGTGACCAAGCTCTCGCCTGCCGAAAAAAATAAAATTCTTGTAGAACATCCTGAATTTTTATTTCCGACTCCGTTTTTAGACATCATTAACGAATCCGTAGTTAGAACCGGATTATGGCCAGAATTTATTTTGGCAATCATGCGCCAAGAATCTAGTTTTGATTCACTTTCTGTAAGCCCGGCTCACGCGTTTGGACTCTTGCAACTCTTACCTAGTGTGGCGCGAAGTTTGGCAGTGGACTCTCATTCAGAATATAAAGAACCGTCGAATTTATTTGATCCAGGTTTAAATATTGAATTGGGATCTCTTCACTTGAGAAATTATTGGGATCAATTCAATGGTCAGTTTGTATTAACTACTGCCGCTTACAATGCGAGTCCCGATACAGTTCAAAGTTGGGTCGCCAATCGATTTCGAGGAGACCCGCTGCAGTTTATTGAAGATATTCCCTACGAAGAAACCCGCAGCTATGTGAAGCTTGTCTTGAGAAACTTTATTAATTACACCCGTTTGGCATCTTCTAACTCGTCAGTCCCCTTCCCAGAATGGTGCCTGGAAGGTATTCACTCGTTTAAAAACTAACCACTTCTCCTAGGTAAATAGTATGTAATATCAGATAGTTAGTTCAAATTCCTACGGCACTTCTTTTGCTCTAAAAGAACTCGGGATGCCTTGTCTTACTAAGAGGAATTTGAAGACCATGACAGATAGAATCAAACTAGCACTACTAACCCTATCCACCGGAGCGTTTATGGTTCTTTTTATTCATTTTACGACCAAATACTTCGGGGCTACCGAAGGCGAAGCTTCTCGATTTGCGAGTGTGGGAACTCCCCAAATTGTTAATCTTGATAAATCCACAGGTGAACAAAAAGTTATAATGAACGACCCCAGTGTTCAAAAAAATTGGGGTCTTATGGGCACCCAAGGTCAAAGTGATATTAAAGTCAGTAATGCATGGGGCATCTCTCAGGGTGATCGAAATATCGTGGTGGCCATCATCGATACAGGAATTGATATTTATCATCCTGATTTAAAAGAAAACATTTGGACGAATCATGGCGAGTCAGGTCTTGATGAAGGCGGAAAAGACAAAGCCACTAATGGAATTGACGATGACCATAATGGTTATATAGACGACGTACACGGTTGGGATTTTGTAAACGAAAAGCCTTTGGTCGTAGATAATCATGGCCACGGCACCCATATCGCAGGAATCGTAGGTGCTGTAGGTGGAAATGGAATTGGAATCAGTGGTGTTTGCCCTAAAGTAAGTCTCATGCCCCTGAAATATTTTGATCCCACATCTAAAGGTAATGACAATCTTCGTAATACGGTTCGAGCCATTCGTTATGCGTCTCTCATGGGCGCCCAAATCATAAATTATTCTGGTGGCGGTACCGAACCCAATGATGATGAATTTGAAGCCATTCGATTTGCTCAAGGAAAAGGAGTTTTGTTTGTAGCTGCTGCAGGTAACGAGCATAGCAATTCCGACGTCGCCCACTACTATCCAGCTGACTATACTCTTTCGAATATCATCTCGGTTACGGCCATTGACTCATTTGCTAAAGTTCTTCGAACAAGTAATTACGGAACTAAAACTGTTCACATTGCTGCTCCAGGAGAAGGTATTTATTCAACCCTTCCTAACTCAAACTACGGTTTAATGACAGGAACATCTCAAGCTACAGCTTTTGTTACCGGTGTGGCAGCTTTGATTTTTGCCCATAACAAAGAATTTACTTTCGAACAGGTTCGAACGCAGATCATTAAGACAGCCGATGAAATACCCGGCTTACGTGACAAAACAAGCAGCGGCGGTAAGCTCAATAGTTACGCAGCTCTTGCCATTCAGCCCACTATCCCTGCCACCGGTATCACAACCGCTCTCTCTTCTGCGGTGTCCCCTGGAATCTTAGGTCGAGACAGTCGAACAGAAAAAGTCGACCCAACCACTTCCCTTAACAACATAATGAAAGCCATTAATCGTCCGTTGGCGGGCCCCCAGGTCATGAACAAACGATCAGCGGCGCAAGCGCTCTAAAACCGACATCAATCAGAATTCGGGCCCATTTTTTCGATTTTAATTGAATTTGGCGTTACTATTATTTTCCAAAGTACCTAAGGCTAAGCACAAAAACTATAACAGCACACCCGACGGCAATGAGGGATCTTGCTTGAGGAAAAACTAAACCTACAATCATAAGGACTGCCGAAGAACTCAATGCGTAAGTGAACAGGCCTCTTCTTTTTGCGGGAGCCTTGTGAGCATGGGCTCCAAGATAGGTTTGAGTAGCTATTTCTATAATTCTGTTTTGCATACGAAGGGCAATGTCATCGTGGGGATTGGCTAAGAGCACAGCCTTATAGCGGCTACTGGCAAAGACCAAATTGTCTTTTCCCAGACAAAGCTGAATAAAAGACTCGTGTTTTTTAACGTCAACGTAATTGTTTTTGACGTCTTCCCAGGCACTTAATATTTGGGGACTTTGGGCTGTTTGAATGGGTTGAGGAGGTCTTATCTTTTTAACTTTTTCGAAAATGACTCCACACTTCGGGCACTCTTGATAATCAGCATCACATTTCGCGTTGCAATTGATGCAGGTTTGTGTTGCTTTTGCTTTAGGTGGCAAGGGCGCCTGCTTGAAATCAGGCTGTAACTTTCGAGGCAAAATCTTGATGACACCCGGCTGCTGAGGCCATTCAAAAGTAAATAAGCCCGCGCATCCGGTACACTGAAACTTCGGCTGCTCAGTGGTGAGATCTTCTTCACGAACTACAAATAGTTTTTGACACTCTGGACAATTTACTTGAACTGGATTCAAACCTACTCCTCCTCTCCTATCTGTGGTAAATAAAAGTGAGAGGTTTTTCAATGAAAAAGGCTTTTTCTCATTGGTTTTGGTCAGCTTTACTATCCGGCGTGTTATTTGCCACTAGTTATCCCCCTTTTCCGGCCTGGGCATTGTTTTTTAGCTTCGTTCCGCTGTGGCGATTTTGGTTTCACGGGAAAACCCTAAGAGAAGTAGCTTTGGCAGGCTTTGTAGCCAATTTCGCATTGACCATCATCGGTTACAATTGGGTGGCCCACACGGCCAACGAGTATGGCCATCTGCCCATGTCGGTCAGCTACTTTGTTCTCATAGCCTTTTGTTGTTTTTCTTCACTCAACGTGGCCTTGGCAGGAGTTTCAGTTTGGTCCTTTCATCAGAAATTTCGGCTAAGCGCCCCATGGTTTTTCGTATGTTTAGCCGTGGCAAGTGCCGCATTTGAATGGATATATCCCATGATTTTTCCGTGGAACATGGGGTATCCGCTCTTGTACAGCAAATTTTACAGCGCTCAATTGGCCGAATTTGGAGGTTTTGCTGGATTAAGTTTGTTGGTGAATTTGGCAAACGCCTGTTTTGCCATGGCCTTTGAAAAGTTTCCTCAAGCAAAATGGAGTCGGCCTTTATTAGTTTTTCTTATAGGTTTGTCTGGAACAGAAATCTACGGACGTTACCTTCTCGGGCAAACGGGTATTGAAGATAGGTATGTAGACGTCTTAATGGTTCAACCGAATATTGGCAATTACGATAAATTTTTTGCCGAACGGGGACAAGGCTACCAAGAACCTGTGGTGAGAAAAGATTTTGATATTACAATAAAGGCTTTTGAATCAATTTCTGGCGTAAAACCGGGGCTCATCGTTTGGCCTGAAACAGCTTACCCCACCAATTTAGATAGCTACTTTAAAAACAAGTTTTACTCCTCTAAACTCTTTGATTTCGCTAAAGGTTTGCATACGCCCATGATTACGGGAGCATATTCAGAAGATCCACCGATTGCCCAAAAGCGTCGGACTTACAATGCGATGTTTGCCATTGATGAAAATGGCGAAGTGCAACCTGCATATCGAAAATATATTTTGTTGGCGTTCGGAGAGTATGTACCTGGCGGAAAGTGGATCCCTTTTTTAAAAACCATCGTGCCAGAAATTTCTGATTTTGATCGAGGTGATGGCCCAACAGCATTTAAATTAGGAGAAACTTTATACTCCCCACTTATTTGTTATGAATCTATTGATACGTCCTATGTAAACGAGGTTATTAAAAAAGGTGGCCAAGTCATGGTCAATTTGGCAAATGATAGTTGGTATGGTCCTGATTTTGAACCTTTTCAAAACATGATTATGAGTGTAGCCAGGACAATTGAATTTCGACGCCCCATGATCAGAGCCACCAATACGGGAGTGAGTGTGGTTGCCGATTTACGGGGCCAAATTCTTACAAAAGGTCCACAAGGCACAGAATGGACGGGAGTAGCGAGAGTTCCCTACTTTAGTAATAATAATAAATTAACTTTGTATTCAAAGATTTTGCCTTACTTGACATTCATTTTTTTAGGATTACTTGTGGCTGTTTTGATTATTGGGAGAGTACTAAGTGAAAAACAAAGAAATTGATTTGCCCCAAATCCTCTCTATAATTTCGAGCCACGGCAGGTCCCAAAGAGCAAGGGATAGCTGTCTTAATACTGGAGTGGCTAAAAATGCTCAGGACGCTACAAGATCTTCTAAGAGTATTATTGAGGTTCAACAATTATTAGGCGGCGGTGGTTCGCCAGATTTTCAAATTATTGATAGTATCTCGCCAATCTTAAATCGACTCTCCATTCAGGCGGTCCTGGATACAAAGGAACTTGGGATCTTAAGACAGTTCCTCACTCTGGCGAGTTTTTTAAAAACAAAATTTAAAGAAAATAAAAAACCATTTTCGCTTACACAATTTAATCGAATTGCTGACTTTAAATCTCAACTTTCTGCCATCAACCACGTGATTTCTACGGACGGAGAAATTAATGAAGATGCATCTGCGACATTGGCAAGTCTTTGTGAAGAAA
>JAHFAE010000114.1:1789-7933 GCA_023250675.1 Oligoflexia bacterium | reverse complement strand
TACCGCCAATTCATTTTCAGCCGCTACATTTTTAGGATTAGCCATTCCCGGACTCTATTGGATAGGTATTTTGATCGCAACGGCGATTGCTTATAGCCGAGTCTATGTTGGTGTTCACTACCCCTTAGATGTATTTGGAGGGGGGATATTGGGAATTTTTATTGGAGCCACATTGTGGCTTCTTTTGAACAGGTTTTTATATACGTTTAAAATTCCCACTATCGGTACACCCTACTGGAGTCGAAAAATGTATTACCAGGGCAGAAAAAAAAGAAAAATGAAATAATCTCATCATTAATCACGAGATAATGAGCCAATGAGGTTTTGGGGTGACGAAGGTGGCGGCATCAGGGGCCATGGATGGCAACTCTCGGGGTCCCCTGATAGCCACGACGGCGTGCCGCCTCCGAAGTTACCTCAAAACCTCATTGGCTCTGTTAATACCGATTGAGAATAAATTTTAGACTTATGCCCTAGAATGAGATGGGCGTTTTCCGTAATTCCACAGAACAAATATCAAAACTAAAATAGTCGCCTGAGATAAAGTTGTTTCAAGAGTTGGATAAAGACCCATCCAGTCCAATCGCAAAGCAAGGGGCGAATTTGTAATATTAAGCATTCCCGTTTCTTGAAACGAATGCATGGCTTTTCCAGTTAAAATGATCGCTAATACCGCCATGACTAAGGATGAGTAGTCAAAAAGTCTTCGAATCGGAATTTGGGTTGTAAATCTTAGTAAAAGCCACGCCAGAAAAATGATCAACACGAGCGTACCAAAGACGCCGAATGCCATGGCTGTCCGAGACGCCATACCACCTTCTAGCCACAGAGCCCTCAAGAAAAGTACTGTCTCAAAAGCTTCCCGAAAAACGGCAGTAAACGAAATAAGACTCAATGCAAACAAATTGCTTTTCTTAAGCGCAGCAGCGATTTGACCATCTATAAATGAACGCCAACGCCCGATTTCAGTTTTACTGTGTAACCAAAATCCCATGTATAAAAGTACCAATACAGATAAGATTGAAGTGACGGCCTCCATCATTTCACGTTGAGCACCGCTGATTGCCATAATCCATCCTGAAAAAAACCAAGCTACGACCCCGCAACCCAAAGCAAATAGCCAACCTCCGTGAACCCACAGGGCAACTCTTGAGGAACCCGTCGCCTTTATCACACCTAAAAGAGCAATAATAATTAGTACGGCTTCAAAGCCCTCACGCAAAATTATGGCTGAGGCAATAATGAACGTGAGAAGGGGATTAGGGCTCCCTTTGTTTATCAACGTATCGGCATAGTCGATCTGCAGATTGGCTGATGTGAGAGCTGCAGTAAGTTCGCTCAAAGTGGATTTTTCTTCTATGGCTTCTCTCACCGATAGCATTCTTCGTTCTAGTTCGGAATTCGCCGATGGATCGCTGGCCTTTAGGCGCGGCTCAATGGGCTCGATTCCTTCTAAATAAGCAAGAAGCGCTTTGTGTTTTGCTATATTGAGATTCCCTCTTTGATATTCAAACTCCGCATCTTTTAAAAGATTTCTCGCGATTTGAAGGGTGTTTTGAAAATCCTCATTTACTGACCTGGTTCTGAGGTACGCAATCTGTTTTTTACTTATTTTTTTTAGTAGTTCTTCGTCAGACAAAGTAGCTGTTTGCAATAAACTCTTAGGATCATATTGGTCACTTTGAACGTCAGAAACATTTTCATCCTTATGCCGAATGGAGAACACATAAAAAGACAAATTCCAAATCTCAGTATCTGTAAATGCCGCAAAGGCCGGCATGGCAGTCCCTTGTACGCCCAAACGAATGGCGTTAAATGCGTGGAAGGGCGATAAACCCGCCATAGCTTTATCGTTAAAAAAACTAATGGGTTTGGGATTAAGTGAAATGGCAGCAGGGCCGTTTCCATCGCCCGCTTCTCCATGGCAAGTCGCACAATTTTTTTGAAATAAATTATGACCGTTTTTAAGATTAGGCCACCTCAAGGGAGCCACTTCAATACCTGCGATTTTGACAATGAGTGCTTTTAATTCTTGGGCTCTACGCGAAACCTTTTCACTAGGAGCCCGGTGAGAAATGAGATTGTTGAGTTCTTGTAATTTCGAAGTAATTTCTCGATTATTTTTTGTAAATTCTAAATTCGAATTTATATCTTTGGCAGAACGGCAAAACTCTAACTGCTCTTTATATTCTGTTTGATTGATGATCTTCCCATCATCAGAAACTGCCCCCCCGTAATCTCGAGCCAAATAATCCAGAAGATGGACCAGGGCACGGGGCGACTTTTCATTATCCCCCAACAAGGGCAGTACAGAAAAAGATAGTGTAATAAATAAAATTTGAAAGACCGCCGAAAACATTTTAATCCTCTCAAATATATTATTGAGATTACGTCTCAATAGTGGTACTTGTCAAGGAGCATGCAGACCATATTGAGCGATTTCACCAAACATCTTAAGGCCGAAGGATTACGCCTAACAAAAGAAAGAGTTCATCTCCTAGAAACAATATGTTCATTTAAAGGACATTTTATTGCCGATGATATTCTTTTTGCCATTAAGTCTCGACGTAAAAGTGGTTCTCGTGCGACTCTCTACCGCTTACTTCCTGTTTTGGTAAAGGCCAGTCTGATTCAACAGAGTTTGTTGTATGATGGACAAACGAAATACGAAGTCACTTGGAATAAGGCCCACCATGATCACTTGATTTGCTCTTCTTGCTCTATGGTTATTGAGTTTAAACATAATACAATTGAAATTCTTCAACGAGAAATCGCAAATAAATATGGATTTATTTTAGATCGTCATGTGATGGAGTTAGTGGGCCGATGCAAAGATTGTCGACGAAAAAACGACGTCTCACCTAGGCTTTGTTGATGGCACTGGGGGCTCGTACTTTTCCTACAAATCCTGCTAATAAAATTAGAGTGACAACGTACGGAAGTGCTTGAACAAATTGGGTGGGCAAGGGGTCGCCATTTTCCATCATCGGAATTGTTTGTATTATAATTTGAAGGGCATCAGCCAAGCCAAACAAAAGGCAACCCGCCATCGTCCACATTGGTTTCCAGCGGCCAAAGATTAGAGCAGCTAGAGCAATGTAGCCGCGCCCCGCACTCATATTTCTTGTGTATCCACTTCCGGCGCCCAAAGATAAGTAAATTCCTCCAAGAGACGCTATGGCTGCACCAAGTAAAATGGCCTTCATTCTTGTCCTATTCACATTGACGCCTTGGGTTCTCAAACTCTCAGGATTTTCGCCAGCGGCCCAAACTCTCAAACCCAAAACAGTTCTAGAGAAGAATAAGGAAATACCGGCCACCGCAAATAGGGCAAGAATGATGAAAATGGAAGGATCCAAGATTCGTTCGTTCATAGACAACGAAGGAGTCTGACCTGACAAACCAAATACAGTTTTACAAACGACCGGAATAAGCCCCATCACAAAAAGATTTATAGCCATTCCAGAAATGATTTGATCGGCTTTAGCCACCAAAGTGAAAAAACAAAAAAGAAGTCCTACAAGAACACAGGCGAATACCGCCGCCCCAAAACTCAACGCCAATGAATGGGAAAGTGCCATGGTCGCCGCGGCAGTGAAACTACCCACGAGCAGATAAGATTCAAGAGCGATATTTGCTACCCCAGCCCGCTCACTAAGAAGCCCGCCCATTGATGCAAATATCAAAGGCAATGAAAGTCTTATGCCTGAGTAAATCCATTCTTGATTCATGCCCTAACCAACTTATTCTTGAGAGCCCGACCCCATTTGATCCAGTAGGCCTCACTGGCGACAAACAAAATTATAAAAGCTTGCATCACTCCTGCCAGGTCCCGCGTTATTTTCTCTGTGTCTATTTCTAATTCTAATGATCCTTTTTGAATCGCGCCAAAGAGAAGAGCCGCAAAGATAACCCCCAAAGGCTTACTTCGGCCCAAAAGCGCTACGGCAATTCCAATAAATCCGTAACCTCCAGAAAATTGGTCGCGAAACTTGTGGCTAAAACCCATGATTTCGTTGACTGCCACTAGGCCAGAGAGGCTGCCACTCAAGACCATAGCTTCAATGACTCGGATTCTCACTTTTATTCCAGCACGTCTAGCCGTTTCAGGCTTTGACCCAACGAGGCGCATCTCATATCCCCACACAGTTTTAAAAAGTAAAAACCAAACACCAAATGCTACAAAAAGAGCCAATACAAAACTTAAATTCAAAGGCGAAATTCTAGAAATTTCGCCAAATCCACCTATTAAATAGGAATTTCCAATTTCTGCAGATTCTGGACTTTGACTGTTTGGATTTTTAAATATGTGTAAAATGGAATATCCGCAAATAGCGTATGAAAGAAAATTAAGCATGATGGTTACAATAACCTCATGACTCCCTCGATAAGTTTTTAGCCAGCCCGCAACACCACCCCAAATTCCTCCACCAATCATGGCAGCCCCAATACCGAGGAGAGGAGCACTAAAAATATCAAGTTCGGGGGCCATGATACCAATAGCGGTGAGGGCCAATGCTCCCATATAAAGTTGACCCTCACCACCAATATTGAAAAGACCACAGTGAAATGCGAGGGCAACCGATAGTCCCGTAAAAATAAGAGGCGTTGTGTAAAAGAGGGTGTAACCGACGGCACTCAGACTACCGAAAGAACCGTTGATTAAAATATATAAAACGCGCAAGGGACTCTCACCAAGAAGGGAACTCATGGCAAGACAACACAAAATACCAAGAACGACTGAAAAAACTGTCGAGACCGCCTTACCCATCGCGTTTTCCTGTCGTCATCGCTTCGCCAATTTTTCTAATATCAAAATGAGGCCCATGAAACTCAGCAGCTTTTTGGCCCTCAAACAAAATGATTATTCGATCGCTGAGGGCACAGAGCTCTTCTAACTCAGATGAAATAAGTAAGATGGCGGCCCCCTTTTTTTGGAGATCTAAAATCTGTTGGTGAATGGTTTCGATGGCGCCCACATCCACACCTCGAGTGGGTTGGCATGCAATCAAAAAATCTGGTTTTCGAGAGTTAATTTCGCGGGCAATGACTACTTTTTGTTGGTTGCCTCCGCTCAATTCTCCCACCTTCTGTTCTACTGAACTCATTTTGACGTCATAGGGTCTTAAAATTTGGTCGGCATACGAATCGAGTTTAGTCTGATTGATAACTCCAGCCTTTGAAACATTTTTTAATAAACCGATGGCACAGTTGTCTGAAATTGAAGCCTCTAACCAAAGCGACTGGTTAAGTCTATCTTCTGAAATTAAACCAAAATTCAATTTATTCCTCAGTTTCACAGTAGATTTGGGCAGCTTTTTTCCTTTAAACAAAATTTGTCCTTCGTATGATGTAAGACTTAGAATAGACTCTAACAATGCTTGCTGGCCATTTCCCTCAACACCCGCAATCCCCACAATCTCCGAGTGTCTAATATCTAAAGATAGGTTTTTGATCCGGCCACGAACCTGATTGCCACTGAAAACGTCTTTTAATTCTAAAACCAATTCCCCAGCTTGAATTTGTTTTTTTGGCCGCGATTGAATATCTCGACCTATCATGGCGTGAATTATTTTTTCACGCGTCACCCCTTGGGTATGAAAATGGGCCGTCACCCGCCCTTGTCTTATTACCGTAACTTCATCGCACAAGGATAGTATCTCGTTTAGTTTATGAGTGATGAGAACGATGGTCTTTCCCGATTGGCGCAGATTTCTCAACAAATGAAAGAAATGTTCTACTTCTTGCGGTGTGAGCACGGCCGTGGGTTCATCCAAAATGAGTATGTTTGCACTTCGAAACAACAATTTTAGAATTTCAACACGTTGCTGATAGCCAACTGTAAGTTCTTCTGCCTCTTGATCCCAGGGAACTTGCAGATGGTCACCCATTAATTTGGTAAGTTCAGAGAGGGCTTTGTTGCGATCAATAATCCCCAAATGTGAAGGCTCTGCCCCTAAGACGATATTGTCTAAAGCTGACAAGGGCCCAGCCAACGCAAAATGCTGCTGAACCATTCCAATTCCTGCGCCGATAGCATCTAGGGGTGAGTTAAATTTGACTGATTTTCCGTCGATAAAAATACCCGAAGTTTGATCTTCAACGTCGTCCGGTGAAACCAAACCAAAAAGTATTTTCATTAAT
>JAHFAE010000114.1:0-1779 GCA_023250675.1 Oligoflexia bacterium | reverse complement strand
ATGTTGATTTGCCCGCGCCGTTTTCACCTGCGAGAGCATGAATTATGCCTCGTTTTACTTCAAAGGTTATTGAGTCGTTCGCTCGGAGGGTCCCGTATGTCTTTGAGATCTGTCGCATTTGAAGGGCGAATTCGGACATAATTTTCTCGTCTCGTAATAGTCTGAAACCTTAATCTTGTTAGTTAAAATTTCTGCGCGAACGTTTTCAATCTTCTTTCTTAGATCTTGGGGAATAAGACTGTCATTATACTGATCCAGCGCATAGTCAACCCCTTTGTCGGCCAAGCCAAAATATTTGTTTCCCCAGACAAAATGACCACTATTTTCAGCCTTAATAATGTCGTAAACGGCGAGGTCGACGCGCTTTAACATGCTGGTGAGAATGAAACCGGGCTTAACCCAATTTTGGTTGCTATCAACGCCGATAGCGAGTTTGTGTTTTTCCTCCACCGCATCAAAAACACCTGTGTTGGTAGCGCCTGCAGCCGTAAAAATAATATCGGCCCCTTGGGAAATTTGAGAAAGTGCTAATTCCTTACCTTTTGTCGGATTCATCCAAGCTTCACTGGTAACGCCGGCATAATTCGAAATTACTTTCGCTTTTGAATTGGCGTACGCTACGCCTTCGCGATATCCCAGCTCAAAGCGCTTAATAAGGTCGACTTCCATTCCGCCAACAAATCCGATGACGCCTGATTTACTTTTCAATCCCGCGATATACCCCACGAGAAAACTACCTTCATGTTCTGAGAAGAGAAGACTTGCCACATTGGGCACATCGACAAATGAATCCACAATGGCAAAATGTGTTTTAGGAAATTGCGGCGAGATTTTCTTCAACGCGTCAGCTTGGCTAAACCCAACCGTGATGACAAGGTTGTACCCCCGCTCTGCCAAAGTTCTCATGGCCGGTTCGTAGGCCGAATCGTCGGGGCTTTCTATGGTCTTGAGTTCAATACCCAAATCTTTTGACGCTTGAGAAGCGCCTTTAAAAGCTGCCGCATTGAAACTCTTATCGTCTTTTCCCCCTTTATCAAGCACAAGACCGATTTTCACTGGACTTTTGGTTTCTGTTTGAGCGTTTTTATTTTCAATTTTGGGCGTGCATGCTGCCAAAAAAATGACGACGAAAAACACGGACTTAAGATTGAAATTCATGAACTCTCCTCAATTGCCTTTTTAACCTTTTTAAAATGGCATAACTACAAGGTATAATTCAAGAAGAAGAAAAAAAAGGCACCATGAAACCACTTCTAAAAATCCGGTTCAAAAAGAAACTAACTCATTTCATTGAAAATGACCTGGTGAGGTTCTGCATACTTGGTTTGAGTTGTGTAGGAATCGCCGCCAGTGTAATCTTTTTTATTGAGAGAGGCGCCCCTAATACTCAAATATCTTCCCTTGGCGATTCCTTATGGTTAGGGATTGTAACTTTTACTACAACAGGCTACGGCGACAAAGTCCCGGTCACATTGCCGGGTCGTCTCGTTATGGCCACACTCATGATCAGTGGCATCATTGTGGCCGGTTTACTTACGGGTCAAATTGCAAGTGTACTGGTTCAAAAAAGCCTTGAAAAGGCAAGAGGGTTTATAAATATGGAAAATAAAAAAAATCATTTTATTATCCTGGGATGGAAAAAAGACATGGAAAACGTAGTGGAGCAAATTCTTCAGAGAAATTCTGAACTCACCCCAGAAGATATTGTGGTAGTGGCCACACTTCCCGATGAGCAATTTATGGCCATGAAGCAACTTGATACGTTCAAGTCAATTGCTC
>JAHFAE010000025.1 GCA_023250675.1 Oligoflexia bacterium | reverse complement strand
CTGTTGACTTTTGGTTGTTGGCCATCATCCTTCAAAGTTGCTCTGCGTAAAATATGGAGCAACCTCGCTGTCCGAAACTGGCCAAAAGGTTTCGATGAACTCGCGAGGAGACACAGTTCCGTGCAAATGCTGATAGTCGGATCGATCAAGAAAATCTTCCATATGGCGTTCAGCGAATTGAATAAGGTCTTCCCGGGTTCCAACAAAAATGCTGGGAGCTCGAAGGCCTAAGCGAAAAAACTGAAGATACGTAGGATCAATAATCACCGGCGCTTCAGATCCATAATCCGCCAGAAAAACATGCATCATTCCGCGAGGTAGTGAGTTTTTCTCACCCTTTCGAGTAACCCCAGCTCGAATTTCACGTAAACGGAGTTTGCTCCAAAAATTTATCTTCAGAGATTCAAACAACGCAGCAGAATAGATATTGCAGCCGCCATCACAATTAGACCATTCTCCAATCGGACTTTTGCCTAACGTTACTTTCTCCACAGCCGCTCGAATCTGTTCTACATAGGGCAGACGTTGTAATGTGAACAATAGCCTGCACTCCGGGCGAGCTGCAAAAGAGCTTACGGGTGTCAAAATAGTTGACGAGATCAGAACCGCAATCATTGTATGCACTATGTAATTTGATAAGAGCCAATTAGATATCATGACGGAATAAAGCTTCAAAATATGTACCAAAATCACTTGCTTTAAGCGCAATCCTATAGCGAGATAGCTAGGACTTTCAGACTTTGCCCTTTGTGCTTTTTCACCAACTGTTAATCGGTTTCTCGTTATTTTTCATGACGGAATTTCTGTTAACGTTATCGTCATTTAAGTATTTATTCATTTGGCCCATTCCTAATGCCTCTATGGCTTCTCTTTGATTGCATGATCGACATAAGAGTCTAAGATTATCAGCCGTATCTCCTCCTCCTAAAGACTTTGGAATTCGGTGGTCTATTTCGATGGCGTATTCTGAACCACATAGTTGGCACTTCCCCTTGTCTCTAGTCCAAACATCTTTTTTCACTTGGGCTTTGGATTGTGAGTAGCGAGGTGCAGGTGCATTTCGTCCCTGCGCTGGCGCGGGTAAACTCTTGTCCCACTTCTCAAGACCCAAGTCACAGAGTTGGTCAATAAGTTCAGAAAGCTGCAGATTAGGATTTTTATGTGCCAAAATGCCTTTTAGTTTTTGAATCTTCTTTATAAGGGTTTCTTTTGCAGTGAATTTGATTTCGACATCTTCGTTAGAAATGGCTCTGATCTTTTCAAAAGCCACGACAACGGTAGTCGATTGTGAAACTATTTTTTCAGCCTCTCGTTTTGATGTAGTCTCAAGTTTTTGCAAGAGTTCAATTTTGTCTTGTCTAGAAAAGGTCTTTTGACCAGATCTCTCTTCTCTTTTAAATAAAGACTGTGCCATACCAAGATGGGTCAGAGTTAAAGTGCCATCTTCAAGTTTTTTTTCAATCTGAGGTATTTCTTTGACCAGGCGCATCGCTTGAATTCTGCGATAGGCTTGGTCCTCGCTGTATTTTAATACTTTTGTGGCGTACTCAAATAGTGACCCATATTTACTATAAAGTCTTCGTCTTTCAATTTCTCGAAGATGGTGGAGAACCAAAGATAGGATTTCTCGCTCTTGATGTACGAGTTTTTGAGTTTCATTCAACAAGGTTTCATCAGACATTTGTTTTAAGTTATACATTATAGACTTACCTCCTGCTAAAAAAGTTCGAGAAACAAAAATATTTTTACTTTGAGCGAGTGCCCAAAACACTGAGACATTACCACAGGTTTTAAAACTCACTTTTTGGAGAGACTCAATTTTTGAAGTGGGATTGAAGAGGATGGGATTTAAAAGTCACCAACGATGCACCCTCAAATCATAATCAAGAAAATGACAAAACAAAGTAAAACCGCACGATCGTCTCGTGAAAGGCTAATTAGGAATTCGAAAAACAGGTCAAGGATTATTTTTTATTCCCCTGGTTTTTTCTGCTCCCTTTCAAAAAAAAATGGTTCTTGTGAGAGCGGCCGGCCGGGACCTCCCGAAAGGTCTCAAGGCCTCCGCCCCAAACTCGAATTCGATAGGAATGCAAGGATTAGGTGGTACTATTGCCCTTGTCTTAGATGTCCCATTTTTCGGTTCGATATGATTTCTTGCCAAAATTTTAGAAGTTCCTTAACGTCTTCACATGTTTCAATTTTCACTATTTTTTACTATAGCGGTTTCTGGAGCCCTCTTTGTTTCCACTGCCTTTCGATGCAAATGCACTCAACTAACAAATCGCGATCAGGAATTCAAGACTGCCAGCTCTGTCTTCCTTGGAGAAGTCGTTGGTATCTTGCCTTTAGAAGGTAATCCACCATCTCAAAGACTTTTGTTTCGAGTTGAAAAGTCTTGGAAAGGAGTTACTGGAATCCGTACTCAAATAAAGGTAGGAACTGTTCTGACTTGCGGGTACCAATTTCAAAAAGGAAAAACGTATCTCGTATTTGCCTCAGACCAACCCCCGCATTTCACAGCCTATTGTAGTTCGACGAAATTAGCAGAAAAGGCCTCGGAAGATATTGCGGCTCTTGGCTCTTCAATACCGTTCAAGTGACATTACCAAACCTGTTAAGGCCCTTTTCGAAAAGCGCTCACTTCATGAACAGCAACTTCTTATATCTCTTCTAAGAAAATTGCGACTTCGTGGCAAAATAACCAACGCCGATACCTGACGTCAGACATCTGGCCGCTATCTCTCCAAATACTTCTTCGTCATATGAAGAATTTCTGCAGTGAGTTCTCCTTGGTCAAAATTAGTACTTTCGTCACTCATGATCATCATAAAGACACCCATCACAGCATTGACTATAACGTAGGAAGCCAATTGCGTATCGATAAGTCGAATTTCATCTTTGCGCGACAAAAGTTCACCGGCAATAAGTTGTACAATCCTCTTTCTTGTTTCGACAACATAGGGAATTAAATTGACTCGAGGTAAGAGTTTAGCAATGATCCGGAGCATTTTGATATTACCCAAATACAATGACACGACCTCGGTGATTAACGCGCCCAAAAGTGAATCAATAGATTGACCCCTAAGATCTGAAATCTTTTTTTCAACTCGGGAGGCATGTTTTTTTACAATGGCCTCGCTCATAGCAGAAGCCAGAGATTCTTTGTTTGGAAAGTATTGGTAAAGAGAACCAATACTAATACCAGCTTTTTCTGCAATTTTATTAGTTGTGGTTTTGTCAAATCCAGTGGTTTCTAAAATCTGAGCTGCAGCGGCGAGTACGGCCTCAACTGTCGTGCGTGCTCTTTCTTGAGTTGGCTGTTTTCGAGGACTTACATCAGATTTTTTGGACATTCTACACTTTCTTGAAAGCGAGTAGGCCATCGCTTCAAACAGAACTATACTCATAATCAAAAGGAGTTAGAAATGAAAACTTGGCTTATCCCTTTTGTAGCATTTTCGGCTTTAACTATTAGATATTTAATTTTGTCAATTATACCCTACGAAATCCTATGGAACTGGAAGAGAATCGCATTTCAGAGATTTAGAATCCAAACCGGCTTTCCTTCTGCACACCAGTTATGGAGCGAATTCAAATGGTCCTTTATAACATTTGTCATTTTTAGCGTTGGCGCTCTGGTCATGTACCCACTTATTTTAGAAGGCCGAACAAAAGTTTATTTTGAAATAAGCCAATACGGCTGGTGGTATGCCGTTCTAAGTTTTTTCATTCTGATTTTAGCCCACGACACTTATTTTTATTGGGCTCATCGATTTATGCACGTACCCATCGTATTTAAACACGTTCATCGCATTCATCATCTTTCTATCAATCCCTCACCGTTGGCGGCATTTTCTTTTCATCCGTTAGAAACACTCATCGAGGGAGGTTTTTTCTATATTGTGGCTTTTTCAATTCCCATTAATTTTGGTATTTTGATTGCATTTTTATTTTTCTCCCACTTTTTTAACACCATAGGGCATTTAGGTTACGAATTTTACCCGTCGTGGTTTGCGAAAAACAGATTGTTGGGGTTTTACAATTCGTCTACACATCACAATATGCATCATCACTATTTTAATTGTAACTACGGGTTTTATTTTAATTTTTGGGACAAGTTATTAAAAACTAATCATCCCCAATATATTGAGACATTTGACGAAGTAGTGAAAAGACGCATTAACAATAAATTGGGGCAAACTGTCGCAAAATCTCCGTTTAATGAAATGAGTGGCGCGTAAATCCTTAGCAGCCCTTTTTAAAGATTGACGCAGATTCCCTTTAGCTCCATTATCGCGGGCAATTTCATTTCAATAAAAGGGGGGGATCAATGAAACATATTTTAGCGATTATAATCGTTTCACTCACACTCGTTGCTCAAAGTGCTCTGGCATTGCCAAAACCTTTATTAAAATTAAATCAGCAATCATTTCTACAATTACGCCCATCTGGTAATTTAGCTGCCGCCAATTTTAGAGCCATCGTTGCTTTGAGTAATTGTTCGGGTTCACTGGTGCGATACGCCCATTCCCAAGGAACTGATCGAGCTATGGTTATCACCAATGGTCATTGTCTTGAAAATTCTTTTTTGAAACCCGGTGAAGTTCGCGTTAATCAAGCTTCCACGAGAAAATTTGCACTCCTTAATGATTCAGGATCTAGATTTGCCACTCTCACGGCAGACCTCGTTTTAGTAGCTACGATGACTCATACCGACATTACCCTTTATAGACTGACCGAAACCTATAATGAGATTATCCAAAAATATAATGTACAGCCTCTCGCATTGGCCTCAAGTCATCCCGTAGCAAGTACACCTATTGCCGTCGTCTCTGGATATTGGAAGAGAGTATATAGTTGCCAAGTAGACCATTTTGTCTTTGCTCTTCGAGAAGCAGAATGGACCATGAGAGATTCCATTAAATACACCAAACCCGGTTGTGAAGTCATTGGTGGGACCTCTGGTTCTCCGATCATTAACACCAATTCCTATGAGATTATTGGCGTTAATAACACAATCAATGAAAATGGCGCGCGGTGCACAATGGATAACCCCTGTGAAGTTGATGAACAAGGAAACGTGACCGTTGATAAAGGGGGCGCATATGGCCAAGAAACATTTTGGCTCTACGGTTGCCTTAACCAGGATCGACAAATCGATTTGAATCAGCCCAAGTGTCTTTTGAGACCATAAAACGTTTGACTGATTTCAAAATCTAAAATTAGATATTCCCACCTCAATGGATGAGAATCGAAACACTTCTGCGGGTTTTCAGACGGCTTTGGAAACCAGTTGAAATACTCCATTGGGGGGGATCTAATGAAAACCGCTTTGCGATTTTTGTTTTCCGTTTTTTTGGTGGTAAGTTGTTTTAATTCCCAGTCTCAAGCCCGATGTTTTCCGCCTAATGATTTTTACAAGTATGACAATATTAATGGACCATCCAATATTAATGAACAACAGTTCAACCAAATTATTGATGCCGTTATGGCAATATGGGAGCCAATAGCTAAGTCCCACGGCGCAACTCTTGTCGCTGAAAAAAACTGGAAAGACAGCACAGTAAATGCCTATGCGGACCAATCAGGAAACAGATGGAGTGTTGCCATGTTTGGTGGTTTAGCTCGTCGTCCTGAAGTAACTCCCGATGGTTTTGCGTTGGTTGTTTGTCATGAGTTGGGCCATCACTTCGGCGGATATTTTTTCTATGGCCAAAGAGAGTGGGCAGCAGCTGAAGGACAAGCTGATTATTTCGCAACAGACGTTTGTGCAAAGAGAGTCTTTGCAAAATTCAATAAACAAAATCCTCGTTACCGATTTATCGCCCCTGGTTCGATCAAAGAAAAGTGTGACCAAGCATGGAAAACTCCTGCCCTACAAGAACTTTGCTACAGGTCTTCAGCTGGCGGTCAATCATTGGCTAATCTTTTGGCAGCACTTGAAGGGGCTCCATTGCCCAATGTTCAGACTCCTGACCCCAGCCAAGTTTCTCGAAGTAATACAGAACATCCCCATGCACAATGCAGACTGGACACCTTTTTTAATGGAGCGCTCTGCACAGCTCCCTTTGATCTTAACGTAATTCCCGGCAAAGGTTTACCTACAGGAAACAATAGCAAAGAAGCAGAAGCCGCCGCTTTTAAAGTTTCTTGCTCTGTGCCGGGGGGATTTACTCTTGGCCTAAGACCTGGGTGCTGGTTTAGGCAACAGCTGTTCAGCAGTTTGAATTAAATGGAGGAGAATATGAAAAAAATTATTGTTTCTATTTTATTGGTCGGTTTTGGTTCATTTGCGTTAGCTGATGCAAACAAAGTTGCTACTTATAAATGCAACAGTAAATTAGAAAAAATCTCAGCGACTTTTGAGCAAAATGGAATTCTTGAGTCGTCGATGATGAAGTATTCTCACGGAAAGATTAAATTCAAATCAGACATTTCCATTGAGCCGACGGTGCTGGGTTATTTGGTTTCTGGCCGAGTTGCTGAGCTTTCAAAGCCCGACAAAGAAAATATTTATGTGAGCTTAGTATTGCCAAAAATTAATTTTAAAGGAGACTTAACTAAAGTTAACTTTAATACAACGGTTGCTGAAACTAAATCAGCAACCACCATGGCTGGAGAAAATGGAGTTACTGGAATTATTCAAAAATCCAGATACTTTTTCGTAAACTGCTTTGGTGAAAGAAACTAATAAGATCTAGATTACAAAAAGG
Organism: Oligoflexia bacterium; assembly: GCA_023250675.1. Lineage (GTDB taxonomy): Bacteria > Bdellovibrionota > Bdellovibrionia > JABDDW01 > JABDDW01 > JAHFAE01. The sequence goes on along the minus strand of JAHFAE010000025.1, from coordinate 26,667 downwards.
CGCCGACTCTTAAAAAGGTTGGCGCTTTTTTTACCAATCGGTGGGCTTGTAATCTTTCAAAAATTTTCCGCACCAATGCTTACCCGTATTAATTCCATCGATAAACGGATCGCATGCTCTTGCAGCTCCGTCGACGATATCAAGGGGAGGTTGAAAATCATGCATCTCTCTTTTCTGATTCGAGAGATCAATGGGATCTTCATCGGTCACCCAGCCCGTATCGACCGCATTCATATAAATTCCATCTTTTGCCAGGTCGCTGGCTGAAGTGTGAGTGAGCATATTAAGAGCGGCTTTCGCCATATTGGTGTGGGGGTGACGATCTGTCTTTGTGAATCGATGAAATTTGCCTTCCATAGCAGTGACGTTGACGATGTGTTTTTTACCCGTGTTATCTCGACGCATAAGAGGCGCCAGTTGGCTGCAAAAAACAAATGGAGCAACGGCGTTGACTAAATGGACTTCAAGCATTTCAGAAGTGGCAACATCGGCGAGTTTAAGCCGCCAGCTGTTAGTTGCACGAAGATCAACTTGTTGAAGATCGGCGTCAAGCTTACCTTGAGGAAAAACTTTTTCTACCGAAAGATTTTTGTCATGGCTGTAGGGAATCTGAGAAAGGAGGGCTGCGGCTTGAAGCCCCATTCCTAAATCTTGATTTTGCCAGGATAAAGTTTTTAAAGAATAATTTACATCTGAAGTCAAAGAAATAGATTTAGGTAAACGCGAAAGACATTCATCTCTAGATTTTAATAGAGATCTAACGTTGGGAGACAATTGGTGGAGGTCTAACAATTCATTTTTTAATAAATGTGAGTAAAATCCAGGAGGCCTTCTCACCGTCTGGGCCGCATTGTTAATGAGTATATCGAGCCGGTTTTGGGATTGCTTTAGGTAATTGCAAAAAATTTCGACGCTAGGTGTATGTCGTAAATCTAATCCATGAATTTCAAGACGATTTTGCCAAACCTTAAAATCATCTTCTTTCGAATATCTTGTAGCTGCATCAATAGGAAATCGAGTGGTGACAATCACTTTAGCGCCTGAGCGAAGCATCATCAAACTAGCCTGGTAACCAATTTTTAGCCGAGCTCCTGTGATCAAAGCCACTTGCCCGCTTAAGGTCGCCGTTTGAAATCTTTTTTTATAATTAAATTCGGCGCAGGGTACGCACATAGAGTCATAAAAGTAATGAAGTTTTCGATACTCAGCTTTGCAGACGTAACAATTTCGAGGAGAATTTAGAAAAAATTCTTCGTTGGTAGTCTGCGTTGAGATTTTTGCGGGGGCTTGAAAGACAGACGCCTCACGAGCCGATCTGATTCCCGTAGATGCCGTAGCTTTTCGATTTTGCAATTTTATTTTTCTTCTTTTATAGGCATCTAGGGATTTTTGTCTCTTGCGTGTCTCTTCTTTATCGGGGCGAGAAAGTCTGCCCGCGGCTTTAAATAGAGCGACTCTTAGTTCTAATGGTAATTGAGCAAGCAAACCTCCATCTTCGATGAGAAGTTCTAAAGACTTAATAATTTTCAGAATCTCTTCAGTTTCACTCATTGATATATCTGCCCAATATTTTAAATTCGGTTGAGTGTATTTTTATCGCGATGATGGAAAATATCAAGTTTTCCATTAATCTTGATTTTAGTGTCTTGGTCGTAACCAAAAGAATTTGGTCCTAGAATATTTATTGTAAGATCAAAACCTGTGATCTTGAATTCCTTCTCCAAAAATATATTGTGACATAGTCCATAGGTGCCTGATCCTTCGTTTGCTGATATGGTGAATGACTTAGCATCGAGTTTTACGGTACCCCCAGCGACGATTGAAATTCCTCTTGGTATGACAAAACACTTAATAACCTGGCTAGTCTGGACATCCCAGAGCCAGTATCCCATATCCTCATGGTATGGAGATTGTTCTCCGATACGCCAGGCGGTTGTAAAATACTTTAGCCCATAAAGGACCTGTTCATGATTTGTCACGGGACCGATGGGTTCTAGTGTCATTCGCTCACGGTATTTATTTTTTGCTATTCCCCGATCGTCCGAAGGCGCTACGTCATCGCCGTGGGAGCCCTCCCAGATTCCTGCCATTGAAGCTAAGGGGCCGAGATTTTTTAATATATTTTTATCCATTATTTTGACTCCTTTTTGAAGGGCAATTTGTTTTTGAACAATAAGCATAAACTGCAATTGATTTATTTCTCAAGCGCCAAAATTTTGAATTATTTTTTTCAAACTGGTCTCAAGAGAGACTCATTTGGAGACGAGAAGTTTGAAACAAAACATCTGATGAACTTTCAAGGTGAAAGCTTCGGTCAGGATGAGCAGCGGCGAAAGTAGTACTTAAGTCGTTTAAAAAAAGGATTTTTTTTAATTGTTCAACCAAAATGGGCCTGGATGCCCTTATTTCTCAAGGAGCGAGACTAAGAGTATGACCGGAGTATAGTCATGGGTTTAAGAATTTCTACAAATGTCGCTTCTATTGACGGGCAAAGGTCCTTAGGAAAAGCCGAAGGCGCATTACAAGATAGCTTCGATAAATTGGCAAGTGGTAGTCGCATCAATAAAGCCTCTGACGACGCAGCCGGTCTTGCCATTTCAGAACAACTCAGAGCGGGTATTCGGTCGGCTCGGCAAGCCAATCGTAATGCTAACGATGGAATTTCTATGGTTCAGACCGCCGAAGGAGGATTGAACGAAATTTCAAATATAATTTCTCGTTTAAGAGAGTTGGGTATTCAAACTGCCAGCGATACTATCGGCGACACCGAACGGGGAATGATAAATAAAGAAACAATGGAGCTTAAGGCCGAAATCCAACGTATCGCAAAATCAACGAAATGGAAGTCTGACAATCTACTTGATGGAACTTCTAGACGATTCGATTACCAAGTGGGAATCAATAATAATTCCTCAGAAGATAGAATATCTTACGATTCAACGCAGACCATCTCGACCATCGATGCTCTCGGCTTAGATAGTCTGGACTTTAGTCAAAAGCAGGGCGGGCTTGATGCTCTCAAAAAACTAGATACAGCCCTCACACGTGTGAGTTCTTCACGGGCCAATCTTGGTGCTCTTCAAAATCGATTAACTTCAACTGCAACTAATTTGGGAATCGTAGAAGAAAATTTGAGTTCAACGAATAGTCGAATTCGTGACACCGATGTGGCCAATGCTACAGCTGAGATGACAAGAAATAATATTTTGCTTCAAGCGGGCACTTCATCTTTAGCCCAAGCGAATCAAACACCGCAAGTTGCGCTGAAACTTCTGACTTAGTTCTTCCACTTGATATTGCAACCAATACTTGGTTTTTGATTTTGTGAAACGGGGGCTCGGTTTAAAATGGCATCCATGGCCAATTTAAGGTCATTGCCTGTGACTGGAATTTTATTTCCTGGCCGGCTATCGTCAAATTGTCCGCGATAAACTAATTTTTTATTCGAATTGAACAGAAAAAAATCTGGTGTGCAAGCTGCTTGATAGGCTTTGGCCACGTTTTGAGTTTCGTCTAAGAGATAATCAAATAAATAGTTTTGTTGTTTTTTTTCATTAATCATATTTGAAAAATCATCTTCCGGGTAATTCACGATGTCATTGGAGTTGATGCCAAATACTCCGATTCGCTTTTCAATATATTCAGAAGTCAATTTTGCCAATTGAGATCGTATATGTTTCACAAAGGGACAGTGGTTACAAATAAACATAACAAGATAACCAAGCTTGCCCTGAGATTCCTCGAAATTAATTATTTTCTTGTCTGTTCCTTTTAGTCTGAAGCTCGGTGCTACGGTGCCCAGAGGCAACATTTTCGATTGTGTTTGCGCCATGTCATTTTTCTCCGATTTTTGATTCAAAAATTCCCCTATTTTTTTGATATTCACATCCAAAGTCAAGTCTGCCAAGTTACCTCGACCCTTTTTATCTTTCTTAAATGTTCTCACGACTTAGTGTGGCGCGTTAAACCGTACTCTTCAATGATCTAGAAAGGCATAGTTTTTAATATAAAAATGCCATGATTTTGGCAGGTCAATTGTATGAGTTAAACTATTAATATCACTAAATAATATGCAATTTTTGACTTAGTTATACTAGAATTAATTATGGGTCTTTTACTGAAATTTTCCATGGATGGAATCTTCAGGAGTTTTCCGAATCATTCCACCATCCTATCTCTGATTTTTATAAATTTATTTTCTGTCCCCGTTTACTCCCAACTTAAAAAATTTAATTACACACCAACCCAATACACGGTGGCCTCCCAGGAACTCGGTGAGTGGTACGCACTTGCAACTAAACAAGAACCGGCATTATCGGCAACTGAATTTGGTCAACTTACGAAGACAAGTTCTCACTGGGATCCAAATCCCAAATGGGTTCGCTGGGCCTTTGAATTTGGAGTTTCAAGATCACTTGTTGCATTAGATGACAAGACTCGATCGGCGTTTAGCATTTTCGGAACAGACCCTTCAGATCTCCCGAACAACATGTACTTCACACGATTTCATTTTACAAAAGCTCTTTCTCAGAAAGCTCTGGTCAGTTTGACCTACCTCTTTAATCCTGATCTTGACATCTACGGCTTTGGGGCCACTTACGCCTATACTTTTTTAAAGCTAGGTTCTCTCCACACTTCTGCCGACGTCTTCTATAGCTACGCGTGGAAGACCGACTTCATGAAAGCGACTGTTTTTGGCGGAGATCTCACACAATCTCTGAACCTAGGACGGTTTGATTTATTTGGTGGCGTTCGATTCATTCATACTAATACGGCGTTTGATCCCATACCTGATCAATTTTCATTTGTTGATATAAAATATGTTTCTCCATCGGGGCAGGATAAATTTTATGGATTCGGCTGGGCGCCGCTTCCTCATATTCGAATTACGGCAGAAGTGATTTATGATCGGGGCCGCGATCCTTCTTATTTAGGCAAACTGTCAATCAAATTTCCTTCTAACAGAGTCAAAGCTCCTTTTGTTGATCGATCGGTTTACTAGATATGCACCTCACCCGTTACGCCTACAAACTTTTAGCTTTAATATGCGTGACGGGAATAGCTCTATCCGGTTGCGAGAAAAAAGGTAAAAACGCAGCGTCAGTAAAGCTTAGTAAAAAACCTGCACTAATCACAATTTCAGATAGCGGTACTTTTGATTTTGGTGTTTACCCAACTGGTTCTTCAGTAGACAAAACCTATACTGTCACCTATTCGGACGGTGGAATTAGTGCCAGTTCCATGACCGCTTACGGATTGTCAGGGCCCTTGTCATTCAAAGGTGGATCTTACCCTGGTACTGACGGCACTTGCAGCGTCGGGATGGGTTCGGGTTCTTGCACCATTGTTGTGAATTTTGCGCCCACAAGTACGGGCGATTTTACCCAGAATATGGTTTTCAGTTATTACGATGGTGGCAATACTCAACTCATTTATCGTACAATTCATGGCGGTACTCAAGTTGCTTTAAGTATTGCTGATGGCTCCACGTACAGTTATTCAACTCAGGCTCGAGGGTCTTCGACAGATCATTCATTTACGATTTCTTTTTCAGGGGGCCAACCGGCCACCGGCGTTTCAGTTTCGGGGCTTTCAGCGCCTATAAATTTTAAAGGTGGAACGTTTCCTGGAACGGGCGGAACTTGCGCGGCTTCAATCAGTACTGATTGTACGATCATTGTCACCTACGCGCCGACCGCTAATGGTTCATCAAGTAAGACTATGCTCATTTCTTACAGTGATGGTTACAACGCTCAAAGTACGAGTACTGTCATTTCTGGAACGGCGGCCGATCCCGCTGTTTTAAGTATCTCTGATGGAGCTACTTATAGTTACGGAACAAAAGCTCGTGGATCTTCTACAGACAAAACTTTTACTGTTACTTACACTGGCGGTGTACCTGCAGCCAGTATCACAGGAGGAGGAATTTCGGCTCCCTACACTTATAAGGGCAGTTCTTACCCCGGGACCGGCGGCACTTGCGGAACCAGCATTTCTTCTGGCACATGTACAATCGTTGTCACCTTCGCGCCCACGGCAAACGGAACCCACAATTCGACGATATCTTTAAGTTATAGCGATGGGGCTGCAACTCAAGCGGCAACTCGCGCGGTAACTGCCGTCGCAGCAGACCCAGCGGCCTTAAGTATTTCTGATGGAGCAACTTATGCCTACGGAACATTAGCGCGCGGTTCGAGTAACGACAAAACTTTCACAGTAACTTTTACTGGAGGAGTTCCGGCAACATCAATTTCGGCTTCAGGTTTATCTGCGCCGATAACGTTTAAAGGTGGAACTTACCCAGGGACGGGTGGAACATGTTCCACAACTCTTTCTTCTGGTTCGTGTACTGTTGTGGTCACCTATGCTCCCTCGGCAAATGGGTCAACAAGCCAAACTCTGACGTTAAGTTACAACGATGGAGCAGCCGATCAAACAGCCACAAGAGCCATCACGGCAACGGCAGCAGACCCGGCGTCTTTAAGTATTTCTGATGGTGCTACTTATGCGTACGGAACTTTAGCTCGAGGATCAAGTAACGACAAGACATTCACCGTAACTTTTAGTGGTGGAGTTCCAGCAACTTCGATCTCAGCTTCGGGTTTATCTGCACCGATAACGTTTAAAGGTGGAACGTACCCAGGAACCGGCGGCACTTGCGGTGCGACTATTTCTTCTGGAACATGTACTGTCGTGGTTACTTATGCACCAACGGCAAATGGGGCAACAAGTCAAACTTTAACTCTAAGTTATAACGATGGAGCTGCAAATCAAACAGCCACCAGAGCAATTACGGCGACCGCTGCTGACCCCGCTGTTTTAAGTATTTCTGATGGTGCCACTTATGCGTACGGAACCTTGGCCCGGGGTTCAAGTAACGACAAAACATTTACAGTTACCTACACGGGCGGTGTCGCTGCCACAAGTATGTCGGGATCTGGTTTATCCGCACCTTATACTTTTAAAGGAGGAACTTATCCCGGCACCGGCGGCACGTGTTCGACTTCCATCTCATCGAGCACTTGTACAATCGTCGTAAATTATTCTCCCACATCAAACGCGACTAACAATGCGACACTCACTCTAAGTTACCATAACGGAGTTTCAACTCAATCGGCCACGAGAGCTATAACGGCCACGGCAGCAGACCCTGCATCTTTAAGTATTTCTGATGGTGCCACTTACGACTACGGAACAAAAGCAACGGGTTCATCGACAGACAAAACATTTACCGTGACTAATAGCGGAACAATCACCGCAACTTCAGTTTCAGCCTCGGGCCTTTCTGCACCATTAACTTACAAAGGTGGAACATATCCCGGAACAGGTGGGACGTGTTCTGCAAGTATCGCAGCGGGCACATGTACAATTATTGTGACGTTTGCGCCAAGTTCAACGGGCACAACAAATTCGACATTGACTCTTGCTTACTACGACGGCGCCAATAATCAATCCGCCACTCGCGATATGACGGCCATCGCTGCAACACCAGCGTCTTTGAGTATTTCTGATGGTGCTACTTATGCGTACGGAACTTTAGCTCGAGGATCAAGTAACGACAAGACATTCACCGTAACTTTTAGTGGTGGAGTTCCGGCAACTTCGATCTCAGCTTCGGGTTTATCTGCACCGATAACGTTTAAAGGTGGAACATACCCGGGCACAGGAGGAACATGTTCCACAACTCTTTCTTCTGGAACTTGTACTGTTGTTGTAACTTATGCGCCTACGGCCAATGGATCAACAAGTCAAACTTTGACATTAAGTTATAACGACGGTGCTGCAAACCAAACGGCCACAAGAGCAATTACGGCGACCGCTGCTGACCCCGCTGTTTTAAGTATTTCTGATGGTGCCACTTATGCGTACGGAACCTTGGCCCGGGGTTCAAGTAACGACAAAACATTTACAGTTACCTACACGGGCGGTGTCGCTGCCACAAGTATGTCGGGATCTGGTTTATCCGCACCTTATACTTTTAAAGGAGGAACTTATCCCGGCACCGGCGGCACGTGTTCGACTTCCATCTCATCGAGCACTTGTACAATCGTCGTAAATTATTCTCCCACATCAAACGCGACTAACAATGCGACACTCACTCTAAGTTACCATAACGGAGTTTCAACTCAATCGGCCACGAGAGCTATAACGGCCACGGCAGCAGACCCTGCATCTTTAAGTATTTCTGATGGTGCCACTTACGACTACGGAACAAAAGCAACGGGTTCATCGACAGACAAAACATTTACCGTGACTAATAGCGGAACAATCACCGCAACTTCAGTTTCAGCCTCGGGCCTTTCTGCACCATTAACTTACAAAGGTGGAACATATCCCGGAACAGGTGGGACGTGTTCTGCAAGTATCGCAGCGGGCACATGTACAATTATTGTGACGTTTGCGCCAAGTTCAACGGGCACAACAAATTCGACATTGACTCTTGCTTACTACGACGGCGCCAATAATCAATCCGCCACTCGCGATATGACGGCCATCGCTGCAACACCAGCGTCTTTGAGTATTTCTGATGGTGCTACTTATGCGTACGGAACTTTAGCTCGAGGATCAAGTAACGACAAGACATTCACCGTAACTTTTAGTGGTGGAGTTCCGGCAACTTCGATCTCAGCTTCGGGTTTATCTGCACCGATAACGTTTAAAGGTGGAACATACCCGGGCACAGGAGGAACATGTTCCACAACTCTTTCTTCTGGAACTTGTACTGTTGTTGTAACTTATGCGCCTACGGCCAATGGATCAACAAGTCAAACTTTGACATTAAGTTATAACGACGGTGCTGCAAACCAAACGGCCACAAGAGCAATTACGGCGACCGCTGCTGACCCCGCTGTTTTAAGTATTTCTGATGGTGCCACTTATGCGTACGGAACCTTGGCCCGGGGTTCAAGTAACGACAAAACATTTACAGTTACTTACACAGGCGGTGTCACTGCAACATCCATTTCTGCTTCCGGTTTGTCTGCACCAATTACCTTTAAGGGCGGAACATACCCGGGCACCGGCGGAACATGTTCCACATCTCTTTCTTCTGGGACATGTACTGTAGTTGTAACTTATGCGCCCACAGCCAACGGATCAACAAGTCAAACTCTTACTTTAAGTTACAACGATGGAGCAGCCGATCAAACAGCCACAAGAGCCATCACAGCGACTGCTGCTAATCCGGCCGCACTAAGTATTTCTGATGGAGCTACTTACGATTTCGGAAGTTTGGCTCGTGGATCAACTACTGACAAAACTTTTACTGTTACTAACGGCGGCGGTGTGGCTGCAACGTCGATTTCATCTTCGGGCCTTTCTGCGCCTATAACTTTCAAAGGCGGAACATACCCGGGCACAGGTGGAACATGTTCCACCTCCCTATCTCCCGGTACTTGTACTGTTGTTGTTAACTACTTACCAACTGTCAACGGTGCCACAAGCCAAACAATGCAACTTGATTACAATGATGGCGCGGCATCCCAATCTGTGACCCGTGACATTACGGCGACGGCCGTAGACCCAGGTGTGCTGACAATTTCTGATGCCGCTACTTATGACTACGGAACTCTTGCTCGTGGATCTTCAACAGACAAATCTTTTACCGTAACTTTCAGTGGTACATACGCAACGTCTTCCTTGTCTGGCTCAGGTTTATCGGCACCTTTAACTTTTAAAGGGGGAACTTATCCTGGTACGGGAGGTACCTGTTCAACAACTCTCTCTTCTGGAACATGTACCGTTGTTGTGACATATGCACCAACTGCAAACGGTTCTTCAAGTCAAACTCTGCAAATCAGTTACAACGATGGTGTGGCAACAAGAACGGCGACTCGTGCCATTACGGCGACGGCCGTTGATCCGGCATCTTTAAGTATTTCAGATGGCACAACTTATAGTTTTGGAACAAAAGCCCGTGGTACTTCCACAGACAAGACATTCACAGTAACGTACGCGGGCGGTGTCACCGCTACAAGCATGGCAGGTTCTGGTTTGTCAGCGCCTTACACATTCAAGGGTGGAACATATCCTGGAACAGGCGGAACATGTTCCATATCTATTTCTTCTGGCACTTGTACTATTATCGTCACATGGGCACCCACTGCTAACGGAACACAAACGGCCACACTCTCATTGGCGTACAACGACGGCGCCGCCAATCAAACAGCCACAAGAGCCATGACAGCTGTTGGTGCTGACCCGGCGTCTTTAAGTATTTCTGACGGAACAACTTATGACTACGGAACAAAAGCGAGAGGATCAAGCACAGACAAAACATTTACAATTACTAATGGCGGTGGAGTGAGCGCAACGTCTGTCACTGACTCGGGCCTTTCTGCACCTTTCACATTTAAAGGTGGAACTTATCCTGGTACAGGTGGAACGTGCAGTGCCACCATTGCTGTTGGCACTTGTACCGTCGTCGTCACTTATGCACCGACGGCCAACGGTAACTTAAGTGTAACTCTGCAACTTGATTACTCTGACACAGTAAATAGTCAGTCGACAACAAGAGCTATGACTGGGACTGCTGTAGACCCAGCGTCTTTAAGTATTTCTGACGGTGCTACTTATGATTATGGATCAGTGGCCCGAGGCTCTACCAACGACAAAACATTTACTATTACAAACGGTGGTGGAGTTTCAGCAACGAGCATGTCAGGTTCTGGATTATCTGCACCCTATACTTTTAATGGTGGAACTTACCCGGGTACCGGTGGAACTTGCAGCACTTCCCTCTCAGCATCGGGGACATGCACCATTGTGGTCAGGTATGCGCCCACTTCAAATGGAAATACAACTGCCACTGTTACAATTAGTTACAATGACGGAGTCACAAGTCAATCTGCAACTCGAGATATGACGGGCACTGCTGTTGACCCAGGGGTTCTCACCATTTCTGATGCCACAACTTATAGTTACGGCACAAAAGCTCGCGGCTCTTCGACAGATAAAACTTTTACAGTTACTTACAGCGGGTCAGCCCCTGTCACTTCTATTTCTGGTTCAGGATTATCTGCGCCTTACACTTTTAAAGGTGGAACGTATCCAGGTACGGGCGGCACTTGCACAGGTACACTTTCATCGGGCACTTGTACTATTGTTGTCACATGGGCGCCGACAGCTAACGGTACTCAAACAGCAACGATAACTCTTAGTTATAACGACGGCGCCGCTAGCCAAACAGCAACAAGAGGATTAACAGGAGTTGGAGCAGATCCCGCTTCACTAAGTATTTCTGACGGAACTACTTACAGCTATGGAACAAAGGCAAGAGGCTCAACCACAGACAAAACATTTACCGTAACAAATAGTGGCGGTGTGGCGGCCTCAAGTGTTTCTGGTGCGGCTCTCTCGGGTGCCTATGATTACAAAGGAGCTGCTTACCCTGGAACCGGTGGTACCTGCAGCACTTCATTGGCAGTAAGTGGTACTTGTACAATCGTTGTTACTTTTTCACCGACTTCAAATGGCACTCTCACTTCTACTTTGCAAGTGAATTACAATGATGGTGCGGCGTCGCAATCAACTACAAGGGGAGTTACTGGCGTCGGTGCTGATCCAGCGTCTTTAAGTATCTCTGATGGTGCCACATATGATTTTGGTTCTCTTGCTCGTGGGTCTTCAACAGACAAAACATTTACAATCACCAACGGTGGTGGAGTTGCTGCCACAAGTATTGCGGGATCAGGATTATCTGCCCCACTGACATTTAAAGGCGGTTCATACCCGGGAACCGGCGGTACCTGCACATCTTCCCTTTCGCCTGGCACATGTACTCTTGTTGTCAACTATTCTCCCACGGTGAACGGGGCTTAAAGCCAAACCATGCAACTTGATTACAGTGACGGAGCCGCTTCGCAAGCGGCCACTCGAGATATCACGGCAACAGCTGTGGACCCTGGTGTTTTAACAATTTCTGATGCTGCTACTTATGACTACGGCACAAAAGCTCGCGGGTCGTCGACAGATAAAACATTTACAGTAACGTTTAGTGGAACCTACGCCACTTCTTCATTATCGGGATCGGGCTTGTCGGCACCGTATACATTTAAAGGTGGGACATACCCTGGAACCGGCGGAACTTGTAGTTCTTCTCTTTCTTCGGGGACTTGCACTGTCGTCGTAACTTACGCTCCCACATCAAACGGCACCGCAAATCAGACTTTGACGTTAAGTTACAACGACGGAGTCACAACGAGAACGGCAACAAGGGCCATTACTGGGACAGCAGTTGATCCTGCAACTTTAAGTATCTCCGATGGTGCTACATATGACTTTGGAACAAAAGCTCGTGGCACTTCCACCGACAAAACATTTACTATTACTTATGGAGGAAGCGTTACGTCCACCAGCATGTCTGGTTCGGGCTTGTCGGCACCATATACATTTAAAGGTGGAACATATCCTGGAACTGGCGGAACTTGCAGCACTTCCCTCTCGTCAGGAACTTGCACTATCGTCGTCACATGGGCACCCACTGCTAACGGTACACAAACGGCCACTCTATCATTGGCGTACAATGACGGAGCTGCAAATCAAACTGCAACAAGAGCCATGACTGCTGTTGGTGCTGACCCGGCGTCACTAAGTATTTCTGACGGGGCGACTTATGACTACGGCACAAAAGCCCGCGGGTCTTCTACGGACAAAACATTTACCGTCACAAATAGCGGCGGAGTGAGCGCAACTTCTGTTTCAGCATCAGGTCTTTCAGCGCCATTTACTTTCAAAGGCGGTACCTACCCGGGCACTGGAGGAACCTGTTCGTCAACTGTCGCTGTTGGCACATGCACAATGGTCGTGACTTATGCGCCAACGGCCAACGGAAGTTTAAGTGTGACATTACAGCTAGATTACTCTGACACAGTTAACGCTCAATCGACGACACGAGATATCACCGGTACGGGAGCTGACCCCGCCAGCATTAGTATTTCTAACGGAGCCACTTATGATTTCGGTACGGTAGCTCGCGGTTCATCCAACGACAAAACATTTACTATTACCAATAGCGGTGGCTACGCCACTTCATCAATGACCGGCAGCGGAATTTCTGCTCCCTACACATTCAAGGGCGGGACGTATCCAGGTACAGGTGGTACTTGTACATCTGCGTTGTCGCCTGGCACTTGTACTGTAGTTGTTACCTATGCGCCGACGGCCAACGGTACGGCCAATGCGACACTTCAGATCGACTATAACGACGGGGCAGCGTCTCAATCAGCAACAAGAGCTCTGACTGGCACGGCCATTGATCCCGGTGTGCTCACGATTTCAGACGGAGCTACTTATAATTTTGGAACAAAAGCTAGAGGAACATCCACAGACAAAACATTTACAGTTACTTATAGTGGCACGGCGCCCGTCACTTCTATGTCTGCTTCTGGAATTTCAGCGCCATACACATTTAAAGGTGGAACATATCCTGGGACTGGCGGTACATGTGACACGGGATTATCTTCAGGAACTTGCACCATTGTCATTACATGGGCACCTACAGCCAATGGCACTCAAAATGCTACTTTAACAATTAGCTATTACAACGGAGCTTCCACAAGTTCTGCGACACGAGCAATTACGGCGGTGGGGGCTGATCCCGCAAGTCTAAGTATTTCTGATGGTACAACTTATGATTTCGGAACAAAAGCTCGTGGTTCATCAACAGACAAAACACTCACCGTTACAAACGGTGGCGGCGTGAGTGCAACTTCAGTTTCAGCATCTGGTTTCTCAGCACCATACACATTCAAAGGCGGAGCATATCCGGGGACCGGTGGAACATGCGGATCTACCGTTGCCGTTGGTACCTGCACAATTATTATAACTTACGCCCCAACGGCCAATGGTAATTTAAGTGTGACATTAACTCTTGATTATTCTGACACAGTCAATAGTCAGCAAGCCACCCGTGACATAACCGGCACCGGTGGTAATCCCGCAGTGCTCGCCATTTCTGACGGCGCCACTTTCGATTACGGAACCGTTGCGGCGGGCGGAACAAACGACAAAACATTTACCATTACAAATAGCGGTCAAGTTGCATCAGCAAGCACAACGGGTTCGGGATTGGCGGCACCTTATACTTTTAAAGGTGGATCATATCCGGGAACAGGCGGGACTTGCGGCGCTGCCGTTGCAGTTGGCACTTGTACCATTGTTGTGACTTATGCGCCGACGGTGAATGGGTCTTCAAGTGATACCATTGTTATTGACTACAGTGATGGTGCAGCAACTCAACAAGTGACTCGAGATATTGCCGGCACCGCCGCTGACCCCGCCACTTTAAGTATTTCTGATGGCACTACCTATGACTACGGTACAAAAGCTCGAGGGTCTTCCACAGATAAAACATTTACGATTACATTCAGCGGTGATTTTGCCGCCACATCGGTTACGGGTTCGGGTCTCTCAGGGGCCTACGCCTTTAAAGGAGGAACTTATCCGGGGACCGGTGGAACTTGCGGATCCACCATTTCTTCAGGCACTTGTACCGTTATTGTCACTTTCTCACCATCATCTAATGGAACTTTAACAGGTACGATGACTATCGGTTATAATGACGGTGCCACCAGTCGCTCGGCCACAAGAGCCATGACCGGTGTTGGTGCTGACCCTGCGTCACTTACAATTTCTGATGGATCGACTTATGACTACGGAACAAAAGCTACAACATCTTCCACCGATAAATCATTTACAGTAACAAATGGTGGCGGAGTTTCTGCCACAAGCATGTCGGGCCTTGGATTATCAGGTGCCTTCTCATTTAAAGGCGGTTCATACCCTGGGACTGGTGGAACATGTTCCACTTCCCTTTCTGTTTCAGGAACATGTACTGTGGTTGCCACTTTCGCCCCCACAGCTAATGGCAGTGTGAGTTCAAATGTTAGAGTTAATTATTCAGATGGTGCCACAACTCAACAAGCGGTGAGACCTGTAACCGGTACCGGCGCACCGGCAGCCGTATTAAGCATTTCAGATGGCGCAACTTACGACTACGGCACAAAAGCAAATGGATCTTCAACAGACAAGACCTTTACAATCACAAATAGTGGAGGTGTGACTGCGACTAGTGTGACGGGATCTGGACTAGCTGATCCATTTACATTTAAAGGTGGAACTTATCCGGGAACTGGTGGAACTTGCGGCGCCACTATAGCCGTTGGAACTTGTACGATCGTTGTAAACTTCTCACCGTCTATTGTAAGTTCGTTCAGTGACACGATAGTAATCGGTTACACCGATGGTATTACAACTCAGTCAGCCACAAGAGATATTGCAGGCGCTGCCGACGATCCTGCAATTTTAAGTATTTCTAACGGCGCTACTTATGATTACGGTACGAAACCTCGGGGCTCATCGACGGACAAAACATTTACTGTCACTTACAGTGGCGGAGTCGCAGCAACAAGTATGGACGGCTCAGGATTATCTGCGCCGTATTCATTCAAAGGTGGAACGTACCCGGGAACTGGTGGCACTTGCACAACTTCATTGTCTTCGGGAACATGTACAATCGTAGTGACCTATGCACCCACTGCTAACGGTTCACAAAACGGTACTATTACACTTAGCTACAATGACGGGATCACAAGTCGCTCGGCAACAAGAGCCATGACCGGTGTGGGTGCAGATCCAGCGTCGCTTACAATTTCTGATGGCGCCACTTACGACTACGGAACAAAAGCCACAACATCTTCTACTGATAAGACATTTACAGTTACTAACGGCGGCGGTGTTACGGCGACGAGCATGTCAGGTCTTGGACTATCAGGTGCTTACTCATTTAAAGGTGGAACATACCCTGGAACCGGCGGCACCTGTTCAACTTCGTTGACGGCAGCGGGCACATGTACTGTGGTTGCAACTTTTGCTCCTACTGTTACTGGAACTCTTAATTCAAATGTTCGGGTTAATTACAATGATGGTGTCACAACACAGCAGGCGGTGAGACCCGTGACTGGTGTTGGGGCTGCGGCAGCGTCATTAAGTATTTCTGACGGTGCAACTTACGATTACGGTACTAAGGCGACTGGCTCATCAACTGATAAGACATTTACAATTACAAATAGTGGCGGCGTCACGGCCACAAGTGTTTCTACATCGGGGCTATCCGATCCCGTTACTTTTAAAGGTGGAGCATATCCCGGGACCGATGGAACGTGCGGAGCAACAATTGCTGTTGGTACATGTACCGTCGTCGTCACGTACGCTCCGACTATCACGGGCTCTACAAGTGAAACTTTAACGGTCAGTTATAACAATGGCGTTTCAACTCAATCGGCGACCCGCGATATTACGGCCACTGGTGCCGACCCGGCATCTCTAAGCATTTCTAACGGCGCAACTTATGATTACGGAAGTAAACCTCGCGGATCATCGACCGACAAGACATTTACTGTTACTTATAGCGGTGGAGTTGCGGCAACAAGTTTGGCTGCCTCAGCTTTCTCATCGGGCGACTACGCCTTTAAAGGTGGAACTTACCCGGGCACGGGCGGCACATGTTCTACATCAATTTCATCGGGTACCTGTACGGTCGTTGTAACATTTAGTCCTTCTGCCAACGGAGTTATTTCGTCCACATTGACTTTGACTTACAATGACGGCGCGGCTTCGCAGTCGGCGACTCGTGCATTAACTGGCACAGGGGTTGACCCAGCAACGCTTACTATATCTGATGCCACAACTTATGATTTTGGGACAAAAGCCACAGGCTCCACCACAGACAAGACGTTCACCGTAACTTTAGGAGGCGGTGTCGGTGCAACTTCTATGTCGGGGACTGGTTTATCAGGTGCCTACTCGTTCAAGGGTGGAAGCTACCCCGGCACAGGAGGCACTTGCTCTACCTCATTGTCGTCGGGTACATGTACGGTGGTGGTGAGATTTGCTCCCACATTTATTGGTACTCAAACTTCAAATGTTAGGGTTAATTATAATAACGGTGTGTCTACTCAACAAGCAGTAAGGCCAGTCACCGCTGATGCGGAAGACCCGGCATCACTTCTCATTTCTGACGGAGCTACCTATAATTTTGGTAACGTCACTAATGGAAGTTCTGCAGACAAAACTTTTACCGTTACCAACTCAGGCGGTGTAACGGCGACAAGTTTAAGTGGCACGGGATTTTCTGCACCGTATTCGTATAAGGGAGGTGCTTATCCTGGCACCGGCGGAACTTGCAGCACGTCTTTGGTTGTTGGTACTTGTACAATCGTCGTAACTTTTGCTCCGACCTCAACGGGTACATATAATAGTACGGTTCAACTTTCTTACAATGACGGAGCCAATAGCCAGACCGCTACACGAGCGATTACGGGCGGTGGCGTTGCAGGATTATTCATCTTCTCTCTTGAACAAACAACTCCTACTCCTGCACCGTTACGATTAACGCTATTTGATCCTGTTGATCCTGCATTTGCGTACGCTGTTAAGATTGGTGACGTGGATGGAGATTCACAGAAAGAATCCTTCGTCGGGACATTATTCTCTTACCCTGTTTTACAAGAATATCATCCTTACATTATGAGTGGGGCCACATCAAAACCAATCTACGGGTTACCAGATCCAGAACTCTTCGATAGCTTCGGCGCCAGTGCTATTGGCTTAGGCGATATTGATGGAGATGGATTCGCAGACTTTGCCGTCGGGGCGCCTAGCTCAAGTATTGGTGGGCCTCAAAAAGGCCGCGTGTATGTATTCAGCGGAAGGTACGGTACATTACTCTACGTCATTTCTAGCGGAAGCGTTTCTCATCATCTCGGTTTACAACTGCATCCGTATCAAGATTATAATGGGGACGGCAAAAACGATCTCTATATTACCAGCGACGACCTTGTTCTCATTGTCAATCCGCTGAATGGTCAGATTCTCTATGAAGGGCTACCTGTACACTGAGAAGGATCGTTTTAAAAAAATGTGGTCGATGGCGAAAATCAATTGTTTAAAAGTGCTACTCCTAGATGGTCGCATATCATTTCAAAATCACTGTCTCGACTCCACACAGGAACGCCTAAGTCTTTGGCAGCTAAGGCAATCAATGCATCGTTTTGCATCCGAGCGATATTTTTTTCTCGACGGATAGGATAAAGCTTTCTTAAAACCTTAGCGGCATCAATCCAATGTTCAAGTTTGGGCGGAGGCAAAATTTCATCACTCAGTTCATGAATAAGTTTTGAATGTAGTCCTTCAGGGTAAGCACGAAGTATCTCATGAAAAGCGACGGGTGAAATTAGAATAAGGCGGTAAGGTTGAATAGGAGTAAAGAGGTCGGCGATCTCACCGTCGAGAAAATCTAAAATAACACTTGTGTCAGCAACAACCTTCACAGAAGATTTCTATCTGACTTTTTACCAGCCAACGCTCTTTTGGCACTAAGAAGACTCTGAGTATTTCGCTCAATAGCAACACGCTCTTCGGCTAAAATACGAAGAATCTGAGAAGGTGTTTCTTTAGGAAAAAGCTTTTGTAACTCCGCCAAGATTTTAGATTCCATTCTTGTAGCAACAGACTTGCTTTTTGTCATAATGGCCTCCTCTTTATATTGTTCTATCTTAACAGAAATGTTTACATTTTGTCAATTTTGTAATCATTTATGAGTTGTCTCAGTGCTGTTTGTGATGCCGATTCTGGACCCCCAACCAATTGAATTGAAGTAATTGAATCCGATTAAAGTGACAATCTTCGTTTTGATTTAGAAAAAATCTACTTACATCTTAGCTCTATCTCATCGAAATATCGAGCTACGAGGTGGCACCAGGCTTGCTCTTTTCAAGGTGCCGTAGGTGGTTTTGTATTTATTTCTTGGAGGCGGGTCTTGAAAATAGTAAGCATTATTGGAACAGCTATTTCAGTAAGTATTTTGATTTTAGGTATCGTTCTTGGCGGAATCATGAGTCAGGCATCCCCCAGTGTGCGGTCAATTAAGAATACTCAAAAAGATGAACACAGGGCCGCTGAATTACCTGAAGTTGATCTCAAGAATCTTCCTAAACTCAATCCTGATTTAGCTTATGATTTTCAAATTAAGCTTGTGCCCATTAAATTGAGAATTGCTGCTAAGGAATCTGTGAGCGGATATACAATTCAAGTATCATCGTTTGACACAGAAAAAGAAGCTCAAGATTTTTCTAAAAGAATTCCAATTGGTAAGTATGATAGCGCTTGGGTTATGTCGGCAGTAGTAAAAGGAGTCGTTCACTACCGCGTTTGCATTGGCCGATTCAAGACTTTAAGCGACGCCCGCTATGCCCAATTCACCGTAGCCACCGAGTCTGGAATTAAAGAAGCGTTTGTTCAAAAAATCCCAGCCCACTTAACAGCAAGTAACTGAGGTTCGGTTTTTCATAAAGTGATAGCATCATTTTTTACTGTTTTTAGACCAAGACTTGCGAACCTTCAAGGCCCTTTCATGTGACTCAAATTTGAGATACATGGGCCCGAAAACCATGACAAGTACACCAATTTCTCTAAAATTCTTTCCCCAATATACCCACCGTGTTTTTCTAAAGTCAGACACCAGTCCTCCAAAATTAATAATGACTATTCTAGTCAGGCTAGATCATTTATCTCGGTAAAAGCCTAACGTCGATTCCTATTGCAAACTGGGCCAATGCTTCAAAATCATTTCATAAGTATTTGGCAGCGACGCGGCCGAATTCCTGACGGACAGTGGTCGGCTATTTGTTCAAGCAATTAAAATACTTTCTGCCGAGATTTCTTTAGGTCGCTTCGCTTTATTTTAGTTTGGCGTTTTCGAACTTTGGAGCCATGAGTGGGCCTAGTGGCATGCCTCTCTTTGGGTATATGAAACGCAAACTCAATTTGGTTTTCAAGTTTTCGTAAGCAGCTCTCCTTGTTTTTTGGGAGATCTCTAAACGCGTCACTCCTTAATGATATTTGCCCGTCACTATTGATTAGTTTTTCTAACTTAGTTCTTAATAAGGCCCTTTGCTCCCCATCGAATACCGTTGAGTTTTCAAAATCCCATATCAAAATGGCCGCAGATGATACTTTGTTAACATTTTGCCCTCCAGGGCCGCGGCTTCTCACGGCAACAAATTTTATTTCGTGTTGAAGTAAATCCATATCTATTTTCATTCTTCTCAAATCTTGTCATAGCCGATTTTATCTGTCACATTAAATAATAATGAGGAAAATAATTGGCAGACGCTAAAGTTCGTGAATTCTTAAGGCAAAGATTCTATAATCATCCCAGTGGGAATGATCGGGTGGAATTGCTTTATTTGCCCATTTTCAATTGGCTTACAGATTTAAAGCGAAAGCATTCGACAAAAGCTCCGTTGTTCGTAGGAATCAACGGTCCCCAAGGAGCGGGCAAATCAACTCTGACCGCTGCACTCGTCGAGGCATTTGAGTTAATAGGGCAAAAGGCACTAACACTTTCTATTGATGATTTTTATTTAACTCATGACGAGCAAAAAAATTTAGCTCAAAAGTTTTCTCATAATTCATTTCTAAAGCAGAGGGGCTATCCCGGTACCCACGATATTAAATTAGGTGAAAAGACACTCAAGGCTGTGAATGAAATAAAGCGGAATCAAGAAGTGGATGTCCCCACCTACGATAAGTCAAAATACAGTGGTCAGGGTGATCGAAATCCAAGTTCTCTTTGGATGAAAATAAATCATCCCCAAGACATCATTTTTTTAGAAGGATGGATGCTGGGTTTTACTCAAGTGCCAGTAGAGAGTTATAGCACCCTCTCAAATCGCAATGATTTTTCAGAAATAAATAAATTTCTGCCAGCATATGAAAGCTGGATGAAGTTTCTAAATTGCTTTGTCTATCTTAAACCAGATAACTACAAAAATGTTTTATCTTGGCGGGTAGAAGCTGAAGAAAATATGAAAGCGTCAGGCAAACTCGGCATGTCGAAAACTGAAATTACGGCATATATCGAAAAGTTTTTGCCGGCCTACGAAATTTATGGTGATCGCTTGAATGCACAAAGTACCGGCATAAAAGAATTTCTACAAATTAAAATTGGAAAAAATAGATTGCCTACATAGACTTCATTTTTTTGAAAAATCAATTACCCACTTTGACCTCATTTTCTTAAATCATCTTCTTTGAGTATTTGTTTAACTTTTAAATTGAAATTGAATGCCTTCGAATTCAACCGCAGCAGCGAGAGGTTTTTAAATTCGCCTATCTTTTCATATCCATAAAGGTAATTACGGCCGATACACAGGCCTGCCAAGGCAAATTCTTCTTATCAGAATTTTTTTGGCAGTAGGTATCGATCTTTCTCGCTTGGCACTTATAGTCGCCATCTGAACAGTTCTCTTTCGACATCAAAACAAGTTCTGTGGTCAAATTGGCGTACTTCGTCGACAAGGCCTTTGCGTAGGCCTCTGCATAGTTTTCTGATTTTTGGGAGATTTTATAAGTTTCTTCTCTAGATACAAACAGTCGCTCATTAACTTTGTTAACTAATGCGATGTCAGATAGAATAGTACACGTTTCATCTTTGCATTTATTCTTTACTTCAAGTTGTAAACAATTCAGCGTCAGGGCTTCAAAAAAAGATCGGCATTTTTGCCTTTCCTTCTGATCGACGAACTCATTGATTTGTTTGAGTACATTTGGATTAGCTTCTCTAAATGCTTTTATGACTTTTTCCACATAAGCCTGTCTTTGGACCGACGAAAATGGAGAGTTTTCATTAGCAAAACAAATTGAAACTAAAATAAGTAAAATTAATTTAATCATAATCTTGTCCTTTGCATACGATATTGTTCACGAAACAATTCCACAAAATAATAGAGATGATGGTAGTAAGGATAAACCTCAAGCAAATCACTTCTAGTTTGTATCCAATCATTTGATGCAAATATATCCATCCCTTTGAGATATTCTAATTGTGTTAGGGGGTAATCGCTGTGAGAAAATGAGTTTTCATTGACGTTCCAATGGCTGCGAGCCGTTGCATAATGAAAATCATCTACCATAGTTTTCGCAAATGACCTGTACATATCGGCATGGAGTGAATCTGCGGGCCGCTCTAATTTAAACTTGATTTCTCTTGCCTGAAATTGCTTGCCCATCAGACTAAAATAAACCATGCGCGGTTTGTCACTAGCCGCTCCGGCACTGGACATTAAGCATTGAAAGCTCACAACCGTCGTCGCAGTGGGGTAGGCACGAGGGCGTAAGAGATTGGCCATAATAACTGATGCCGTTGGAGGAAGCGGAGGCGGTTGCCCTGTTTCAATGGACTTTAACTGGACCCGCAGTCTCATCAATTCACGTTCTTCTTCTATTCTGTTCAAAACTAGAGTCACATCTGAAATAGCGCCATATTCAGAGAGAAATCCCATCGGATTTCTGACCAATTGATCACAGCTATCTGGTGGAGAGTTCCAGTGGATATCATATTCTTGGCAAAGACCTGCCATTTCGTCGTACTGGGGATTAAATAGCATTTGACCATAAATATGTTCTAGGATCCGGCTGTTAGCTTTGGGGTCATCGTCCCCCACCGAAAAAATATGGGAAAGTTTTTGATATTTTGAAAGACAATTTCGGTGCATCGATCTTCCATCGGGTGACTTGAGGTCGGTAAAAATGTGGTGTGAAGCCTTGGGGGCGCTGTTCACTACGTTTCGAAGTTTTCCCGAGAGGGCATTAAAAAATCCCAATTGTCGCCGGAAGGCTGCGCTCATTCGTGAGTGAAAATTAGAGTCACTCACATTAAATTTATTTTTCGAGTAAACAGATGAAAGTTGACGGGCCAAAAAATGTAAAGCGGGCTCATCCCGTTGTCGAAGTGTACAAAGGTCCATCTTTTTATCAATTTCTTTGTCAACGCATGTGCCTAGATCTTTAACAAGCCCCAACTCATATGCTCTTTTGACCAACTCACAACCTTGTTTAGGTTGTGGCGGCTTTTGTTTGGAGACAGTAATCTCATCAGGACAATATTGATTTACGTTTGCAATTTTTCTCGGTGTATCCATCATAAAATTAACTGTTCTCGAGTCAAACCCCAGTATTCCAAGTGAAAAAGCCAGGGTCAAAGATAATACCCGCATAGCGAAAGCGGGGAGTTCGGTGGGATTTGTGGATTGGCCAGAGTAAATCGCCAATTTCCCTATCTCGACGAGCGGCACATCCGAGGGGTATTTTTGAGACGGACCCAAAAATCTAATATGAGATTTACTCTTACTTCCGAGACGAAAAAAGGCATAAAACCATGTTCCCACAACGACGGTGAAAAATGAAATTGTAAACCATGCTTCATAAGAGAGGTTTTGAATTTTATCGATATCGAGTTTTTGAAATTGAAATCCGGCCATCGTTGACAGTGCTAAAAAGAGAAGTAGAAAAATAGATTTTGTTCCTACAGGTTTCATTCTTGCTGCACCCGACTCTCGATTTTGTCTTCGATCGTGATCCTTCTATTCTTGGCCTTTATAGCGTGGAGAGCGGCCAATTGTTCGGGAGTTAAGTTTCCGCCATTAAAGGGAAGTTCTTGTGCGGGGGAGTTGTCAGCATGGCTGCAAAGAATGACATGTTCGGGAATTTCTTTACTGTACAGTTGAATTTCATGAAATGCAGCGATGGCACGGTAAAAACCAAGCTCAAAGTTTTCATCTTTTTTACCATCACTATCTGTGTGGCCATGAATGACAAGAAGACGTTTGCTTAATCCACTGGTTTCAAAATTTAATGTTTGTCCCGTCACCGCATCGCTGAATAAATTCTTGAAAACAGTTTTTCCATTTTCAGTCAATACTGTTTTCCCTGGGGAAAATATAATGTCACCGGGCAAGCTCACCGTGCGGCTTGTTTCGTCGCCAACTTTAGGGGTGATTTTTGAAGATTTGCCCTGATTGATAGACCACAAGATTACAAAGAAGACCATGACATTGGTCATGAGGTCGATATAGACGACTTGCCAACTTTCTGTATTTTTTCTCGCCCTGGGTTTGACGAAAGATTTCATTTTTTGATCTCAATTTTGACTTTGCTTTCTAAGATGACTTGAAGAGCTCGACAAAGAGATTCGTATTCATAATCCAAAGTTTTAATTCGTTGTTCAAATCGAGAACCCATAATTTTATAAATAGTAGAATAGAGGGCACCATAGAGTGTTGTCTTCAGAGCCATGGCTAACTGGGGTGACAGCGCTTCCACAGTGATGTCACCTCCCAAGTTGTCGAACAATGACATGAGACCCAATACTGTACCCATAAGACCAAAAATAGGCATACAAACAGCAACGAAATCGAGATTGGCGTTGGTGTAGTCGTAGAGTTCATGGCATTCGAGATAATAAGAATGGGCAATATATTCTAAATAATCAAAACCTTTGCCTTCGCTTAATATTTTTTGCGTATCTCGAACCAATGGATTATCTGGCAAACTTATAGTTTTTCCTTCGGCTACGGGTGAGGTTATGATTTTTCCACTGGGATCTTTTGATATTTGAATTGATTCTTTTAAGGCCTGCAGAGTTTCTTGAATGTATGAGGCTTGGGGTACAAGGTGGCGACTAGAAAAGAAAACGGTAAAGGCCGACATGGCAATTCTTCCAACTCCTGTTCCCGTGACATAGAGGAGCAGAGCGAGGGAGACCGAACCCAACGAAATAAAATAATTTTCTGTGATGAAAAATACTAAGCTTATGGCAAGTAAGGCCAAAAAACCGACAAGTCCTGAGACCCCTGCGCCGGCTCCCATCCCCACCTGACTAGTTGCTGCGAGTTTCTTGGTTTCGGCCATTTTATCTTCCTTGTCCAGATTGCTTTTGCTGTTCTCTGATAATTTCTCTCATATGATCGATTCGCTGGAGATAAGTCGCCCGATATTTAACAGACTGAGTGATCCATGTGCTCATCGTTGCGATCACTAGAACAAGAGCCCCGATCCCTACCATTTTCCTCGAGCGAGCCGTTGGCTCGTGTTTTGTGACGTGTTCAATATCAATGGGTAGTCGATTCAAAAAGCTGAGAAGACTATTTTTTGAACTTGAAATGTAATTAAGCAAGTACATGTAAGCAAGACATCCACCTAATATAGCGACAGGCACAACAAGAGCCCAAACTGTTTCTGATCCAAAGCCTGTCTTTTGAGATAGACCGGCGGTGATTGAAATGGAAATGAAAATAATTGCAAAAAAGAATACAGATCGTTCGAAAACAGAGACAATCCAAGCTCTTGTCGCAGGAATAATATTTCCTAAGCGAATTTTCTCAGCCCCCTTTAAACCCGGAATTACGAGTTGGTAGCTGAGCATGAGTGCCAGGGCCCACGCGATTCCAGAAACAAAAGCCCATAGCCAACCCCCGGGTTGGGTAGATGCCATGGCCACCACCGCTTGTTGATCGAGAAGGCCGCCTAATTGAACAATGGGTTTTACGAGCTGAAAAATTTGATGACGAAATTTTTCTAAATTCGTATTTTCGCCAAGCCTGAAACTTTGCTCGTCAACAATGGTCTTTGTCCAGGTTTCAAAACTTTGTAAAACCAGTTTCTTGTCACTGAGTTTACCGATGAGAACTATATCAAGGCCTCTTTGTTTTGCCGCCGTGAGTAGGCAGCTCACTTGAGTTATGCGACAGCCTAAGTCGTTGGCATCAATATCTTCGACGAGAGAAAGTCTCGTGGAATGAGAAATTTCGTTCTTGATAGATGTTTCTATGGCCCGGGCGGCCCAGCCTGGCGAATCGGCTAACGGTTGTACGACTACCACGGTTTTTGCTTTGGCTTCAGGTGGTTCAGAAGCTGCCTTTGATTGGGGTAGAAAAATGACCATTGAGAATATCAAAAAAGCAAATTGCAGTTTCATGATTTTTACCAGGGGATCCGCCCCTCTATCTCTATATTGTGAACCCATCTTGGGGTACTAACTAGGGGGGATTTTTGGCGCGAAAAAAATTAGGTTCTACGTCGTGGATTAAGAAAATTTTGCCCCATTGGGGCCCACGTCAGAAGACCAGGGCGTGTCTTCGCCAATGTAACAATTATGGGCATAAGGACTGGAATCGGCTCCTGGTTTGTGGTACGATGCTTTTTGAATGAGCAGTTTATTTTACAGTCCAGTGGATCCAGCACATATCAAAAAAGAAAAGGCGAAAGCTCGAGAATTAAGAACATCTCAGTGGTGGAAATTGCAATTGAGTAAAGGGCTTTGTTATTATTGTGGCCAGAAATTTGAAAGTCTTGATGACTTGACTATGGATCACGTTTTGCCCATTGGCCGGGGCGGAAGATCTACCAAAGGCAATGTGGTTCCCTGCTGTAAGAACTGCAATTCAAAAAAAGGCAATCGCACCCCCGTCGATGTCCTATTTGACCGAGTTTCAAATACATAACGCTTAGCATAAAAACCCTAAGACCTCAAGTTCTCAAGGAATTTGTCCGAAATATCTTCTAGAGGCGGAGTTAATGAAATTGCAATTTTCACTAAGGGCAAAGGTTACTACTTTACTCAAAGTCAGTGGTCTTTTGAGTGTTTTATTTTCTATGGGTTGCGTTTTGTCCAGCTCGCCGTCCATCGAAGAATTAATTAAAACAAATCCTCCCACGTTTAGCGGTTATCCCGAGCATGAATTTCGCGCCAACGGATCGCCTTATCGACTGAATGGGGAATGCGACGTCATCTCATTTGCTCTTGAAGTGTCATTCGACAAAATCAAT
>JAHFAE010000024.1 GCA_023250675.1 Oligoflexia bacterium | reverse complement strand
CAAAGCCATCATTCACCTTGTTATTGCTGCGATGTTTTTTCAAGCGGCATCGGTTCCTGCTTATTCCGATCAACGAAAATATAGGCGCCAAAATCCCCCCCGCTCACAATTTACGTCACCTAATCAAAAAAAACTTACGCCTGCTCAAACAAATGATGGAGATCAAAAACTAAAACGAAAATTTGATAAGAGAAATGGTGACGTCAGCAAACCTCCTCCTCAAGCTAAGAAAATTCTTAATCAATTAAATGAGCAAGGCCCCCAGAGAATTATTGGCCAAGGCTATCTTAAACTCTTACTTGGAATGATGTATTCAGACATGTTCTGGGCCGCCACCAGCGGCGATCCCCATGTGGTTTGGGAATTTTTTAGAAATATTTCAAGCCTAGATTTTCACCTTACCATGGGTGTTTTTGAAGCATCAATGGGTATTAGCCGATTAGGAATCACGAAACTTGCATTGGCGATTGCCAGTGAAAAGTCTGAACTTGAAGCTATGAGAAAAGTAGAGAGGTGGCAAACCGCCATGTCCCCTTGGATTTTGTCCATCGGTGATATCGTCAGTTCTTATTTTTCAGAAATCTACCATCACCCCAGAATGCAAGCTCTCTGGGCTACTTATGATGTTCATAAAGGTTATGCAGACCCCGCCGATCCAAATTCAAGAGATACTGACCCCAACGCCAATAGCTCAGAGCGAAGAAAACTTGTTCGCCAACAAATCTTAAATAATATTGTTTCAGATGTTCTCTATGATGTGTTCAGCAACGGCCAAGGTAATTTCTCTCGGTTCTACCACGGCTTTCAAATGGGAGTTGTGGTTAAATACTATGAACCTCTCAAAGAGTGGTTCAAAGCCGGTGCTGGTGAAGGCCCTGGCAAAAATAAGGCAAAGCTAGTCGTAAGTGAAAAAGTAATTATTCCTCTTAAACAATCTATCAAGAATGGTGTAGTAAGGTTCGCTCCCGATTTTGTAAAATACTGGCCTGAAGGAATCAGGCTACTCAATGCGTCCATAGCCGAATCAGCCGAAAATTTGACAAAAGTTGCCATCATTCAATCCATAAAAATGGATCTGACCCAACTTGTTAGCCTCAAAACTGCCCTAAACGGCCTCTTTACCGGCACAGTGAGCACCGGTATCTTTTTTATCGTTAACGAGATCGTGGGTCAACTTATCACGCCAGAAGTGGTCGCCCAACAACAGCTCAACAATGTGGACTATGCTCTCAAAGAGTTAGGCGAATCACTGAATTGGTATATGAATCCTGCTCGCGGCGAAGATGGAATTCCATGGTTCGTATTTAATAATAATCCAAATGAAATGGCCTGGTTGAGATTTTTCAAAGAAGGTGGCAATTTCAACTCTGAATTCTTTAAACAAGGTGAAAACAAATGGCATGCTCCGGTTTTAGATGCCATCAATTTAAAAGGACGAACTTGGGAGTACCGAATGGCCCAAGTCCACCCCGGGCGCTTCTACAAGCAGGCCTATAGTTTTATGTCCAATTTTTCTGCTAAATATCTTGGTGTTCCCATCGATGACTCGGTGGTCACAGAATGCGAAAATTTCAATAATGGCGGTTGCCTTGTCAGTTGGTACACAAAAACTATCCCAGAGTTTTCAAAAGCCGTTAACCAAATGAAAGCCGAAAATCTTATTAGAGCCCAAATAATTGCACTTAACCAAGCCTATGCGGGGTTTAGAAACGGGACCGTGATGAAAGACGTTCTTGGCAAGTTCAGTGTTTGGAGCAAAGACGTTACTGAGAAAACAGAATTTGAAAATAAACGTGAGAAATATTTTAAATGGATCGCTAAGGGAATGAGTTTTGAAGACTCATCCTTTTTAATTAATGAAGGTCTATGGCACCCCAGTGCTTCTAAAAACTGGAGTGCGCGTACATTCTTTGATTTGGTCAGAAGCCCCAAAGACGAAGATGAACACGCTTTTGCCAATGAAGCATTGGCCATGGTTGTAGACTTTGACAAACGTGTCTTTGGCAAAGTCACTGACTATTTTGAACTAGAGGTTAATACGATAAATTTTTCGTCTGTTAACTTTGATTTTTCTAAGCTTCAGTTTAACACAATAGGCGACTTTTTTAATTCGGCATTCAGTGCTTTCTATTACATAAATGGTCTTGCCGAACGCCCGGGTGCCGCTCAGGCAATTATGACTGATCACGAGAAAAATATTATTGAAAGTGTAAAATTTAATAGTAAAGACCTCAAACGTGAAGACATTGTAAATATGATCAAAGATTTTCACTCAATGGCATTTTCAGATCGAAAAGATCTTCAGAAGACAAATGAGCAGATCAAGACAGAATCAAATAAGATAGACAATTTATTCAAAATTTCAAGTCTGCAAGAGCTCCTTGAAGAACAAAAAGCTTTTTACGACAAAATGTCAAAGGCCAAGATGATCGCTATGCAAAATGAAGAACAATCTAAGACTGAAGAGGGTGAAGAAAGCGATGACGATGGAAAAGAGGACAAGAGAAGCGTGAGCTGGATCAATTGGTTTGCCAATGGAATGAATATTAATGATCAGTCCTATATTAAGAATGAAAACAATTGGAACCCTGGAAAAGACACTAAAAAGCTAGATGAACTAGCTAAGGCAAAATTAGCCGTTTTAATTTCCCAACCCATTTTTAACAACCGACAAATTGAAATTCCTAAACAATTAGAAAAATCAGACTTGGCAAGAAAATATTTTGGCCAAGCCCGCGCTGAATTTGATGTTCTTAACAATGATGTCATGAGCATCTTGCAAAATAACACTGGCAGGATCACCCCTCATTCTCGAGACCGATTAACAGTTATGGCTATGACTCACGACGTGGTCGAAAAAATGAAAGAAGCCCTAACTAAAGAGGTCGCCGAAGAAAATATAGAATTTAGAAAGCAATTGTTTACCGTCGCCAATGGCCATTGGTCGTTCACGGCGTGGGGATACATGAATCATGAAATTTCAGCCAAGAATATTTGGTCAGGTTTAATGGCTCGCGATAAAAGTGTTATTGATAAAAATGGTACATTTACCCCTTTTGAATGGAAGGGAAATACCTGGTTAAGAACAATTCTTTCTGGAATTTTTACGAAGGCGCCCATAATAAATTACTTAACAGCCGGCTGGTTTAACGGTAAATCTCTCCCTTCGGGCCTAATTAATACTTATAATCATGAATTAGAGGTACTTCTTTATCTTCTCGCGACATCTTTAATAGATTATCCGGCCGTTAAGCCCGTAGACGTAACGCCTGAATTTTCTCATAACCTAGGTCCCTATGTGAACCTCAATAAGAATCTAAATAAATTGGCTTTTGGTGTGGAAGCTGCGATGGAATCTGTTCCTCAAGGGGCAAACCCCAATAATGACATTATCGATGCAAATGTCGTAGGTCTTCAACTTGCGACGACTTTATATGAAAAGTACCAAGCTACAGAAATTTCTGATCTGGATATTCTTGCTGATTCAAAGTCAACTGCTGCTGAAAAGAAAATGGCTGAAATTCGACTGGACCAAGGTGATCTCATTCTCAAAACACTGGGTAAGCTAAAATCTTTGACTAAAAATCAATCTATTATAAGCGACCGAATTGTTGAGGGTTACTTGGTCAATGAAAGAACAAACCTATACAAAGTTCAAAGCAGCCTTCTCTCAAGAACTCGAAGTCTGGTCAATTTGATAAAAAAATCCATTGATGATCGAGGTAACTCATGGGTTTCTGAAGATGCCGAGAATGTTCTGAGAAACAATATTCATTCCCTCATAGTACCTGTAATGGCTGTTACTGTTGGATCTAATGACCCCAACGCTATCTTGGCAAAAATACTGGCCGAACAATTGATTGAGGTTGAGAATGATAAGACCATACATGGGCGCATGGCCTGCTACATGCTCCAAGACAAACTTTGCAAACCCTGAACGTCTAAGGATTTTACAAGGGCCCGCCTCAATCGTCACTCTATCCGATTCCAGCGAATTTTAGTTTTTAGATCGAATATAGGTGGTCTTGGCTTCAAAACTAAGGCCAAAGCTTTGCATTGTTTGTCCCGTGAGATGTTTTGATTTGAATTACTTTAATATTTTTTGGAGGAATTAACATGGTCCGCTCAAGCTTAAAATTAACAATTGCGATGTCAATGCTCACAGGCTCATTGGCGTTTGCTCAAGGTGCTAAGCCCGTAGAAGATGTAAAACCCCGTGATGAAAACAGCGGGAAAGTTGATAGAGACGGAAGACCCGTAAATTCACGTGGTGTCCCCAAAACCGCTGGAGAAATCAGACGTGAAGAAGCAGTAAAAGCAGAAACCGCAGCGAAGGAACGCAGTGGAAGGTCCGGAGAAGAGGCGTCAAAATCATTCTCTGCGGCTAGAACAGAACAAAGAAATGCCGTAAGAAACGCATTAACGCCTAAGCAGCTAGAGGCCATTAGAAATGTTCGTTTGGAAAACGGTAAAAACATTGCTGAAGCCTGTAGCACAGGTGCTTGCGATGTATCATTAAGAGTCAGTGTTTCTGAGCTCAATGCAAAAGATCCCGAAGCAGCACAAAAGGGAATTCATG
Source organism: Oligoflexia bacterium (assembly GCA_023250675.1). Lineage (GTDB taxonomy): Bacteria > Bdellovibrionota > Bdellovibrionia > JABDDW01 > JABDDW01 > JAHFAE01. The sequence continues at coordinate 28,810 of JAHFAE010000024.1, read as the reverse complement.
AATTTAGACAGCTCATCGTTGGCAAAAGCAAAGCTGCTATCACGCGACTTTCTAAAATGCTTGCAAAGGTTTTGGGATACGAAGCTAGAACAGGCGTTAAAATCGCTGAGACGGCTACCATGGCCCAGTATATGGAAAGTGAACGAGCCTCCATAAATGAAGGTCTCATTCTAGATATCATTGTTGAACTCATGGATGCCAAAGGTACAAAAGACCCACGCACAGTTTTACGTGAAGCATTCTTAGAATTCGGTAAACGAGTTGGTATGGATGTAGCAACCCGCGAAAAGTTCGCAGAAGACATGTTGAGAGAGGGTTGCTGATCTTAAGTCAATAAGTTATTCAAATTTCGAGCGGAATCAAAAGCCCTGTCTCTCAATGACAGGGCTTTTTTATGAAAACTAATACGTTGCTAAAGTACCTCAACTTGGGTTAAAAACCAGGGATTTTCTATGTGGGGTGCCAGGCGCGCCGGGGAGCCAGAGAATATGGACTTGCTGATCGTTTTAGGGTGCTTAGTAGTCGTAATCTGGATTTATTTTAGAAACAATCCCCTCAATCATTCTCCCCAATTTATGTTTCGTCGCTTCACCAATTGGTTGCCTCTGGGCATGACCTACGCCTTCTTGTATATGGCCCGCTACAATCTTAACGTATCAAAAAATGCCCTCGGGTCGGCACTGAGCAAAGAAGATTTTGGACTTATCTTTGGAGCCGGTACCATAACCTATGGTTTGTCTTTTCTTTTGAATGGCCCTTTGGTTGATAAAATCGGTGGCAAAAAGGGAATCATTATCGCCGCATTAGGAGCATGCATTGCCAATGTTATGATGGGTATTGTCGTCTATCTCTTTTTGCACCATCGTCTCACGGTAAACTTGAGTTTGAGTTTAGCTATTTTGTACGCGGCCAATATGTTTTTTCAAAGTTACGGAGCCGTCTCAATTATTAAGGTTAAAGCTTATTGGTTTCATGTTCGAGAACGAGGAATTTTTGGCGCCATCTTTGGAACCCTTATTTCATTTGGTGTTTATTTTGCCTTTGATTGGGGTCAAGCCATAGTTGAAGCTTCAAGAGTTCATATCGATGGTGAGCTCACAGGGTTTCAACAATTTATTCGTTATGTCTTTGCCACCGACACCGGGGTTGTTGATGCTACTTGGCTTGTGTTTTTTATCCCATCATTTTTGCTCATAGTTTGGGCCCTTATAGACATTTGGTTTTTATCTGACACTCCAGCTCAAGCGTCTTTCGAAGACTTTGATACTCACGATGCTTCTTCAGGTGAGATGGACAAAGACTTTACAGTTTTTGAACTCTTAAAAAGGGTTTTCACAAATCCCGTTATGTTGACAATTGCCCTTATTGAATTCACTTCTGGTGTTTTACGAAATGGAATTTATCAGTGGTATTTTATTTTTGCCAAAGAAGTGAAACAACCGGGGGCCGAGTTTTTTCTCAAACACTGGGGGATATTACTTTGCGTGACTGGAATAGTTGGTGGTTTTTCTGCAGGGTTTATCTCAGATAAATTATTTCATTCTCGCCGTGGCCCACCAGCCGCTATTTTTTCTGGATTCATGTTTATTTTAGCAACGATCATGTCACTAACTTTATTTACTTCACCTATAGCCGTAGGAACCTGTGCCATTTTGATTTCTTTATCCGTCATTGGTGTTCATTCGATAATGTCAGGTACTGCAGCTGCAGATTTTGGTGGGCGTAAAGCCACAGCCACTGCCTCTGGAATTACTGATGGATGCGTTTATTTGGGCAGTGGTTTGCAGTCTATATGTCTTGGTTATTTGACGACCCAAAGTTGGGCTTTTTGGCCCATTTTCTTAATACCGTTTACTGCGTTGGGGCTTTTCTTTTCTATCAGGATTTGGAAAAATCTGCCTGAGGCAACGCGCAAGTACTTGGTCGCAGTTGAAAAAGTTGATGTCACAGTGACCTCTCGAATAAAAGTGGCTACGACGATTGTTACACCAAATCAGTCCTTGAATTAGAACTCATTCATCTGTCATTCTTAAAGTAATGAAACTTCGTAATGTGGTTACGTGGCTTTGTTTCTTTTCGGCCCTCATCTATGGCCACTCATTGACAAATCAATTCGTATACGACGATGAAGAGCAAATCGTCGGCAATGCTTTTATAAAGTCTCTTGATCATTTTTCAGATTTTTTTACCGGCTCCACCATGAATAATGGTGGAACCGTTAAGTTATCGGGGATTTATTATCGACCTATAATGACTTTAACCTTTGCCCTTCAATATGCGGCATTTGGGCTTGATTCATTTAAATTTCATCTTATTCAACTTATTCTTTGCACCCTTAACTCCATACTTGTATTTTTTCTTTTTAGATTTTTTATAAAAGACACGCGGGCCTTTGTTTTAGCGTGCATCTTTTTATTGCACCCCCTCAATACAGAAGTCACTGTTTACGCAGCAAATCTACAAGATGTTCTGTATGTATTTTTCGGGCTTTCTGCACTTAATTTTTTGATTTGGGCAAAGTTGAAGCATATTTGGTTAGTTTCGGGTTTGACGTTGTTTTTATTGCTTTCCGTTTTGTCTAAGGAATCGGGATTTTTGTTCATCATTTTTGCGGCTGTTTTCTCTGTCTTCTTTGAAAAACGCCGCCGCTTGCCGGTAGTTTTAGCCTGCGGAATTGTAATGGCAATCTATGCATTTTTACGAATCGACATGGCCCAGCTCACTTCTGTTGACCACAATATCTCTATGATTGGTCGTGCTCCATTGGGGACACGATTGATGACCATGCCCGCGATGCTTTGGACATATTTTTTAAATTTTATTTTTCCATATAAACTTATTATTAATCAACAATGGTTGGTGACCGAATTCAATTTGACTGGTTTTTTTCTACCCTTGATGATTGATGGAATAATCGTTTCCGGAATGCTCTTATATCTTATTGAATTTAAAAATCTTAAATTTGGATTTTTTTTACTGGTGGCGGGGCTTAGCCTGGGTATGCATCTTAATTTTTTGCCACTTGATGCGACGGTCGCCGATCGGTGGATGTATTTGCCTATAATTGGTTTGCTGGGAATGTTGGGGGTCGTGACTGAAAAAGTAAAGTCTTCTGAGTTCAAAAAAGTTCTTGTTTTTATTCTTTTGATCGCTCTTGGTGCGCGGGCCTATGTGAGAAGTACAAATTGGAATGATGGCTTTACACTCTATAGCCACGATATTTTGCTTAATCCTCAATCAACTTATCTCCAAAATAATTTGGGTGTAGAGCTGTTTAGGAAAGGTCAAATTGTCGAGGCTAGGGAGCACTTTGAAAAGTCAGTAGAGATTTCTCCCAACTGGGATATTGCGTGGAGCAATCTCGGTGTAGCCCGCGGAAACTTTGGCGATTTTGAAAAGGCAGAAAAATGTTATTTAGAATCTATGAAATTTGGCGATTACTATTTGGCCCATGAAAATTACGGGAAGCTTCTTTATTCGCAAAAAAGATTTGCCGAACTTAGGAAATTTCTAGAGACCTCGTTAAAGAAATTCCCCAATAATGAATCGTTGAATGCATTAGCCAACCATATACCCTAAACATTTTTAGCTATTTTTTCAGACTGTCAGTAAGGAGGTGCCTTGTTCTAGGTGCATTTCTTTCGCAATTTTAGGAGTGGAGATTCTTTTGAGTTTTCTGGTAATAACTGACAATTTCTTGATGAAATAATTTTGAAATTCGAGAGAGTTCCGTGTCGCGCGAATGAATGGAAACGAGTTCGTAGGGCAGATCTTGATACTTCTTCCACTTTAATTTGGGGTTTTTGCTCCAATTACAGTTCAACATAAAATCTGGTAACAAGCCGACCCCGAGTCCCGCCTCTACTAGTCTTAATATAACCCCCCAACTTTCAACTTCCATAGAAACATTGAGGTCTCGTTTATGGGCGCGTTTATAAATCCTTTTTAGTCCTAATGTTTCGGGTCTCTCGTCAGTTAAGATATAGTTATCTTTAAATTCGGTTGAAATTTGGATCGACTGAGCAGTGCAATAGCTCCCCCTGATAAGTGAAGTTTTGGCGAATTCACGAAGCTTTCCGTGGTCTACTACAATTCCAAATTCCACCTGACCACTTTTCACTCCCTCGGCAATGGTTGTCGTTGTGCCAAGTTTTACTACCGGAATAATTTTAGGGTAAGTTTTGCCAAATTTGTTAAGGAGACCAGGTAATAGGCTATGAGCCAAACTTTGAGAAATGCCCAAGCGAATTGCACCGGTCAGTTCTTTTTGGTTTATAGCAATATCACTTTGGATATCACTCATAAGTCTGAAGAGTTCTCTACATCGCCTATGTAATAAAAGTCCGTCGCTTGTTAGTTTAAACTGATTTTTGCGATGTTTGAGAAGTTTAATATCTAAGCTGTCTTCTAGACGATGAATGCCTTGGCTGATGGCAGGCTGAGTAACAAAATTGAGCAATGCAGATTTGGCGATGCTACGATTTTCTGCGGCATCATAGAAGTACTTCATAAATGTCATGTTTGGTGTGTTCATAGTGAATAATAACTTTTAGTTTATTTATTTGTAAGAATCAATAATTTTTAGAAAGTAAGTTTCTCGTGTATCAGTCTTTCAAGCAAATCCGTGGAAGGGCCCTTCACCTCTTGCGATGACATTAACATTTTAGAAATTTAAGGGAGAACTCATGCAAATTTTCGAGAGAGAACTGTTTTTAAGAATCGCCTTGGTGGTATTGATCGTATTCACTATTTCTACTAATGCGTTTGCAGTCATCATTGAGCGCCAGAGTATGAGGGATATGGCACCGCTTATTTCGCAAGGAACATTGGTTGTCTTTGACATCGATAATACCCTGATTCAACAGGCTCAAACTTTGGGCAGTGATCAATGGTTTAGCTATGTCTTAAAACAATATACAGATAAGGGAATGACTAAAGAAGCTGCTTTGGCAAAGACTTCGGGGTTTTGGCAACAGATCAACTATGAGACCGGGGTATTACCTGTAGAGCCTCAAACACCGGCATTTCTACGTCGACTTCAAGATGCGGGATTGATTGTTGTGGGCCTTACCTCTAGAAACGCCATGTTTGTTGATATAACCGAAAGACAGCTTCACGATGTTCAAATTGATTTTTCACGATCTCCCATTTCAGGTAGATCAGATATGGCCATCGATACGGTGAGATATTATCACGGCGTATTGATGACGACTGGTCAGAACAAAGGAGAGAGTTTGCTGAAATTTTTGAATCGCTTTCAACTTCACCCTCAAAAAGTAGTTTTTGTCGACGACATATTAGGTAATGTTCAGAAAATGGAAGACGCACTTACGAAAGCGAATATTCCTGTGGTCAATGTTCGATATGGGGCTTTAGATGCTAGAGTCAGAGCATTTAATCCCAAAATTCCTTTGGTAGAATGGGGAATATTTAGTAAGTACCATCGGCTTATTTCTGATGATGCTGCATTGAGAATAATAAATTCAGAAAATCAATAAAGATGAAATTGATAAAAATGAGCGAGACGGGTGCGAGTCTTATATTTGTGCCCCGTCTCAGTTCAAGGATTTAAACTTTAATTATCGAAACTGGAATAAAGGCGGCTGCATATCGCAACTTCCACCTGTTCCATCAATTTTTCCATCTAGATTCAAGACAAATGTAGTTGTCTTAGCGCCTGACTTTACTAATGCTCCATCTAACTTAATACCATCTGTAGCAGAGCCAGAAGTAGGCGGATAAAAAGCATTACCTGAGCCGCCACCGGTGTTTGTGGAGAGTGTAGAAATAAATACTCCAACACGTTCTTCACTTGTGGTGCAAGTACCTGTGGTCCCGTCAGCTAATCGATAGGTCCCTGATCTGCACACATTGATGGTGTATTCAGTACCTCCGGCGCAAGATCCTGTTGTCGATTCTGGCGTGAACTTAATGTTGTCGCCGATTTCAAAAATAATGCAAGGATAAGTCCCGTCCGCAAGAGCGCCAGAAATATTTACGCTAGTCATTTCCACATAATCTGGACTTGAAACTGATTGGATCGTAACCGCATCAGAACAATTGGTATTTGGTGATGCACTCACTTTATATATTTTTACTTTCGCTGATGACGGGTTCACCGCCATGGCCGTTAGTGAGTAAATAGAAATGGCAAAAGTTATAATTAGAATTTTCATTTTAACTCCTCCCCCAGTAACAATGTTATCGAAGTGCGCCAGTTATAGTTAGGGCGGCTGGTCCGCTATCTCCTGACTTGCCGCAGGCGATGACAAGGGCCACAACGGCCAAAGAACTTAACACCAATAAAATTATTTTTGACTTCATAACACCCTCCTACCGTCAGTATATTCGGCTCGTTGCGTCATAACTTTACGCGAACGCGTCAAAATAAAATTTTATTTTCCCCCCACTTAAATTTTTCAACGACACAATCTCTAAAAATTGAAAAAAAATTAGTCGTTATCCAAAAGGTGCCTGGCGGTTTTTCCGCAAACACAGTTGATCTGGAGGTGCCTGGCGGTTTTACCGCAAATATATGATGCGGAAAAACCGCCAGGCATCTCAGGATTAATGAGGTGGAGTTTTCACATTTTTGGAGGCGCTTTGAGCTGATTCATTGCCCGAGAAGTCGATGGCTGAAACGGTGTAAGAGTAATTAGTTTTATTTGTCAGACCCGAATCCAAATACGAAAGGGCTGATGTTTGGGCAATGAAAACACCGTTTCGGTAGACCTTGTAACCTTTGAGGCCCGAGCCACCAGTATCCGTTGAAGCGTGCCAGCTTAAGTTGACAGTTCTCGCTGTTGCATGCGTGGCAAGACCACTTGGGACTGTTGGGGCAATGGAATCTGGAGGAGAGGGTGCGGGAGTTGGTGTTGGTGTAGCAGTTGGAACTGGTGTTGCCGTCGGGGCTGCTGTAGGCGTAGCTGTTGGAATTGGCGTTGCCGTCGGAATTGGTGTTGGTGTCGGGCTAGGATTTGACCTTACGGTAATTGATTGACTTATGAGAATGTAAGTTCCTGTAGTACCCGAATAAAAATAAAGCATGTATTGACCAGCTTGGGGAATTGTAAAATCACAAGAGCCATTTCCTCTTACCGTAGTTCCAGGAAAAGGCGAACAGCTGCTTGTGTATTTAATTTCGGCGTAATTGCTACTAAAAGGTACTAGGTAAATAAAATCATTTATTGTCGGGTTAGGAATATTCGCCCACGTAGCTGTGAGTGAACCCCCTACAGAAATTGAAGTGGAACTCGTCGTCAAGCTAGGTGTGCCAGGGACTGGGGTTGGAGTCGGAGTTGGCGTCGGAGTCGGAGTCGGAGTTGGAGTTGGAGTCGGAGTTGGAGTTGGAGTTGGAGTTGGAGCTGGAGTTGGCGTAGCAGTTGCGGATGGCAGTGGTGTCGCCGTCGCAGAAGGAGCCGGAGTGGGTGTCGGAGTTGGAGTTGGCGTAGCAGTTGCGGATGGCAGTGGTGTCGCCGTCGCAGAAGGAGCCGGCGTGGGTGTGGGATTGGTCCCAGAACCTACGGTTATTGTTCGGCTTGAAGCGGGATAAGTCCCAGCTGAAGCTGAATAAAAAAAGAAAATGTATTGACCCGACTGGGGAATCGTAAAAACACAAGATCCGTTTCCCTTCGCAACGGTTCCCGGGCTAGAAAAACAACTACTCGTATATTTTAGATCGTAGTAAGCCCCGCCACTTGCATTAACCAAGTAGACAAAATCATTAACTGTGGGATTGGGAATATTCGCCCAAATAGCCGTAACTGAACCGCCTACTGGTATTGAAGTGGCGTCTGCGGTAACACTTGGGGAACTAGGAGTTGGTGTGGGAGTGGGCGTTGGTGTTGGCGTAGGAGTTGGAGTGGGTGTCGGCGTAGGTAGCGGCCCAACTTGAACACTTACGAAATCACCGCGCGAGAAAGAATAATAAGAACCCTCAGTGGCAACAAAGGATGCGGCATAAATACCGGCCGGCAAATTCTGTGTCAAAGCGATTGTGACCACGGCTGTAGCCGATTGACCCGGCGAAAGAGTAGCAAAGCCAGTGTCAGAAGTTACAAACACACCCGGCGTCGTATTTCCTGAGTTGTACCAAAAACCATTGGCAGGACACCCAGGCCCATCATTATTTCTAATTGTCGCAGTAACATTAGTGGATTGCCCCACGTTTAATGTAATTGATGCCGTAGAAAATACGATTGAAGGCCTTTGGAGAACACATCCAGCAGGTGGAGTGGGCTCTGGAACAGGTGTTGGGTTAGGTGTTGCCGTCGGCTGAGGAGTGGGCATTGGCATTGATGTTGTAACAGTTACTGCGATTTGTGCACCGGATGCGTCGGCAGAAATATTTCGTATCGTAATTCCAGTAAGTGGATCGTTGAATGTCTGTCCTACAGGCACGCCTGCGTCTCTAAATTCCCACGGGGTTGTGACTGATGTCATGTCGTAAAGAAGTTCATCGTTTAGAAACAAACTATTGATATGTTCAAAACTCCCGGGCGTATTTGTTCGAATCATTATTGAGGGTGCAAAACCCGTTAAGATCAAATCCGCACCGATGGGGCGCCTAAATTCAACATAGTAGGCACTTCCATTGGGTTTAAGTATCTTAAGTGCTTTTGAATTCATATTGATGGTTTCGTAAGTGTCGATCCAGTAAGTCCCTGATTGGTTGACAACAGTTATTGGCGGGGAGGTCCCATAGTTGAGCCATCCTATGAGCTCTTTGTTAAGGGCTCCCCAATATCCTTGCGAAAATCCCATATTGTCGACGTTGTCACCGTACTCTAAAAAATAGCAGTTTGTATTCGCAGGATAATCCATACCTATGGAACCATCGGTACATGCGATAGAGTGAGCATGTAATAGACCCAAATTATGTCCCAGCTCGTGTTCAATTGTTTGGCCAAGTACGTTATTATTGGCTAAGTTGATTACGGCGGCACTACCGGGGCCTGATGTCAACGAACCTTGCCCCAAAAATCCGCAACGAGAATTACCCATCATAACCATTAGTCTCGGGTAATTTCTGAGATCAATTCCAGCATTGCTTGCCATGAGCCTCGCTGTACCAACAATACTATTAAATTCACAAGTTCTTGTCATTGGGAGGGTGTACCATCCAACAACATCCCCGCTGAAAAAAGTTTGATTAAACGAAGAATCCCTGAAGAATTGGTTTGCCTGGCCAAAAAGTGTATCTCGGGCCAATTGAATTGTGATTGGAGTTGACTGGTCATCTAAGAAGTTGGCGAGGATCACTAGAATTTTTTGTTCGCCAAAGGAATTAAGTTGATTGTAAGCACTCAAACTAAGTTGTCTATCGATCGATAAAGATTTTACTGATACTTTGCCTTCCGAATTTTTTTTACCTTCGATCTTAACTTTAGTTCCACTCTTTGTGCCTTCAGGAATTCCATTTGAGTCAATGGGAATTGAAGATCCGTCTACAGTATTTAAGGTATGTTGAATAATAGCATGATCACTGTAGTCCTCATAAACGACTTGGAGAGTACCTTCTAAACTGACCTCTTTGCCTTGAACAGATTGTGCGTCTTCATTTTGATTTTTAGTACAGGCCGTAAAATAAATAGTTAGGCACAAAAAAATTACTAGAGATCTAGTAAGTGAGATTGACTTCATTATTCCCCCGGTTCAAAATGACATGTTCCGAATATGTCGGCTCACTGCGTCAATACTTGATTTACCAAGGTTATATTAATTAAATCGTTGAAATTATTTAATTTAATGAAAGTAGAAAATTTCTAAATTCGAAGAACAAGTCTACGATTTTTACTAATTTAAATATGTGTATGTGATGTGAAGTTTTGTTCCAACAACTGGAAGCGAAGAAAGTATAATGGCGCCAGTTCCCGGTGTCCAAGTGAACGGCACCGAGTTACCAACTGGATCAAAGGTTACTACGGGCATATCTTTAGGAATATGATCAAGCTGAATGTTTTTAGCTTGAGCTTGAATGGCACCGCCGATATTTTTTACTGTATTGGTAAATGCGCCGGCACCATTATCACAGATTGAACCTGTCACTCCGCCGGTGAGTCGAGAAAGTGTGTCGTAGAAGCTACCAAAGTAACCACGACCACCACCACCTGTAGCTGTAGCTTCGGTGTTAAGGCAGGCCGTATCACCGGGCTTAATAATTATGGAATTTACGATCAGTGGTTTTGTATCGCCCCAGGCAGCCTTAACTTTATTTACGAAATTCTTGGGCAAATCAACGTCTTCGATCGGTTGAAATTGTGAGTCTTTGGGGTCTAAACCACCTACTGACCTTTCATCTTCGTCGGATAAGATAATGATGGCGAAGTTCGAATTTGCTCTAAAAAAAGTACCAGCGGTAGTTGTGCGGCCATCTACAACAAGGCTTGCGGCCATAATTCCTCTTTCGTCGCTATCACCAGTTTCAGTTCTTTGTACTGTTTTAGAAAAAACCATGTCGTTATTTAGAGTCATTGGTGTGATGACATAGTTTGGGCTAAATGATGGCGAAGAACCCTCGGGGCCCACGAATTGACCATGTGCACCTTTAACTGTAACGTCGGTAGTGGTGATTGCTATTTGCCAATCTAAAGGAGCAAGGCTTGTAATGAAGTTTGCAAAACGGCTGGCTAAATTTGCTTGGTCAGGTTGCATAGATCCTGAGTTGTCATCAACTATGAGAATATCTACCTTATCTAGAGGAGCTCTGATAGTTACATCTTGAGATCCTTCAAATGGCTTTGACCCCACATTGTTTATGTTTTCTAAGCAAGTTACATCAGCACAGTTGGCTGCGGCATCCAATGTCTTTGCAAATTGAACTGGAGCGCAGTTCTGGTAGACGGCTATGACACCGACACATACGATTGCGAGTAGGACACTTACATGCTTCTTCATACATTACCCCTCATACCTAGTAAAAGCAGTTTCCGTGCCGTCTCTAAAACGCTACGTATTAGAGATAATAGCCAATATGTTGAGGTGCAATATTGAACAAGTGTGCATGAATTTAAGGATGGGGATTTTTGTTTAAGGATTCAAGAAGTTACATTGTCTAGTTTTAAAAAGGGGCGTTAGAAGGCTGACAGGCCCACATACAACTGAGCAAAGTGATACTCTACCATTCACAATAACTGTGATTTTTAGTACCCAATAAGTATTGCTTCTAAAACTAGAAAAAGAATTGGGCTCATATATTGACTTGGCTGTAGTGTGCGAAATTCAAACCAAACCCGAGAAAGTTGAGAAGGGTGTGGAGGAGAGCCAAGATAAGTGCACCAATGATTGCAGAAACCCAGCCGTCGATTTCAAAATTTCTTAAAATTCCTGCACACAATCTTAAGATGATGGCGTTCACGACAAATACGAAAAATCCAAGTGTGATTACCGTTAACGGAAAAGTTAGAAAAAGTAGAGCGGGTCTGACAAAAATATTTGCGATTCCTATTGCCAAAGATCCAATCATAGCGGTTTTAAAGTTCTTGATTCGAAATCCAGGAACAAGAATTGCGGTCATGTAGAGAACGCCCGCTGAGACGATCCAATGAATAAACAAATGAATAAATTCACGGGGCTCTAAGATCATATTTAACTTATCAATTAACCTGATTTTGTTTCGGAGTCCATAATAAAGGATTTAGATCAATTCAAACGACACCTTAAGCCTGCTGTGCGAACTTGCTGCGGAGGTCGTCATGAAATTTGATTCAATTATTCGTGAGTGGGAAGGCATTGATTTTGCCACGATAGTGCTGGTTGCTCTGGGCGCCTGGTGCCTCCAGATATTTGTTCGTTATTTGGCCCATTTCGTTTCGAGGACTCTACCAGCGAAAGCGCGACCATATCTCCTGCCTTGGATTCCAATCCTTCGTTTGGGAATTCTTTTGATAGCTTTGTGGATCATTGTTCCCCAAATTATCCATCCGACTCGAGAAAACATGTTCGCCATATTGGGTGGTGCTGCACTTGCCATCGGATTTTCATTCAAGGATTATATTAGCAGTCTGATTGCAGGCATAGTAATTCTCTTCGAGGGTACCTATCGTGTTGGGGACTGGATAGACACTGGCGAAAATTATGGTGAAATTGTGAAAATGGGATTCCGTGCGGTGATGCTTAAAACAATTGATGATACTGAGATCGTGATTCCCCACAGTAAAATTTGGAATAATACTATTCGCAATTCCAGCTCAGGAAGTCATGAGCTCATGTGTAATATCTCATTTTACCTTTATCCGAATCACGATGCATCGAAAGCTCGAGATCTTCTGTTGAATCTTGCAAAGAGCCATCATCTAATTGTTAGCAACAAAGCCATAAAAGTGACTGTCAAAGAACTTCCCTGGGCGACCCATTATATTTTGCGGGCATATGTTAACGACAGCCGTTCACAATTTGAATTCATGTCGGATTTGACCGTACAAGGCAAAGGGATTTTGCTAGCTGGTGGATTTGAGCCAGCTCATGCCTTACCGTCACTGCATAAAACGACAACGTAACTTCAAAATGTTTTCTATTCTCTTCGGTTATGAAAGCATGAGCCTGCGAAAAGCAATTACTAAATGTCAAATCCGAAGCGGTTTGAGAACTGTTAACTTACTATTGGATGGGGCGGAAGGATTCGAACCTTCGCATGACGGAATCAAAATCCGTTGACTTACCGCTTGTCTACGCCCCAGCAGAAATCAAATTTTGATTATCGACGACCGTCGTCGTCTGCTAGGTCATAGTCTGGAGAAGTGGTTTTTGCAATGGTCATTTGTTGAAGTGTTTGCCCCATTTTTTTAAGTTCAGTTTCGTAAACTTCAAAAATTCGGTTTTCGATAACTTCGCGGGTTTCATTATTTAATGGGTGGGCTATATCTTTAAATTGACCATCTTTGCGTTTCTTGCTGGGCATGGCCACAAATAATCCGTTGTTACCATTGATGACCTTGAGATCACGAACCACGAAGCAATTATCAATGGTGATTGTCACATAGGCTTTGAGTCGTTCTTCGTTAACGGGGAATACTTTAACTTCGGTGATATCCATGTTGTTCTCCCTGCTGTAGCGTTGCCACGTTAATTTATAAGGTCTTGCATATGAAAAAAACGTGATCGTCTGAAAATTCAAGCCTGAGCTTCTCTCGAGCTTTCTCCACATCAAATGGACTTCGAAAGATCCCATAAACGGAACTTCCAGTTCCGCTCATCAGGGCACCCAGCGCTCCCCAGTTTCTCAGCGCCTTCTTCATGACCGCAATCTCAGGGTGTCTCGCTTCCACCGGTTTTTCAAGATCGTTTTGAAGCATATCTACGATATTTGAAATTCCAAGTCTTCTTCCTGAGACTTCGGACCTACTATTCCTAGTGTTAACATTGTCATGGCGCGGTGTCAATGCGCAATCATCGTCAAACCAGCCATAGGCTTCGGTTGTATGGATTTTAAAAGGGGGATTCCAAACTAAGAGATTTAGCGAATCAAGATTGAAAGGATCGATTTTTTCGCCAATTCCACTGACCAGTGCTGGCCTGGATTCAAGAAAAAAAGGCACATCTGCCCCAGTTTTTTCAGCAATAACGGGAAGTTGTAAAGCGGTGGTATTATCGCCCCAACGTTCTTGAACCCTCAACAATACGGCGGCGGCATTGCTGCTTCCGCCCCCAAGGCCGGCTCCGGTAGGAATAGTCTTGACCACATCTATAGTCAGAGGAGGAACCTCTGAAATTTCTCTAAACAATTTCAAAGTCTTAGCAATGATGTCGTTTTCAAAACTTAAATTTAAACCTTCAGGTGTCTTGTACCGAATCACGTCAGATGACCCCGAAAGCCTCTGGGTCAACTCTATTTGATCAAAAATACTAATAGGCGTAAAAAGACTCTCTAAAAAATGATACCCATCAGTTCGTTTGCCCAAAATCTTTAAAGTCAAATTGACTTTGGCCGGGGCTCTAACGATCACCGTCAGCACCCATAAATACGATTACCGTATTCTGGCCCCGCAAAATTCTTACGCTATTGCCCTCAGGTTTGAATTTTTTTACGGCTTCAGCCGAAGATTTGACGGGTTTTTTATTTATATCTAAGATGATGTCGCCCGGTTGAATTCCCGCCTGATCCGCAAGACTTCCGGGTTTGACTTCAACAACAACCACTCCGTATTTGGGGGCATTGCGAAGTTCAAGTTCTCGAACTATTTGGGGAGTAAGATCAGCCAGACCAAGTCCCAAATGAAAAGGTGTCTTTGCGCCGGGCGCGGGCCTACCACCATCTTCATCTTCTTCTTGCTCACCCATGATCTTTCCATCATTGGGTCTCTCTGCAATTTTCACCTTAATGGTCCTTGGAGAACCCTCTCTGATTATTCTAAGTGTAGCTGTATCGCCGATTTTGGCCTCTGATACTGCATTGGCAAGGGCCCTAGAATCCTCAACAGCCTTGCCGTTAAATTCAGTGACAATGTCGTAGGGCTGAACGCCGGCCCGGTCGGCGGGTGAATCGGGATTAATATTGACGATCAGTGCACCACGGTCGCTCTTAAGTCTAAATTGCTTCACCATCTTTTCATTAATATTAGCAAGCCCCACTCCCAAAAATCCTCGGGTGATTTTCCCTTTTGTTTTTAAGTCAGGGAGAAGTTTTTTAACTATATTAATAGGTATGGCAAAGCCAATTCCTTGAGCTCGCGCATCGATGGCAGAATTCACTCCTATGACTTCTCCTGCTTCATTGACTAAGGGCCCGCCGCTATTGCCGGGGTTAATGCTTGCGTCGGTTTGAAGAAATGGGAAAAAGCTCGCTTCCATATCGATATTTCGCTCTTTGGCCGAGATAATTCCTTTTGTCATTGAATGACCGTGGCCAAATGGATTGCCGAATGCGGCAACCCATTCGCCCACTTCGACCTGGTCGCTATCGCCCAATAAAGCCACTGGCAATTTTCGATCAATATTGATCTTGATTAACGCAATATCGGTTCGCGCATCGTGACCCACGACTTTGGCTTTATAATGCTCTTTAGATTTTTCAGTGAGCTGAACTTGAATATCATTTGCATCCTGAATGACGTGATTATTAGTAATAATAAGTCCATTGGACTCAATAATAAAACCTGAACCAAGGCTTGTAACCTTTTGCTCTGGCCCCCCTTGGGGCATCATTTCGCCAAAAAATTCTTCAAAAGGGTCAAACGGCAAGCCGCGGCGATTTTCCCCAGGAAATCCAAACCCTCCACGCATTTGGGGTTTTACAATTTGTGTCGTGGAAATATTGACGACTGCTGGATTAACTTTTTTGCCTAGTTCAATAAATAGATTTTTAGGAAGCATTTCACCGCTACCTAAAGACTTAGGGGATTGGGCTAAAAGGTGAGGCGGAAACGCTAAGAGCCCTACCGCAGTAATGGCAGAAAATAAACTAAGACTTTTTCTTATCCGTAGACTTTTCACTATTGCTTACCTCCACGAATTTCAATTTAAGATCACCTAAAACTCGGGTCATGAAATCGTTCTCTTCTTTGACAAGATTGCCTTGAGTTTTTTTCTGAAGCATGTCTAAGAGATCAATGTTGAATCGAGCTAGATCAATATTCACCGCACTCTTATTGGTGCCGGGGTCAGGGGCTAGTCCCAAACTCATGGCAGCTGATGAGGCAATAGACATGGCAAGTGTTACAAACGACGCTTCTAATTGATTTGTCACAATGTTCTCCCTATTAATTTTCGAATTCTTTCTTGAACGGGCGGATGGGTGCTAAATAACGAGTTAATCCCACCGCCAAAAAGCGGATTGATTATAAACATATGAGCTGTGCTTGGTGTTGCAGGCATGGGCATGGCTTGAGCGTAATTATGAATTTTCCAAAGGGCGTTTGCCAAGCTTTGCGGATCGTGGGTGAGTTCTACAGCGCCGTGATCGGCTAAATATTCTCGGCTTCGACTCATGGCGAGCTGAATCAAAGTTGCAGCCAAAGGTGCAAACATTGCAATGAAAAGTGTTCCGATTACATTTTCATTTCGATCATCTCTGCGGCCAAAAATAGCGGCCCATTTAAACATGTTTGCTAAATACATAATGACCGAACCCAAAACCGCAGCAACGGCCATTAAAAGTGTATCCCGATGAGAAACGTGGCTTAGTTCATGGGCTAAAACACCCTTCATTTCTTCTTTTGTTAATAGTTGCAAGATTCCTTCTGTCGCAGCCACTGAAGCATGATAGGGGGAGCGACCCGTCGCAAAAGCGTTGGGGGTTTCAGAAGGAATCAAATAAACCTTTGGCTTGGGAATTCCAGCTCGAGCAGCAAGGGCGGCAACTGTTTCTTGAAGGCCATAGGGATCAGTGCCTTCGACCAAACGGGCCCCATAGGTCCACAAAACAATTTGGTCGCTATAAAAATAGCTCATAAGATTTAGACCAAGAGAAAATATAAAGGCTAGGAGAAGACCCTGCCGCCCACCCATGGCTTCGCCTAAAAACATAATAAGCGCTGTTAGGGCCAAAAGATAAAGCAAAGTCTTTAAGTGATTCACCATAATTACCTCGTTTATTTACGCCGCTAATATGGGATTGCTACAAAAATCTGTCAACGCGAGGCGCCAGATTGGTGGTGCGGCGAGTTTGAAAAAGGTAATTGAAAATCATAGGTTAGGCGACCATAATCATTTGAAGATCAAATTTAGTTTTCTTCTTTAAGAAGGAGCATCTATGTCGGTGGATATTCTTGCCTTAAATGAGCATATCAAAAAAGAAAGCCAATTCGTCAGTCGACTATTGGGCGAAGTGGGCAAAGTCGTTGTTGGTCAACGATCCATGCTTGAAAGAATCTTGATGGGTCTCCTCACCGAAGGTCACGTTTTGCTAGAGGGCGTTCCGGGTCTTGCAAAGACTTTGACGATTCGTTCGATCGCCGACGCCATTCATCTTGATTTTCAGCGAGTGCAATTTACTCCTGATTTACTTCCTTCTGATTTAATCGGTACCATGATTTTTAATCAAAAAACAGGTGAATTTGCGGTTAAGAAGGGGCCGATTTTTACAAATATAGTTTTAGCTGATGAGATAAATCGTGCGCCGGCTAAAGTTCAATCAGCATTGTTAGAGGCTATGGCTGAAAAGCAAGTGACAATTGGTGAAGAGACCCATTCTCTTAAAGAACCATTTTTAGTTCTGGCAACTCAAAATCCTTTGGAACAAGAAGGTACTTACCCCTTACCTGAAGCCCAAATGGATCGATTTATGTTTAAAGTCTTGGTAACCTATCCGACAAAAGACGAAGAGATGGAAGTTTTAAATCGAATGACCCAAAAAGAAATTCCCCAGATCACCCGAACGATCACACCAGAAGAGCTGATGAGAGCGCGGGATTTGGTCACAAGTATTTATATCGATGAGAAGGTGAAGCAATATATCATTTCTATTGTGATGGCCACCCGCCAACCGCGCGAGTACGGCCTTGAGTCTATTGCAAATCTTGTCAATGTAGGCGGATCACCGCGAGCAACTATTTGTTTAACCAAAGCCGCTCGGGCCCACGCATTTATTCGTGGGCGAGGATTTGTGACCCCAGAAGATGTAAAGTCTATTGCTTACGATGTTCTAAGACATAGAATTCTATTGACCTACGAAGCTGAGGCCGAAGAAACAAAATCAGACGCAGTGATTAGAGAGATTCTAAATAAAATAGAGGTGCCATGAGCCCATGCTGCCTAAAGAGATTCTCAAGAAAGTAAAGCTCCTTGAGATTTCAACACGCAAGATGGTGAATAACCTTTTTGCGGGCGAGTATCACACGGTCTTCAAGGGCCGAGGCCTTACATTTGCTGATTTCAGAGAATACGTACCTGGCGACGACATTCGATCTATTAGTTGGAATCTCACTGCCAAGGCCGGCAAGCCTTTTGTTAAACGGTATGACGAAGAACGAGAACTCACGCTTATTTTAGCCGTTGATGTGAGTAGTTCAGGGGATTTTGGCAGTGGAAGTTTTTTAAAAGGTGAAGTTCTCGTGCAACTTGCCGCCGTCTTGTCTTTTGCCGCGGCTAAAAATAATGATCGAGTGGGTCTCTTGCTTTTTAGCGATCAGGTCGAACATTTTGTTCCCCCTAAAAAAGGCCGGGGACATGTTCACCGTATTTTGCGAGATCTTTTGTACTTTAAACCAAAAGGTCGAAAAACAAATATTAAATTGGCTTTAGATACTCTGACAGGTCTTCTTAAAAAGAAATCTACGGTATTTATTTTAAGTGACTTTTTAGCCCAAGGTTTTGAGCGTAGTTTAAGTCTTGTGGCGCGAAAACATGATGTGGTGGCCATTGTCGTTGAAGATTTTGCCGAAAAGCAACTTCCCAAAATGGGGATTGTCGACATTCAAGACGCAGAGACGGGCGAAATATTTACAGTAGATACATCAAGCTCGGCTTTTCGTCGGCAATATGAACAGCACTATAAGAAAGTTAAGACTCTACGTGATCAACAGCTTACTAAATCAAAAGTAGATCGGATTGACGTAGATACGTCTCACGGATTTGTGGATCCTCTTATTAAGTTTTTTTCTTCGAGGCATCGCTAATGAACTGCTCGTTAAGCGAAACCAGTATTACCGTTGGTCAAAAAATAAATTTAGCTTGCAGGCTCGATGAGCCTGTGGCAACTGACGCCAAAGTTAGTTTTACAAATATTGATTCAAATCCAGCATATACTTTGCAGTTCTTAGGGCCAGCGCATATAGGTGGGCAAATCTTAACTCAAGAAGTAACAAGTTACCGAGTTGGGAATCACGAATTAAAACAAATTAAACTAGTATTAAATGGTCGTGAAACGCCTCTGACTCCTCTAAGTATTCATGTCAGTTCTGTTATTCAAACAGAGCAACAACAGCCAACGCCTTTTCCTATTGTAGATCCCATCGAAGTTCCAGCTCCGTGGTGGTGGTGGGCTATTTGGATTGTGGTTGGTTTAACGGCAATAGGTTTTATTATTTATAGAACTAAGAAATGGCTTAAAGAACGAAATGCGTTGGCAAAACTTCAAGAAGAATCTAGGCCCCTAACGCCTGACGAAAAATTCAAATCAAGAATGAGGAAGTTAGAATCCCAAGGTTATCATCAGCGGGGAGAATACAAGACCTTTGCTCTTGAGCTTACAAATATTTTAAAAACATCTATTGGCGAGCAGCTGCATATTCAAGCCGAAGAACTCACCAGCGAAGAACTCATGTTAATATTGCAAGAGCGCTACCGAAAATTTTATCAAGATGCAGGAAGTTCACTTCGAACGGTGCTCTATGAACTGGATCAAATTAAGTTTGCAAAAATTGAAACAACTTCGGAACATTGCTCAAAGCTCTTAGATGAATCGACAAAAATTGGGGCCATACTTTTTGGGGAGATCATTCGATGAAATGGGTCTCGCCTCTCGCTTTTTACCTCATCTTTGTTTTTGTATTAGCATTACTTTTTAATTTATTTAGAACCGTAAAGAGCCGAGCCACTTTGCAATTTAGCTCAGGTCTTTTAATTAAGGACGTAACTCCAGGTTGGCGAGCCCAGCTCTCTTTTATTCCCATCATTTTAAAAACCATGGCCCTTGTATTTGCAGTCTTTGCTCTCGCTAGGCCTCAGCAAAGTAATTCTAAAGTAAATAAAAATGTTGAGGGCATTGATATCATGTTGGTTCTCGATGTGTCTGACAGCATGGAAATAGAAGACATGACCCCCCTTAACCGAATTACTGCAGCAAAGTCTGTCATTCATAAATTTATTCAAGGTCGTGGCAATGATCGAATAGGTCTTATTATTTTTGCTGGAGAATCCTACACAAGGTGCCCATTAACTCTTGATTATGACGTTTTATTTGAAAGTCTCGATACAGTCACAACAGACAATATTAAACAAGGGACAGCAATCGGTGTGGGCTTGGCCAATGCTGTTGCAAGGCTTAAAGAATCAACGGCAAAAAGTCGAGTGGTAGTTTTATTAACTGACGGAGAGAGCAATACGGGTACGATTGATCCCAACACCGCTATCGATATCGCCAAAGGTTACGGTATTAAAGTTTATACCATCGGTATCGGCGTCAACGGCCAGGCACAATTACCTGTTTATTCTACAGATGCATTCGGAAACAAGTTTAAGCACTACCAACCCATCCACTCAACGGTGAATGAAACCTTACTACAAACTGCTGCAGAAGAAACGGGCGGAAAATTTTTTAGAGCCGTAGATACAGAAGCCTTGATAAAAGTCTTTGCTACTATTGATTCTTTAGAAAAAACAAAAATTCAAATCAATCAATATGTGAAGTACACGGAGCTTTTTGATGCCTATTTATTTTGGGGCATTGCACTTTATTTTTTACAACTTCTTCTTTCTCGATTTGTATTTCGGAGGGCGCCGTAGATGTTTAAATGGGGTGATCCTCAATGGCTAAATCTTTTATGGGCAGTGGGCGCTTGCTTTATACTTATACATTTTTGGGAAGGGGCAAAACTTAGAAAATTAAAGCGAGTTTTCGGAGGTAAAAGTGGCTCCTTTTTGGTGGCCTCGTTGTCTACCTCTAAAAGGCGTTGGCATCTTTTTCTCCAATTTAGTGCATTGGCATGTTTTCTCGTAGCAATGGCAAGGCCCCAATTGGGAGCCCACCAAATCGAAGTTAAACAATCGGGTGTAGAACTTATCATTGCCGTGGATGTTTCAAACAGCATGCTCGCCGAGGACGATAAACCTTCGCGGCTTGATCATGCTAAACACGAAATCAGCAGATTCATAGACTTACTCAGCGGCGATAGAGTAGGGCTTATCGCTTTTGCTGGGAGCGCGATTTTAGTTTCGCCCATGACGTCAGACCACAGTGCTATCAAAATGTATATCAGTTCTTTAACGACCCAATCGGTAACGACTCAAGGTACAAACTTTAAGGCGGTTATTGAAGAGGCCCTAAGGGCCTTTGAAAGAGGGGGAGTAGAAGGAATCAATGGCGTGAAACCCACTCGGGCTCTCGTCATCACCTCAGATGGTGAAGACAACGAACCAGGGGCCATGGCAGAAATTAAAAAGGCAAGCGATGCGGGAGTTCGAATATTTGCTCTTGGTTTTGGTTCAGCCCGCGGAGCCCCAATTCCTTTAAGAGATGATCGAGGTGGTCTCACCGGCTACAAAAAGGACGGTGGCGGGCAAATTGTAATGAGCATTCCCAGCGATTCAGGCCTTGCCAAATTGGCAAGGACTGGAAACGGAAGTTACTATCACGCCACTTTTGAAGAAACCGAAGCTAAGAATCTAGTCAATGACTTAGATCAACTACAAAAGGCTGATTTTAAAAGTCATACATCAACTGAATATGACGAAAAATTTCAAATTCCGTTACTTTTAGGTCTTCTATTGGCATTTTTGGATTTTCTATTTGGTGATAGAAATAAAGTATTCAGACCTTGGCGTGGGCGGTTTGAGGTTCAGACGTGAAACTCTTCAATTTGCTACTGATTATTTTATTTTCTCAAAACGGCAAAGCTTTCGCGCCGCCTGCCATAGATTCAAATAATGACGGTATCGAAAAATATCGCTCAGAGAACTATCAAGAAGCCTTTAACGGATTTGCGGGAGCTCTTTCAGGAGATCCCTTTAATCCCCTTTATCACTTTAATTTAGGGGATACCTTTTTTAAGGCCGGCGACTACCCGAAAGCGTTTGCCGAGTTTGAAGCTGCTGAGTCTCAGCCCAGCGCGAATCCAGAGATTAAGTACCTTTCTATGTTTAATGCGGGTAATACAGCGTTGGCTGCTAAAGACATTCCTAAAGCGCTTGGGTATTATCAACGGGCTCTTGAATACAATCCAAAGTCGGTTGAGACAAAAACCAACATTGAATTGGCTCTCAAGGAGCAACAGAAACAAGGTGGCGGTGGAGACAGCAAAGATCAAAAAGATAAAAAGGACCCAAAAGATCAAAACAAAGGCGACCAAGATAAGGACAAAGATGATGACAAAGGGCGGCAGAAACCGCCAGGAAATCAACCCACACCTAAACCGACTGCGCAGCCATTTGATAGTAAGGCCTTGAATGAAAACGATGTTCGAAGGATTCTAGAAGAACTAAAACGACAGGAGCAAGAAATTCGCGCCAAACAAGATAAAAACAAAAAGAATGCTCCGGAGAAACCCGTTGAAAAGGATTGGTAGTTTGTTAGCAGGCTTTTGTCTTTGGATTTTCCTTTTTACATCAATGGGCTCTGCTCAGCAGGTTCAATTCGACGCCACAGTTAACCAAAATACCGTAGCTAAAGACGATAATTTTACTCTCACACTTACAGTTTCTAGTGATGGAAACGTGAATCTAGAAGAACCTCGATTGCCTGACCTCAACGGCTTTGAGCTCTTAAATAAATGGAGTCAAAGTCAATCCAGCAGCATGTATGAAAACGGAAAATTTCAATTTATAAGAAAACAAATTTTTAAATACACATTAGCCCCTCAAAAGGTGGGAGCCCTCACGATCGGCTCGGCTCAAGTCAATGTTAACGGTAAAACACTGACCTCAAAACCTATTGTCATAAAAGTTTTAGCGCCAGGAAATCGGCCCCAAGGGGGCAGTGGGCAACCACAAGTTCGAGAAGATGACGATGATATTCTAAACCCGCCTGGGGGTATGTTTGGCGACGAAGATGATCTCTTTAGTCAGTTGCTCAAACGTAGAGGGTTAACTCCTGACCGGCGTGGGGGTATTAAATCTGCTCCTCAGGGCAATCGAGATGCGTTTTTTATTTCTGTAGAGACAGATAAAAGAAAAGTCTACGTGGGCGAAGAAGTTATTGCCAGCTGGTACATCTACACCCGAGGTAGCATCCAGGCATTTGATGCCCTCAAATACCCAGAGCTCAAAGGATTTTGGAAAGAAGATCTAGAGCTAGCCCAGAGACTTAATTTTCAATCAGAAGTTGTGAATGGAATTCCCTATAATAAGGCATTGCTGGTCTCTTATGCGTTGTTTCCTATTTCGCCAGGTAAAAAGACTGTTGATGCCTATAAGGCCAAGGCTACGGTTATCAGCATGGATTCTTCTATGTCGATGTTTGGGTTGGGCCATCCTTACACCTACGTGAAAGTTTCAAAAGAATTGCCATTAGAAGTTATTCCTTTACCGGTCGAAGGAAGACCGGCAAGTTTTTCTGGTGCAGTTGGGAGATTTAATATCTCAGGTTCTTTAAGTGCAACTCAAGTTAAGGTGAATCAACCCCTTAGTTTAAAAATTCGTTTTTCAGGAGTTGGTAACGTGAAGGCTATTGAATTGCCACCCGTCGATCTTCCAAAAAATTTAGAAATTTACGATACGAAAAAAGATTCTCAGTTCTCAAAAAATGGTGATGGTTTTAAGGAATTTGAATTAATCATTATCCCTCGAAGCCAAGGCCAAGCCAAAGTTCAACCAATTGCCGTAAGTTACTTTGACCCCAAAACAGCCAAATACGTGGTGAACATGACGCCAGAATTTAATATTAACGTTTTGCCCGGAGATGGGTCCTCTCAAAGTAATCTGAATTCTCCCATGGCCCAATCAGGTCAGAGCAATGAGGGCTCAGGCAAAGAAGTTAATTATTTAAAGACAACGTCGACTATAGGATTTCCGGCCCCTGTTCATTTTATGCTTTGGCTCCTATTATTTGGCGGAACTTGGGGTTGGTTCATTCGTAAATTCTTAAGAATTAATACTAGTGATAAATATGACCAGGCTATTCTGGTTAAAAAGAGGGCACAATATAAATTAAGAATGGCACGGGCCAAATTAAAAAAAGGGGATTGGCGAGGGGTCGGGGTGGAATGTTCTAATGCCATTTTAAGTTCATTGGGTGAAATCTCGGGTTTTGGTGGGGCCTCTCGAAGTGCCGAACAAATGATTAAAAATCTAAAATCTGGGGATCCAAACCTAGGAGATGAAATTCTTAAAATTCTTAATCGCTGCGAAGTTATTAGTTTTGCACCGGATGCGTTGATCCAGTCTCAGAAGAGCGATGGAGAACTTCAAAAGGTCATTGAAGAATCAGATAAAGTTATTGCTCAGATTTTTTTAGCGGCAAGGCACGTAACGAGCGAGCAACCCGTAGACGCATCAATGTAAGATCAAAAAACATCTTCAGGCTGTCCCTCACGATTCGCACTTTAGACTCGGGTGAATTAATCCATTTCACTGGCAAAACGTCAATCTTGTAACCCAAAGCTTGGGTGAGCAAAAGAATTTCTACATCAAAAGAAAATCCATCTATGGTTTGTCTCGAAAATACAGGTTCAACTGTTTTTCGACGAAAAGCTTTGAACCCGCACTGAGTGTCGGCAATGCCCCTGATAGCAAAAAGTTGAACAAAGAAATTAAATATCTTCCCCATGTTTTGGCGAAGAGGATGTTGCTTCTTGATGATTTGACTTTGATTGTGTTGACGGCTCCCGATAACAACATCAGTAGTCGGATTAGCTCTAAAGTGATTTAAGAATGCAATGACCTCCACTAGGGGGGTGGAGAGGTCGCAATCCATAAAAAAAACGATTTCGCCACGGGCTTGGAGCATTCCCATGCGAACGGCATAACCTTTACCTTTTTGTACTTTATTATCGACGACGACAAAGTGGGGATCATCACCAATGGTTTTCTGGGCTTTTTCAAGAGTTCCATCGGTACTTTTTTCAACTACGAGAATAACTTCTAAATCTGCCGCTGCTGAATTGAAAAAACTTTTTAGATCTGTGATGCATCGTTCAATTCTTTTGGATTCGTTGTATGAAGGAATAACCAGCGAAAGATACGGTGCATTAACTTCTTTGGCGGACATTGAAGATCCTTTAAGATTTCATAGGGGTATGTAATGATCTTTGATGATGCAATCCCCGAAGTCGACTAAAAAAGATTGGAACGTAGTGTTTTGGGCTATTTTACTAATCGGCTTTGCCTTTCGATTTATTCTCCTCAACATTAAGCCCCCCCATTTTGATGAAGGTATTAATGGATGGTTTGTCGATCAAATGATAAAACTTGGATATTATCGTTACGACCCGACCAACTACCATGGTCCCCTTCATTTTTATATTTTGTTGTTTTTCAAGACTCTGATGGGCCGAAACCTTTGGGCCCTGCGTGTGTCTGCTTCGGCTTTTGGTTTTGCGTCGATCTATCTTTTGCTCAAGCTTGAAAAATACCTAGGCAGACCCACTGCTTATTTAGCAGCATTCTTTTGTGCCATCTCGCCTGGAATGATTTTTTATTCTCGATATTCCATTCACGAAACCGAACTGCTTTTTTTCAGCCTCCTTGCCCTTGATGGTTACTTTCGCCATCAACTAGAAGCAGACAAGAAATCCCTTTGGCTTATGGGCATCGGTTTGGCCGGAATGATCGTCACAAAAGAAACTTTTTTTGTTCACGCGGCCTGTTTCATTTTGGCCATACTCTCGTTGAGATTTTACGAAAAATTCTTTCCTTCGACAGATAGAGTTTCTAGGGTCAATTCCAACTATCTGAAAAGTGATCTGTATCGAGTCATTGGTGCTAACATTTTAATAATTTATCTTTTTTATTCTGGCTTCACTCTACATAACCAAGGGGCCATAGATTTTTTTAAAGCCTTTGCCCCATGGTTTCAAACCGGAACAGCCGGAAACGGCCATGGAAAACCCTTCGAATATTGGGGAAAGTTATTTTTTCAATACGAAGGGGCGGCTTTTGCGGGGATTTTATCTCTTGTATTTCTTTTGCCAAAGGCCAATCAGCGAGTTCGACTTATCGGAATCTACGGCATTGGAATTTTTTTAGCCTATAGTATTGTCAACTACAAGACACCCTGGTGCATCATCGAACTTATTTGGCCGTTTCATATCGTGTTTGCTTATTGTCTTGTAAGGTGGGCTTCTCTTCAAAAGACGCGAAAAATTTATGCGACCCTATTGGTATCCGTTTTCGCCATTCCAAGTATTGCAAAATCAGTAACTTTGAATTTTAGAGACTTTGTCGACGAGAAAGAACCTTATGTTTATGTTCAGACTTTTTCACCCATCATGGAAGTCATGGGATTCTTAAATGACCTAGTAGCCCACGATCCAAGTAAACAGTATATGCCCATTTCTATATACATGGAGAGCTCTTGGCCTCTCCCATGGCTCTTAGGTGATTTTACTTCGGCGGGGTATCCTTCGCCGACAAATATATCTCCCCAAGCCGATGCGCCGCTCATTCTTATTGATTCAAAATCCCGATTCTTGCTCGAGACAAAATTGAAAAACAAATATTTCACCAAAAAATTTAGACTTAGATCAGCGCAAGATGAAGTCATGGCCTACTTTGACCAAACGGTTTTCAAAAATTACTTCGAGCCAAAAGCCGATACATTTCTTGCAGCTCCAGCTAAACCAATAAAAGCAGGCGAAGGACTTCGGGCTCGCTATTTTGCCAATGGATTTGGAGTAGGTGAGCCAGTAAAAACCGAGGTGATGCCTGTTTTAGACTTTTTCTGGGAGGATTCGAACCGGCCTCTCCCCCCCCCGTTTAGCATCAGTTTTGATGGCGAAATAAATATTCCTGAAAATGGCAGCACAGAATTTTTTCTAGCCAGCGATGACGGCAGTGAACTCTATATCGACGACAGACTCATCATTGATAATAAAGGGGCCCATGCGACAAAGACGGTAAATCAAAGTGCTGATCTTAAAAAAGGCTGGCATAGGATTTTGGTCAAATATAATGACTTCGGTGGCGGGATGATGCTGCGGTTGATGTGGAAGCATCAGAATAGCAATGAAGAACTTATTCCAAGTAGCAGCCTTCGGGTAACTAAAAAGCAGATTCGAAAGAACAGTTCATGAGGGGGATTGTTACGGTTTTGAGTTTTACGGCCGTGTCGGTGACCGTGGGTCTCATGCTTTGCCTCATCGGGGGTTCGCTCAACACCATTATCGCAGGTGCCTCGCTGATACTTGGTCTCGGAGCTGGTTTTTGGGTTTGGCGGGATTTGGGAAAAATCAAGCTTTCTCGCCCCTCCATAGGAATTTTTGAAAAATTTATGTTCTTTTCGTGGGGCCTTTTTTGTTTTAGGCATTTTTTTTGGCTTTATTTTCAAAACGGCAGCGGAATGTGGACTTTAGATCGCCATAACTTCGGCGATTTGTCGCAACATATAACATTTATTAATTATATTGCCCGCGGTGTAAATTATTGGCCCAACGAACCATTTTTTGTCGATGGCAAGTTTCATTACCCATTCGGCATGGATTTTTTAGCTGCCTATTTTGTCAATTTTGGACTTTCACTAGCCCAAATTCTTCCCATCACAGGTCTGATATTCGGAATTACCACTGCCATGGCTCTGTTTTGGTGGGGAGGGGGTCTGGGAATGGCAGCTTTTTTGTTCTCGGGAGGAACCGCCGGCTATAAGTTTTTAACTTCTGGAATTTTGGCCGATTATCAAGCCGATATAGCTTGGAAAAATCTAGCTCTCACCATTCTTGTGCCACAAAGAGGATTTCTGTTCGCATTGCCGGCTGGAATAGTGTTAATTTGGGCATGGCAAAAAAGATTTTTAGAAAATACACCGAAATTTCCATTTTATATTGAAGGATTGCTTTGGGGGCTTATGCCTCTATTTCAGTTTCATACTTTTATTTTTCTTTCAAGTTTAGTGGCCATTTGGACTTTAGCAACGAAATCATACAATCACGCCATGAGGCTCTTTGCATGGGCCTTTATCCCGGCAACCATAGAAACCTGGTACCTCACCGGCGGATTTCATGAAGCGTCTATTATTTGGTTTAAACGTGGGTGGATGATTGGAGACGAAAATATTTTTAAGTTTTTTTGGGTAAATTTTGGTGCCTTTGTCATATTATTTGGTTGGGTACTCTATATCGCTTTGAAAAGAAAAATCAAATACGAACTCCTTGTAGTGATACCTTCATTGTGTATTCTCCTATTCTCTTTTTTTGTCATGATGGCACCGTGGGAATGGGATAATATTAAGATTATACTCTGGGCCTATCTTTTGCCCATGCCCCTAGTGGCAAACTATTTCGCAGAATATATCAATTCGAGATGGTTGAGTTTTGTTTATTTGGTTTTGTTTTTATCAGGAACCGTGGTTACATTCTATTCCCTTAATCCTGATGGTGGAGGCTATGAGTTATTTCGTAGGGATGAGATGGAAGAGGTATGTGCGACATTAAACGAAATTCCCCCCGATACGCGCATTGCGACAGGGCAAACTTATAATCATCCGGTGTCACTTTGTGGACACGGAGTAGTTGCCGGCTACGAAGGATATCTTTGGAGTCACGGTATCAATTCAAAGGTCGTTTCTCAAAAACTAAAGGATTTGATGTTAGGGACACCCCAATGGCGTTTGACGGCAAAGGATCTTGGGGTGCGTTATATTTATTGGGGCACTCAAGAGAAAAAAGATTTTGGAACTTCTTTGCGGCCATGGGAAACTGAAGCTAAACTTTTATCCTCAAATAGGTGGGGCAATTTGTTTTATTTAGGGGATACTCCTTGAAAATATTTTTATTATTGATTCTTGTTCCTTTTGTTTCCGGTTTTATAAAATCCATTCCCGTAAATCTTGAAGACTTGCCCAAAGTAAACCGTTGGGCTACATTACAAACCGAAGAACAAAAAAAACAAGTCGGTTTGCAAAAAGACCCTTTGGCCAAGGCAGGGCTAAGTCAAGCTTTAGGAGACTGGGCTTCTTGTTCCCAGTGGGCGCAGAAGGTATCGCCCAAGAGCCCCGTTTACGACTGGGCTGTATCTATGGATTTAACCTGTGCTAGGCAGTTAGTTGAAAACCAAATAGATTCAAAAAAAA
>JAHFAE010000113.1 GCA_023250675.1 Oligoflexia bacterium | reverse complement strand
CGTCGTATGCCAACCGGGCATAAGTGAAACAGCAAAGTCAAAACTAACGATGGTATGAACAGACAAAACCAAAGGCGTAGAGAGACCGGCTAAAATTAAATAGGTCACTTCGTAGTGGGACCAACTTTTATTGCTTCCCCTCCACCCAAGACAAAGAGCACTGTAAATAAATTTTCTGATTTTATTTTTAGAGCGATCTCTTATTGAAGCTAAATCGGGAATCAAACCTACGTACCAAAACACTGCAGAAATAGTTAAGTAGGTTGAAACGGCAAAAACGTCCCAAACAAGAGGCGACCTAAAATTAATCCAAAGAGGTCCACGATTGTTGGGGTAGGGGAAGAGCCAATAGGCAAGCCAAGGCCTACCTACGTGGATAAGAGGGAAGAGACCTGCCGTCATAACAGCAAAAATCGTCATGGCCTCAGCTGATCGGTTAATAGACGTTCGCCATTTTTGCCTAAACAAAAACAAAATAGCTGAAATCAATGTGCCGGCATGACCGATACCGATCCAAAAAACGAAATTGATAATGAATACGCCCCAATTAACAGGGCTATTAATACCTAAATTACCTAAACCATTATAGACAACCCAGCCAATGCAGCTAAAACCAAATATGAGGCCTGAAAGTGCAATACCAAAAGCTATATACCATTTCATTGTGGGGAAGGATTCAAGTGGCCTTGCGATATCAATATTGACATCGGCCATGGTTTTTCCGCCTGTAACTAATGGCTCACGATCAAGCACTACAGGTGATGTCAACGTTGTGCTACTCATGCCTGCTCCGTATTTTCGGTATTTCTAATTTTTGTGAGATAACTAATAGAAGGCCTTACGTTGAGATCTTCGAGCACATGATAGGCCCGAGCATCTTTGGCATTTCGAACCACTTCACTTGTGGCGTCATTGATATTTCCAAAAGTAATGGCCTCTCCGGGGCAAGTTTGCTGACAGGCCGTTTGCATATCGCCATCTTGAACCATGCGCCCTAGGTTTTTTGCTTTACCTTTGGCTTCAACAATTCTTTGTAAGCAAAATGAGCATTTTTCCATTACCCCACGGCTTCTCACCGTTACTTCGGGGTTTTGCGCCAGAGTTTGCGGATATTTCATTTGGCCGCTGTAGTTATAATCATACCAATTAAATCTTCGAACTTTATAAGGGCAGTTATTGGCACAATATCTTGTGCCCACACAACGATTATAGATTTGAGTGTTCAGGCCCTCTTCATCATGAACCGTCGCTAAAACAGGGCAAACGGTTTCACAGGGCGCATTTTCACAATGTTGGCAGAGCATGGGTTGGTGGGAGACATGGGGATTATCAGGTGTTCCTGAATAGTACCGATCAATGCGAATCCAGTGCATGATTCGACCGCGGGCCACACCCATTTTGCCAACGACGGGAACATTATTCTCTGACTGACAAGCGATGACGCACGCTCCACACCCGGTGCATGAGTTTTGGTCAATGGTCATTCCCCAGCGGTGGCCTTTGTATTCATAGTCAGTCCAAAGAGTCGTTAATTCTTCGTGTTCTTCATTGCCTGCATTGGAGGAGCGTTTGTATTCTGAAAGACTTGCGTCTTTAACAATGGCCCGGCCTTCCATAGAATGGTGTTCTTGAATATTGGCCAAATAATAATTGGCCCCGGTTTTTTTCATCGTAACCGGAAATCCACTCATCACCGGCCCCCCGTTTGTTTTTACAAAGGGGAACATATTTTTACCGATTCCTGTGCCCACTTCACCAGCTACAGATCGACCATATCCTAAGGCAATGGCGATCACACTGCCGTGAAGTCCCGGCTGAACAAGGGCGGGGAGCTCAATGGTTTTGCCTTCAATTTGAACTTTAACCACATCTCCATCTTTTAGGGATAGTGCAGTAGACGTTTTTGGGGAAACTGATACATAATTATCCCAGGTCACACGTGATATGGGATCGGGCATTTCTTGAAGCCAAGGGTTATTTGCCGACGAGCCATCGTACTGAGCTACTTGGGCATGAAATACCAATTCGTAATCGCTTATTTTTGCAGGTTTGGGAAGATGAAATAAGAGTGGCTGACCTTTCAACTGTCGAGCCGTCGTTGCAAGAGCCCTTCCTCCTTTTTTAGATACACCATCAAATACGCCATCTCTTAATGTGGATTCCCAAAAAATATCAAAGGGCACTGCGATGCTATAATCTTTGAAGACGGTCTCACGCCAATTGGTCTGCAGGTATTCATGCCAGTCCTTAGCTCTAGAAAGTCTGTCGCTCCCTAATCCACCGGCTTTACTTATTGCTATCAATGAATCTTGAAATGAACGTGTGTTATAAACGGGCCGAATTGTCGGTTGAACGAGGCTAAAAAGACCTTTTTGAGGTTGAGCATCGCCCCAATTTTCAAGGGCGTGATGATCAGGAACGATAAAGTCACTAAAACTACTTGTCTCATCTTTATGGTCGTTAAAACTTACAATTAAACCTGTTTTAGCAACGGCTTTTTCAAATTCAAAACCCATGGTATAGGCGGGATTAGATTTATATATGAATAGGGCATCTACTTTGCCTTCACCCATTTCTTTAAATAATTTGGCAAGCTCTTCGTAGCTTCCTTGGTTTTGCATTGAAGTACTGCCCGTGCCATCAATTGTTTGACCGTCATTTTGCAACAAAGAGTTAATCAAATTAACGGCCAACTGAAGACTCAATGAATTTTCGGTCTGACTTTGGGGAGAACCTGCAATAACAAGAGATTTTCCTTTGGCTTCGGCTAGTTCTTTAGCCACTTTTGAAATGACTTTTGCGTCAAATCCTGAAGACGCAGCCACTTTTGCTGCAGAAAAAGCCTTTAACGCACCAGTTGTATCGCTATCAGTCGATATTCCATGAGCACTCACTAATTCATTGGCTATGGCAAGGGCAACATTGACCGAATCATTTGGTTTAATGGCAACTCTTTCGTCGGCATTAGAACCTGTCAGTGTCATGGCTGATTCAAAGGTGAAGAGCTTAGACATTTTTTTATGTTTGTCGTTAACTTTGCGGTTTTTAGTAAATTGCTTTGTAAACTCAACAGGTGAAATCCAGGTGCCTAAAAAATCAGCGTCAATAGATACTATGACTTCAGCATTGTCGAATCGATATCGAGGCAATACATTGGTTCCGTAGCTTAATTCTTGGGCATGAATGATATGTTCTGATGAAATGGGATCGTAGGTAACGTGAGCACCGTTACTAAATTGAGATAAAAAGTCATTTATTAGTTTTAGAGTCGAAGGGCTATTGATGGTCCCGGTAAGAATTCTTATGCGACCCGTCGAAGATTTTATGGCCTTTAATTTTTCTGAGATCTTCTTGTCGATTTCTGCTGGTGTAAGTGCGCTTCCCCCTTGAGTTCCACGTTTTGCATTGCCAAAAGCTTCTCGATATCGATCGGGATCATAGAGATTTAAAACAGAGGCTTGACCGCGAGCGCAAAGTGCCCCTTTATTCATGGGGTGATCAGGATTACCTTCAACCTTAATAGGTCGACCCTCACGAGTCTTGACTAAAATTCCGCAACCTGTGGCGCATTCACCACAAGTGGACGCATAATAATTAGGAATTCCGAAGGTGATTTCTTCGGGTTGATTGACGTAAGGCAAGATTTTATGCATGGGCTTTTGAAAACAAGCAGAACTCGCCAGGGCCGTGCTAGCGGCCATCAATTTCATAAAATCTCGACGATCAAGACCCCCTTTGTCAGAATCTTCTTGAAGGGGACTTGAAACAAATTCTTTATGGGCCAATTCAACAAATTCGGGATCATCATTTAGTTGTCTGAGACTTGCCCAGTATTTCTTTTTACTTTTAATTTCTGATTTGGAAAGATCCATGGTTGTTTCTTCTCCTACCGATGGCAAGTGTCGCAAGTCGTTGGTGCATTATACTGGGGCTGTCGGTGACAATTAACACACCAGCCCATGGTTAAAGGCGCGAATTGTTTTATGCGCTCCATATCGGGAACCTCGCCGTGACACATATTACATTGAACGCCTCTGGCAATGTGTCGCTTATGATCAAAGTAAGTAAATTCTGGCAAATCATGAACTTTGATCCACGCAATGGGTTTTCCCTGATTAAAATGTTCCGTGAGGTTTTTAATATGGGGACTATCTGTCTTAACAAATCGGTGACAATTCATGCAGACGTTTTCTGGGGGAACTGTCGCATGTCGAGAACGCTCAACAGAATAGTGACAGTATCTGCAATCTATTCCATATTTGCCGGCGTGCAGCTTATGACTAAAGGGAATTGGCTGGATGGGCGCGTACCCCTGGTTTTTTGCTGGCCCCAGAGCGTAGACAATACCGCCGGCTATGAGGAACATGACTAGGACGAAGACAATGAGTTTCGAAGTTGCGCTTCCGTTTGTATTCATGGTGCCTTTACATTCCCGGTTTGCATCCCGGCTTTTCTATATATATGTATAAGGACGATGGCACAAAGTGGCGGTGAATTCAAACTGAATTCTGATGTTTCACCAAAAGTAGTGAGTCGTGACTTTAAGGTTCGTACCCTTGAGGAAACTTCTGCAAATCATGTTTCAGCTGGCCAACAAATAATAGTTGACGAAAAAACCAATCGTCGTGAAATGATGAAATCAATCATTCCCGCATCTGGTAAGGTGCTCACGGTATTTTTGCGTTCCGTGAGCACGGGAGTTTCTGAAGTATTAGAAAAACTCGAGAGTCCTTCAAAAAAAATAAGTAAGTAAGCAGTTTGAATCAAAGAAAGATGCACAGCATTATCCGACTAGATCATTCTTACATCTAAATATATGACTTCGATTGTTATGAGACTTTGAGGTTTGCCGAAACACTATGATGTTGGTACGCAGCCCAAGCGATATACAATAGTTGCGCGACCACAACTCCGGTCACATAGAAAACTCCGCCTCCACCAAATCCATAGCTATGCAGTCCAACACCTAAAACAAAATTTACTCCGTACCACGCCATGATAACTCCCGCAAAAGCGCCCACGCTGGCAGCAATGGTGCCAAATGTTTTAAGCAATCCCGAAAATCTTCCGTGCAAAACAGCCAAGTACCCGAGATCTGCGATAAGGGCCCAAGTTTCTTTTGGGTCCCAGCCCCAAAATCTTCCCCATGAATAATCGGCCCAAACTCCTCCCAAAATTGTGCCTGCCGTCAAAAGTAAAACTCCCACTTGCACGGCTCTGTAAACAAAAAGGGCTAAGGCCTGGAGTTTCTCTGAATTTTCTCGTTCTTTTCCGCGGGCGTAATAGGACAGAGCAATGTTTCCGATTCCACAAGAAAGGGCAAAGGCCGCATAACTCAAAGTAATTGTTAAAACATGAATGGTAAGCCAGTAATTACTGCGTAAAACGGGTTCAAGGGGTTTAATACTTTGATCCAATACGGCAGGTACAGAATCGCCAATGATAAGACCAATCGTCGCCATCATCATTGCGGCCAAACCGATATAACGACGTCTATATATAAATTCAAAAACCAAACCAAAGAATACACAACCCGCTGAAACCCAAATCACTGACTCGTACATATTTGAAACCGGGGGGCGCCCCGCGATGACGCAGCGAAATCCAAAACCTACGGCGTGAATTAAAAAACCGGTGACGGCAAAGCCTAGGCTTGAATAAAACCATGGCATGCTCTTAATAAATTTCAAAGAGAGCAAAAATAAAAGTCCCGCCACAAAATAAAATATGTAGGCCAAACGAAAAGGGTGAAGAGAATTATAAATTATCTCTTGATCGATTTGGCTTTCAGAAGGGTAGTTTGAATTTGTTTGAGCCATGGCAAAGTCTTTGAATTTTTTTACGGCTTCATGAAAGGCTCTTTCGTCACCATTACCAATGGCCGGAAAATAAGACTTCGCTAAATTTGCAAATAGCTCTCGGGGTTCACCTTTAAGATCGGCGACGGCGATCCAATCCGAAGAAAGAGTTTGTGGTAAAACTTTGATAGCTCGACCAGCAATGATTTCTTGGTAGAGCACGAGTTGATTGTTCATTCGTGAGAGAGCTTGAAAATAGGGGTTTAACTTTTTCTTCTCCTTTTGAAGTTGAGCGAGTTGGGTGAAGAGTTGAGGAAGTTTTGGATTGTGAACAATTTCATCGGGACTAATGTAACTTTGATTTTCTGCTACACCGATTTCTTTTTTAAGTTGAAGATGTTTTACTTGAATGAATTTTTCTACCAACCATTGATCTGGTAAAAAAAGCCAAGATAATACAAGTTCTGTTGCGTTCTTGCCTTGATGAATTTGAGTGCCCGTAATGAGTTGCGTGCTTTCGCGAGCAAAAGTATCAAACGGTTTAATGCGACCACCGTCTTGAATGGCCAGTCGCTCAACGTCTGAAACATTTAATGCACCGGCTGAAACTGAAAACAAAATCATCAAGATAAAACTTAGTTTTTTCATGTAACACCCTTTTTCTTTCGAGACCAACGGGGTTTGAGGTAAAACATAATTCCAATTCCAAGAACAATTCCCAATGCTCCGGTATACTTTATTGTACGACCAGGATCATAGTTTATAGAGAACACTGAAACAATAGGTTCTCCTCGTTCATTAGTTTCATAACTTGATTGATAAATGGTGTAGGCATTAAATTTTAAGGGTTCGTTCATTGAAATGACGGTTTCGTCTTTTCCGTTCACGGCCACTGTACTTTCATAACTCATGGGCAATTGACTACCGCCATAAGTTTTCATTCTAAATTTTTTTAAGAATAGCTGAAATCCTAAGTCAAATCGCTTTCGCGTGAAGCTCACAAAGTAAGTCGATTTATCACCTTTAAGTTCATGGGGATTTTCTAATTCAAACCACGAAGTTTTATTGCCGATTGAAGCCTTGAGAGCTTGTACAGTTTCGGTGGCACCCTGATCCCCTTCTTGATAATCAACTGTAGGTACGGCGTGGGAAATAAACTTTTCTACTTTAAATTTTAGATTCATCCAGCCTGTGGCATATTCTTTACCTACTTCAATTAATCCCTTTGATGTGGGTTTGGGAGTTCGCATTGAAAATACGGCGTAATACAATTTCATGTCTTTTGGATCTTGGTAGACAAGTATTTGATTTCGACCTTGAGGTTGGCTGGGCAAATTGCCCCTTATAAATGAAACAACGGCGGGCCCCAAATCATAAAATGGGGGAATGGCTTGGCTTCCCAGGCCCAACCATTCATTCACCTGCACACGTTCATTGGCTAAATTAAATTTGATGGCTGGAAAAGCCTTAACGTCAGCGGTAGGGACAACATCAAGTTTTCGTAAGGCTTTTTGTAAATAATCTTTAATGACTAAAACATCATCATCAACCAACTTAAACTCATATTTATTTTTCGTTGGCGGCTTAGAATCTAAATCGATAGGTTTTTGAAAAAGAAGAGCAAAGGGTCTGCCATCGAAGTTTTGATAGACATGAAATTCGGTGTCACTTACCGAGAAATGATCAGAAGATTCGTTTAAACCCAAAGCAAGGTTGCCGTCGATGCCTCTTTGTTGAGTAATGAATGAGCCCATGAGCAATGTAATGATACCGGCATGGGTTACGACAAAACCGATATGATGTTTCTTCCAAGGGATACGATCAACAGCGGCGCAAGCTAGGTTAATAATAAGAAGGATCATTTCTAAGGACATAAACCAGCTCTTATAGATAACCCTTTGGGCATCGGGAGTGCCGTATTCGGCCTCATAAAAGGTCCCAATAGCAAGCATAATAGCTAGTGAAATCAGTAGGATAACTGCTAATTTGACGGACGAGAAAAAGTCAAAAAGAGCAATGGCGATTTTTTTGAACATTTAAGACACAGCATCACTGAAATTCTAGCCAAAAGAAAGAAAAAACAAAGAATTCTCCGGACTTAAGTTTTATTTTAAAGCTGGTCTTTAATCTACCGATGAGTTCTATATGAAGAAGGTCCAGTCGGTAGCAAATTCTCGTAGAGCCCAGCCGGTTCGAAAAGTCGTCTCTGAGATTAATGCACTAAATGTGAAGAATTTGGCCACGGGTGAGGTTTACTTCTCGCGGGCTACCATTATAGACGTAAGCTCCACGGGTATACTTTTTAGGGTAAGAAGAGAAGATATTTTAGCCCATTC
>JAHFAE010000166.1 GCA_023250675.1 Oligoflexia bacterium | reverse complement strand
AAAAAGACCAAATGAAGTTTTTCTTCATTTCATTCGGTAGTCTTCGTGAATGCCAGGGTATCTTCAGCCTTTCTGGTCAAATTTCTCCTGAACTCATAGATATGGCAGACCACTTGGGCGCCTGCCTTTTTAAACTTACTAAGAGCTAAAATGATTTGATTTTCTATACTATGTACTTGACGATGTGTCTTATTTATGAGACATTGAGTCAATGATAAAACTCCTTCCTCAATGTTCGAGAGAAATAAATGATTTTTCTGAGGAGGAAAGAGGAGAGCTGGCTGATGCATTGACTTGTGGGCGCGGGAATTGTTTATTTGATTCATGCCTTTATGAAAAAGGACAAAAAAACGTCGAAGCCAAACATTGAATTGGCAAAAAAACGGCTAAAGGAGATCGGAAGATGAGACGTAAAAGCACAGGTCCCGAGATCGCAAAAATGGTTGGAGTTTCACAGGCTCGTGGAGTGGAGGCTGTCATCAAAGCTCAACTTATAACGGCTGTTTTGGAGGCTATTCAAAGGAAGAATTTGACACACGTCGAGATTGCTAAACGCGCAAAACTACCACGAAGTGCAGTCACCGGCATTCTTTCTGGAAGTCTACAAAAAGTTACAATTGATCGTGTTTTGAGACTAATCGAGGCCGTTGGATTAACAGCTGAAATTCGCGTCAAGAATTCGGCTGCCTAAATGTGAGGTGAATGTTTGAAAACCGTCGTGGTCTTAGGAACATCTCGCGATGACAGTTACACCCTTCAGGCCGTCAAAGATCACTGTCCTTTTAATAATTACGATCTAGTCGACCTCAGAAAACTCAATATTGGATACTATAGTTACAATCACAACATTAATGGAGCCGATGATTTTACAGAAATTGCTGTGAATATGGTTGCGGCAGACAACATCATTTTTGCTACTCCCGTATATTGGTATGCAATGAGTGGGGTTCTAAAAGTGTTCTTTGACCGATTTAGCGAACTACTTTCTACCCACAAGCCACTAGGAAAGGCTCTAAAGGGCAAAACAACTTACCTAATAGCCACCGGCGCGGATGCGGCTCTCCCTCCTGGCTTTGAAGTCCCGTTCAAGTTGACCTCAGAATATTTTGAAATGAGTTATGCTGGAGCGTTCTATTCGATGACCAGATAGCACTTGCCAAAGGTCTTCGGCTTGACACTGAAGACATGCAAGATCGGCCCATCGTGGTATCTAGGAATTTTAGAATAGGGTTCTGGTTTCCTGCTATGCAAGTTAACGATTTTTGCCACCCATTCACAAATATAAACTGGTTACATTCCCTAAAGATAAAAATTTACTTTAATTGAGCCAGCAGGACGTAGCGTATTCGGTAGTAACTTCAGGTTTATTCGTCTTACCGACACCGATGATGGCCGCTGTCGGTTGGTGACATTGCACGTTCAAAGTCAAAATTATTTCGTTTTGATTGCCAATAAATCTTAGAGATTCGTTGAGAGCACCAAAGTCAGTGACCCGGGGGCCAAGGTGCTGAATTCGTAGAACAGTCATATTCTTGTTGGCATAGCCGAAAGAACCTGTGGAATAAATTGAGAGTCGTTCTCCTTTTACTAGATTAACAACTAAAACAGACTGATCTGAAACAGATTTTGCAAAACAACTAAAGTTGGATTTGAGAATCTTGGTGTCTTCCAAACATTTCTCAACAAATGTAACTTTTTGACTAAAGGAACTTACTGAATAAATCGAAACGGCAAATACAATGACGAAAATGCCCTTCACTTATTTCCCCCTTTTTAGAATCCCCAATTCAAACTTCCACCCATTGAAACGAAAACTAGTCGGTACGAGTCACTGTGTCAAACGATTAGTCGACTGGATGCCGTTGGATCAGGCAAAATTGCGATTCACTTTCTCACCTTTCCTAAGTATTTGAAATTATTAAATAAATTATAGCTATAAAGGGCACATGGGTTGCTAAATAACTAGAACCATAAGGAAGTACCTGTGCGCCGACTTGTGAAATTCAAAGCCATCATTCACCTTGTTATTGCTGCGATGTTTTTTCAAGCGGCATCGGTTCCTGCTTATTCCGATCAACGAAAATATAGGCGCCAAAATCCCCCCCGCTCACAATTTACGTCACCCAATCAAAAAAAACTTACGCCTGCTCAAACAAATGATGGAGATCAAAAACTAAAACGAAA
>JAHFAE010000167.1 GCA_023250675.1 Oligoflexia bacterium | reverse complement strand
CTCGCTCCTAAAAGTAATGCAGATCGATACAAAATTTTTTACCGCTAATTTACCTAGAAAATCAAATTATGCTTACTTTCTTGAGCAAACATGAGATTTGAACCATTTGGTTTTGTTCAATTTTCTTTCGACAAAAAATTGACATGGCAAAGTAACTGAGCAAAAATTTCTACTCTAGGAGGCGTTTATATGAAAACACTTTTGTTAATTGTTTTATCTGGTCTTTCACTCTCAGCAATGGCCGATAGTTCTAATTTGGATGGAAAGTGGCGATCACAATGCACTTCCATTGGACAAAACTTCTTTGAAATTGGTGAGATTGAAATATATTTGACTCCTGGCTATATGAATTTTTTTGAATCATATTACCTAGATGACAAGTGTTCTGTCCCTTTCAGCTTTGAAGTTGCTTCTGCATTCATTACGATGAGCGATGCGCCGGTTGGAGATAAAACGCTTAAATATGTTGACGTTACTTTTAATCAATTTTTGGAAGCACCAGCTTCGCCTACTATGGTCGACAAGTTCAATGAAAAAAAGAATTGTGGCTTCTCTGATTGGAAGCTAGGAGTTTACAAAGACGTCACCGGTCTTTGCCATTTTCCTGGCACTGGAACCACAATCTATAATCTCAATCAATTCAAAGACAACAAAATGATGATCGGAATTTTTGACAGTGACCATGATGGTAAAACGCCAGAGCGACGACCTGTTATTATTAACGAAAATGTGGTATTTGAGAGGTTACGATATCAATAACACTATATTCATCTTTGAGAGACATGTTCGCGCTAAATTCACTTGGCCTTGAGGTGGTCCTTAGAAAGCCCTTGACCATGAACTCACCGGAAAGTGTTCAAACCATCTTACTGGTGCAGGGGTTGGAGGATTAGACAATTGCAACTTTACCAAAAGTAGAGCTCGTGTTGCAGCGAAGACCTGATCCATTAACAATGAACGCACAGTCGATCAGGTCAAAATAAGGTCAGCCGCCCCGGCTTGTCCAACCAGCATCTCAACGAAAAAATGATTGAACTTTAGATCTCAGACATTGGATTTAGGACACAGTTCAATATTATTTTGTAATTCTCCCTCGAGGAATTGGTTTATTTTGAGGTTTTTGAAAAATCGCGTAACTCTAATTTTCTGGTAAAGTACTGCGTTTTTTAATTCAAGATAATTTTTTATGGGACCTCAATAATTGTTGATAATACTGGGGAATCTGCTAGTGTCCCATTTGAAAAATGGCGGAGAATTTGTGCGCCCGTAGAAGCTATCCTCCACCAATGTCAAGGGAATTTGTACCACAGCTATACAAAAAAAGAGTGTGGGTATTCGAAACGTGATTATGTGCTGAAGAATCTATAAACATGAAAAGGAGTCCCATGTTAAGACGATTGCCAATTTCACTTTTGATTTTCAGCACATTTGCTCTAGAAACTCAAGCCAGCCAAGTTTGTAATTCGGTCTCAGAGTGCCTGGAATTGATTAAGCAAGCAAAAATCCGAATCCAGGAACTATCAAACACAAGTGGCCAAAGGGTTTCCAATACAGGATCTATTTTTTTCCAAGATATTTCAGTGCCAGCCCTTGGAGAAGCGTACCGCGATCCGTCTGGTCTCATCTGGGGAAGCATTGTAATGGTTCAAGGCAAAGTGAATACCATGAACCAATTTGATGCTGATAAATTTTGTAAAGATGGTGGAACAAGGCTTCCGGCAAAAGAAGAACTTGAGCAACTCGCAGATTATTTGGGCAGGGGTACGGTTCAAGAATACAGTCCGTACTTGGCCGATGGGAAAACAGATTTTCTCCCCGGCCTTTCGAATCACTGGTTTTGGTCGTCGTCAGTCCTCCCAAAATATTCCGACTGGGCTTACCTATTCAGTGGTGAATACGGTATTGTCTTTCACGACCTCCGCTATAAAGACGACCACGCGGTTCGCTGTGTCGCCGACCGATTCCCAAGGTAATTTGCTTTCAAGACAAGATGAAACTTTTAAAAGCTTTATAAGTGCAAATTACGTCAAAAAACTCACCGCCAAAGAATTGCTTTTATCGCTGCTCAAGTCCTTTAATGTTAGTCCGCTCTAACTTCTTGACTAATTACACTTGCTATAAGCTCATCCCTATTTCGAGATAGCTAGGACTTTCAGATTTTGTCCTCTGTGCTTTTTCACCAACTGTTAATCTGTTTTTCG
>JAHFAE010000165.1 GCA_023250675.1 Oligoflexia bacterium | reverse complement strand
AAGCCGGTGCCTTTGACGCTTTTGCCGAAAGAAATCAATTACTACAAAACTTAGAAAAATTGCTGGAAATTGCGCGTGAAAATAACAAAAATAAAAATAATAACCAAATAGGATTGTTTGCCTCATCCCCCGCCACTCTAAAACCGATTGAAATAAAATTGACAACAGCGGTGCCTGCTAAATTGTTAGAAAAACTGACCTGGGAAAAAGAATTGTTAGGATTATACGTATCCAGTCACCCATTAAACTCTTTTAAAAAGTTATTTGAGTCGCGCACCACGCCATTAATAAAAGTGGATAAAAGCATGGTGAATAAGAAAATCTTAATTGGAGGGTTAATTAATTCAGTTAAAAAAATTATCACCAAGACTGGTAAACCTATGCTTTTCATGAAACTGGAAGATTTGACTGCCAAAACTGAAATAGTAATTTTCCCTAACTTGATGGAAAAAAATCCAACGGCGTTGCAAGAAAACAAAATTATTTTTGTGGCGGGACGGGTGGATGACCGCAATGGTGAAATTAAGATAGTGGCGGATGATGTTCAGGAGATAGTGCAGGAAGCATGAAGCATGAAACATGGAGCATAAAGCATGAAACATGGAGCATAAAGCATGAAACAAAAAGCATGAAGCAAAAAAAATAGAGCCGACCAGGGAAAGTTTCCCTGGTCGGCTTTTTGGAGTAGTTTTTACCGGACTAACTGCTGGCATGCTCCATGGCGGCGGCGATACAAGAACGCATTTCGGGGTCGGGGTCAACGGGGACACCATTGGCCACATCGTCAAAGGCGGAGCCTGTATTGCTTCTGGGGAAACCTGCACCAACGCTCTCAGACTGACGAGAAATTGAAAGGCGCAGGACCACGCTGAACACTGTTTGAGGGTCGGCACCTGCGTCAATAATGGCTTGGGCCAAACTTTTCTCGCCTGGAGTTAAGCTGGCTGCCCCCGCAATTTTGCGACTGACATCCTCGGTCTTGTGAATCATGACGAAATCTCCTTGGGTCTATCTCCACTTGTGGCAAAGAACCCCTCAATGCCCACAAAGACATTTTTACCAAAATCCAAAAGCTATGTCAAGTCTTCACTTCTCCACAGCAGATTTTTGCAAGAAAAAAGCCCCTCCCATAACGCATGTTACGTCACGGGGGGGGCATTTGTCTAAACTGTCTTGACCTTTTTCATCAACGCCTCTTGGCATTGATGCAAATTACTAAAGAGAAGCAATTGAGGGAAGCGCCGGCTCAAAATTGCCGTGATTTCAGCCATGATCGCTTGAGCTTCTGGCGTCATGCCAGTGACATCAATCACCCCAATCACCCGATCGGGCTTTTCGAAGCACGCAATGACTAACTCAACAATAGAGTAGAGGGATATCTCAACAAGATTTTCCTTACCACCACAAAGGTGGAAAGTGCCGCCTTGCTCGGTAATACGAGGGCCGAAGCGACTCTCCAGATCTCGCCAGATTTTTTGCATGGCTTTAACTTCATGGCCACCCAGCAAACCCGTCACATCAATACTAACCGTTGCGTTCGGATCGTCATGAAGGGCAATAATAGCCAAGACAACGTCGAGGAGCGATATAGTGGTGACCTTGCCATCCATGGGGTCAGCGATACAGTACAGGAGAATGGGGGCAGTCGCCTTCACCCTGTCTTCGCGGTCACGGGCCGCGTCATCCCAAACCCCGCCCGTCGGGTCAAAGATGTGCTGAAGCGGAATACCCGCGCTCACCAGAAACTCGATTAAATTTTTACGCCACGGATTTTTGCCACACGTACCCAACAAAGCCACTAGAAAGCTTACCATCGAAGTCCCCTTTCAAGGAAATGATTCTATTTCCCGAACATTTCGAGAATTAATTAATATATCATTTATGGTTTATATGTCAATAGCTTCGCAATATTTCAGTACCTTGTAACCACTTCGGCCTTCCTATCCGGGTTTTCCAAAACTTTAGTTTTTACAGAAAAAACAATGATACGAGCGGTAGTGTAAAAAACGAAGCTTTACTTTTTGTACTACCGTTGTTTTTTTGTTATTTTTCCAAGAAAAAAGCCTTCGAGTTTTCACTCGAAGGCCTGTTTGATTAGTAGTTACCCAAGTCGGTATTCCAGCATCGAAGGCACTCTGCGTAAATGTTGCCCTCGTGCGTGTGCCGATGTTCTTCGCGAAAGTGACACAGAAGCATCCAACCCTTGTGCCGACA
>JAHFAE010000112.1 GCA_023250675.1 Oligoflexia bacterium | reverse complement strand
GTGTATTTCCAGCATTTGTGTAAAATAATGTCGTACCGTCAAACTCGATGGCTCCGGCCTCTGCTGTGGCCATCAAAACTCCAGTAGCAACTTTAATAGGAGCGCTACCGGCGATGGATGTCGAAGCGGGTAAATGAAGTTTCGCCGTAGGAGAAGTTGTTCCGATACCTATGTTTCCGCCATTGAAAAAACTAGCCCCGGTTGTATTAATCTGAACCTGACTTGTTTGGGCCCCGTCATATAAAGACATAACAACATAACCGCTAGTGTCATCAAAAAGGGCCCGAGAAGCCCCACCTGTACTTAACTTAAAGATGGATCCCGATGAAGCAGCATTGACATGCAATTGGGATGTAGGTGTCGTAAGACCTATACCAACTAGTCCGCTATTTAAAATATGTAATCTATCATTGCTACCCGTTTTTACGATAACGTCACCAGACCCATTGGCATCACTATCACCAGTAACTATGGCATCGGTCGTACTAGCAACACTTGAGGCAGACCCTGAACCAGCCGATGTCATACTCGTGCCATCAGAAAAATACAGAACTCCACCCGACCCGGATTTGATACGAATATCGCCATTGACAGTAAGTCTTGAGGCAGGTGAAGTGTCGC
Organism: Oligoflexia bacterium; assembly: GCA_023250675.1. GTDB lineage: Bacteria > Bdellovibrionota > Bdellovibrionia > JABDDW01 > JABDDW01 > JAHFAE01. Next base: position 7,714 of record JAHFAE010000112.1, on the reverse strand, counting down.
CTATACCAACGTAACCGGTCGTATAATAAATATCATTTGCTGTTGTCGTCCATTGGGTGCTCATACCCGTAGTTATTGTTTTACGAGAATTGGATGCATTGGTGTAATACAAACTAGTTCCGTCAAATTCGATGGCTCCTGCTTCTGCTGTTGCCATCAAAATTCCGGTGGGAAGTTTTATGGGTGAGGTGCCCGCAATAGTTGTTGAAGTTCGACCGGTGATCGTCCCTGTCATGGGGCCACCTGAAAGTGCGAGATCTAAACTCGAATGGCCTGTCACTGATCCAACTAAATTAGCTGTGACCGTATTGGCTGTGAAGTTACCTGAACTATCTCTTTGAACTATGGAACTTGCCACATTGGCATCTGTAGAAGTCGTCCAAGTGGGAGCTCCTACTCCGCCTGAAGTTAATAATTGTCCTGATGTTCCTGCTCCTGAGGTCTTCAGAGTAGACCCGTTGCCGTAGACCATTCCGCCATTCGTAGTGGCAACACCTGACAAATATCCAAGTTCTGTACTTGTTGTGGCTGACGTTGAAGAAAATCCGCCTGAATCAGTCACCATGGCCTTACTTGCACTTAACGCCGCTGATGATGATATGGCCAAAGCCCGACGTGTATTTCCAGCATTTGTATAAAATAATGTCGTGCCGTCAAACTCGATGGCTCCTGCTTCTGCGGTGGCCATCAAAACTCCCGTAGGAAGTTTTATAGGTGACGTGCCTGCAATGGTTGTTGAAGCTCGACCGGTGATCGTCCCCGTCATGGTGCCACCTGAAAATGCGAGATCTAAACTCGAATGGCCTGTCACTGATCCAACTAAATTAGCTGTGACCGTATTGGCTGTGAAGTTACCTGAACTGTCTCTTTGAACAATAGAACTCGCTACATTAGCATCAGTAGAAGTCGTCCAGGTGGGAGCACCTACTCCACCTGATGTTAATAATTGTCCCAACGCTCCTGCTGCTGTGGTCTTTAATGTAGCGCCATTACCGTAGACCATTCCACCATTGGTATTTGCAACACCTGATAAATAGCCCAATTCTGTATTTGTCGTACCGGAGGCCACTAAATTTCCGCTTCCATCAGATGCTACTGCCTTATTTGCTGTTACGGTGATTGTACCAGTTGCGATTGTCTTTCTTGAATTTCCGCTATCTGTATAAAATAAATTTGTTCCGTCAAACTCGATGGCACCAGATTCGGCTGTCGCCATTAACACACCAGTTTGTAATTTGATTGGCGAAGTTCCTGCAACTGTAGTCGACGCTCGACCCGTTAATGAACCTGTCATCGTGCCACCAGTGAGGGCCAGGTCAAGACTAGAATGACCAGTTACAGTACCCGTCACGTTTCCGGTGACGTTTCCTGATAATGCGGCTGTAACTGTCCCAGCAGCAAAGTTTCCAGAAGCATCTCGCTTTACAATTGTACTTGCACCCACTGCGTCGGTGGCTGTTGTCCATGTTGGCGCAGCCCCACCGCTTGACGTAAACAATTGGCCGCTAGTACCAGATGAACCGGTTACAAGTGAAGTCCCATTTGAATAGGCGATTCCGCCGTTTGACATTGCTAAGCCTGATAAATAACCAAGTTCTGTACTTGTCACATTTGATGCCGACGATAACCCACTTGAATCAGTAACCATGGCGCGATTTGCAGAAAGAATAGGGTTAGCGGATATAGATAACGTACGTCGCGTGTTTGTAGACGTCGTATAATACAGATTTGTTCCATCAAATTCGATGGCACCTGCTTCAGGGGCTGACATTAATGCACCCGTTGCCAACTTAATCGGAGCAGAACCTTGTGTCGCCGAAGACGCGGAAAAATTCACAGTGCCAGTGAGTGTTCCACCAGTGAGAGCTAGATCAAGGGTGGAATGACCCGTTAGTGTACCTGTGACATTTCCTGATAATGTAGCAGTAATTGTTCCTGCGGCAAAATTGCCGCTAGAATCTCTTTGTACAATAGTGCTCGCTCCACTACTACTTGTGGCAGTTGTCCATGTGGGAGTTCCCACTCCTCCCGAAGTCAATAATTGTCCTGAAGTACCAGCAGATGTGGTTCTTAATGTTGCACCGTTACCGAAAACCAAACCGCCATTCGTATTGGCGACACCAGACAAATATCCAATTTCAGTGCTTGTCGTACCGGAGGCCACTAAACCACCAGTGCCGTCAGAAACTACAGCGCGACTGGGGGTAACATTAATTGTGCCAGTGGCAATCGTCTTTCTCGTGTTTCCACTATCAGTGAAATATAAGTTTGTTCCATCAAACTCCATGGCGCCCACTTCGGCTGCTGACATTAAGAATCCTGTTTGAAATTTTAAGGGTGCGGTGCCAGATGCAGTCGATGAAGCTCTACCAATTAATGTACCCGTCATGGTGCTTCCTGCTTTTGCGACGTAAGCAACACCAGACGATGAAATTGCCGATGAAACGTAATTGAGATTTGTAATGTCAGTTGAAGCACTGGGTGTTCCTGTTTTTTCAATACTATATAAGAGCGTATTGGAGGAATCTTTAACCTCTAACATATTAGCTGTTTGGCCAGCGAATTCTTTTAAAATAAGAGCAACAACCCCTGTGCCTTCATTGTTAATTTGCTGGCCCCCAACACTGTAAGTATTAGCGGCATTTCTCATAGCTACATTTGATGACAATCGTGCATCAAGTAATGTTCCTGACGACAAATCAGCAGCAGATCGTGTTGTTATGTCTGCTAATGACGAAGTAGACTTATCAATCTGAGCCCAGGTGTAGTCATTGGCTTGGGCGATGACCACACCTGATCTTCCAAATACACTTGTTGTTCCAACACCGGCAGTCTCGACAGTATGTCGAACACCAGAAGCGTCGGTATAATAGATATTAGCACCATCATATTCTATGGCGCCGGCTTCAGGTGCGGCCAAAAGAGATCCTGTTTGAAATTTCAATGGTGCTGACCCAGCGAGATTGTTTGAGGCTCTTGCGGTTATGGTACCCGCCATGGTACCGCCGGTTAACGGTAAGTCTAATGATGCATGACCAGCTAAGTTTGCCGTCACAGTGCCGGCGGCAAAATTGCCGGAACTATCTCTTAAAACGATTGATCCCGAAGTATTTGTAGAAATAGGTGTAATCCAAGTTGGAGCCGACGAACCCGTTGACGATAAAATTTGCCCAGAAGTTCCTGTGACCGTCGTCGTCAATGTGGCCCCATTGCCATAAGCCACTCCCCCGGCATTATTAGTAATCCCTGAGAGATTGGCGAGCTCAGAAGCTGTAACACCTGATGCAGAAACATTACCCGATCCGTTTGATACCAAAACTCGATTGGCTGTCAGCGATCCTTGGGCCATTATCTGAGCAGCTGAGCCATCCCAATATTTAATCGTTCCTGGTGCAACTCCACTGGCGGTGGAATATTCCCACATTGTTCCCATGGCAGTTACGCCAAGTGCTGTGAGAGCTGTAATAAGTGCAGGCTCCGTCGTACTGTCGTACTTACCTAACCCAATTGTTCCGGCCGTTGATATGCTTCCGTTAAACGACGCACTCTGATTTGCATTTAACACCAGGGCCGTTGAACCGGCGGTTTGAAAAATTAACGTATTTGCAGCGTCGGACCCCTGAATAGACGCCGCAGTTAAATTTCCTGTGTTTGAATAAAAATCAATTTTTGATGTGCCGCCAGCACTTGAACCAAGGCGCAACGTTGGATTTAACTTTTCAATATCAAGATCAACATTAGGCGATGAGGTTCCTATTCCAACTTTACCAGTTGTATAAATATCGCCTGATCCAAAATTAAGAGAACTACTGCCCCCCAAACGGGCGTACCGGAAATCATACCTTGTGTCGTGGTTATGAAGGCTAGATGCATCAGAAGTCGCTCCACCAGTTAACGTGGCTAAATTAGTTTGGGTCACATTGCCAACAACTTGAATGAGACCATTGGGCCCAATTCCTTGAAGTGTTTCAGCAACTAGTGCTTGAGGGACTGAACCCAAAACTTGATCGGGACTTAAAACCGTAGTGACACCTGACTGAGTGATACTCACTTTTAATCGGCGGCTTTCACCGATAGTGGGTGTGTATCCACCCGAGCAGTAACTAGAATTACCCAACAAGGGCGAAGCCGGGCCGGGCTGTGGATTTGGATTTGCAAAAACTTTGTTAAACTCTAATCCTGGATCTACGCCGGCTGTTCTTGTCCCAGCACCGATTCTCACAGCGATCAAACCGGTATTTCCTAAATTTAAACCGCTTTGAGATTCTTCATACAAAACACAAGAGCCAGCACTGTTGAGAATTGTAAACTTAACGTCTACAGTGCCCGTCATGGCTGATGTGCCTGCTGAATTTAATAATCGCGCTTGATAGGTAATTGTTTGCGGAGATTCTAATCCGGGTGCCGCAGCAAAAACGAAAGTAAAAGAAAATAATGGGGCCAACAGGCTCAATATCAAAAAACTCAGAAATTTTCTTTGGTTAACGTTCCGCATGACCCTTCCTAAAAGCTCACTTCTATTCGGCGTCCTAGACCAAAGACTTGAGAATTAACTTTTTTATTAACTATTGAGAATCATAGAGAAAAATGGAAAAGACATTTATAATCGGATTTTATCTTTATAAATTTAAAATATTTGGGAAGGATTTTGCGCTGACCGGCGGTGCCAGCTGCAAACGTTCATTGGGCATTTTGTCAAAGCGCTTTCAAATACCAATCCGCCGACCGTAATTGGCAATGCCATCTAAGGCATGCTCCCCATGGCAACCGCGCCTGGAGCTTTGAAATTGCTAATTGCACAGGTTCGTAAACGGCCCTAATACATTCAATCCCAAGGGTTTTAGCCGTAGGAATAGAACCTGCGTAAAATTCGCTTTTAATTGAAAAAAAAGACTCAGAGTAAACCTGCCACATTCCTTTACTCTCCCACCAACCTTTTACTCGGCATGCTGGACTAAAGACTTAAGCAAAAAAATAGTTTTACCAATATCTATTAAAGGCTCGTATTTGCTGACTTTGTGAGATATTCAGGCCGTTAAATGATATCCACTGCGAAAAACATTCGCTCAAATTCAGCGTTTTAATGACAGGGGAAGACTCAATGGACATCACAGCTTCGGTTCGCTCCAGTAAAGTTCCAGCAGTCACCTTGATGTTTTGGATTATTAAAATTGCAGCAACAACCCTTGGTGAAACCGGCGGTGATGCGGTCACAATGTCGATGAATCTGGGTTATCTTGTAGGAACAGTAATATTTGCTGCAATCTTTTTCGTGACCGTATTCATACAAATTAATGCTAAGTATTATCATCCTGTCATTTACTGGACGACTATTGTTGCGACCACAACCGTCGGTACCACACTTGCAGATTTTGCTGATAGATCTCTTGGAATTGGATATACAGGAGGATCGACTTTACTTCTCATTTTATTGTTGGGATCTCTTTATACCTGGTACAAAACCATGGGCTCAGTTTCTATAACAACGGTAAACACTCCCAAAACTGAGGCATTCTATTGGGTCACCATCATGTTTTCGCAAACCCTTGGAACTGCGTTGGGCGATTGGATGGCCGACTCTGCCGGGTTTGGTTACAGCGGTAGCGCCATTGTTTTTAGTCTGGCCTTAGCCTTAGTTGCAGCTCTTTATTTTCAAACAAAAATCTCCCACACCACTCTTTTTTGGGCTGCCTTTATTTTGACAAGACCCCTAGGTGCCGTCGTGGGGGATTTCTTAGATAAGCCCCATGAAAAAGGGGGCTTGGAATTAAGTAGGTATTCGGCTTCGTTTGCAATTTTATTACTGATGACTACTTGCATTTGGCTCGCTCCGAAAAACGCTGCACGGACCACCCATTGATAGCCAATAGATAAAAATCTAGTAGCTAATTTTATTAAATTATGAATTATGATATTTGGAATGAAAAAACCTTGGTGCCAAATTAAAGTTGGCAAATTCGATGTCAAAATTGACAAAGAAGATCTCAAAAGAATTTCTAATCACACCTGGCGCATATACAAACGAAGCGATAGCGAAAAACCTACTATTATTACAAGTATTCGATCCTCCATTGGCGTTAGAAATATTTCATTGGGTAAATTTTTGAAACGACCACCAGCTGGCAAAATGGTTTACCCACGTAGGCATTTTGAAGGATTTGACTTTAGAAAAAACAATCTCATCGTCTGCACCGTTCAAGAGCGCCAGCGGATGTTACCAAAAAAAAATAAAGATAAAAGTTCAAGTTACCGAGGAGTTTCGCTATCCAGGAGTAGCAAACTTTGGAGAGCAAGCATTACTGTGGACGGCCGTTCAATGAATTTAGGAGATTTTCATTCCGAATCCTCGGCAGCACTCATGTATAACGCTGCTTCAAGAAAATATTTTGGCGTGAATGGTTATCAAAATATTATTTCAAGAAGCAAAAATAGAAGAAAATAGCTCCGCTAAAAGGCTACCAAGTACAGGCGGTAGTGCCGTCGCTGGTGAAAACCCAATCTGCCGTTCCGCCTCAACAAACACTTTGATACCCCGACTTGATAGCTACAGAGCTAAGTTTATTTTATAGCACTTTGTTTCGCATTTTTGAGGGATTTTTCATTTAACTTAGATTGAGCTGAACTAGATCCTTTTCAATATGATTCTGAAAGATAGTATCAATTTGGCCCCAAACGATGAGATCTACTTTGAAGGGTAAATTAGACTCTTCAAATAGGCTTCGTAACTCATGCAACTCTGATTTTGAAATTTGAGATTTTACCACCAGATCTAAATCTGAAAACTTTTGAGCGTTTCCTTTAGTTCTGGAACCGAAAGCATAAACGATTACTTTTCTATTTTTAAAAATAGCTTTGACAATATCCAAATGACTTTTTTCAATTTGCAAACTCATTTCAGTTTTTTGAGCCTAGAAACAAGCTTACTGACTTCACTGTCAAACAGCGGAAGGCTTTGGTAAATTTTTTCTGCAATTGATCTTTCATATATATGAGTGGTCTCATTTCGGTTTTCAATGAACGTAAACCAAATTTCGGGATCGTCAATCAATCCTTCCAGGGCGGCTTCTCTAAATACATTTTTAGGGCTATTTTGAATCTTTCCCCTCGCTGCCAAAATCCTTTTCAGAGTTTTCCAAGACAGTTCAAATGTAAACTCAAAGTATTGAATTGTACCGGCCTTTTCTAAATCGCTTTTAGCAATCTGAATCGCCTGATGAAATTGATCAAATGCCGAGAGAAGGTGGCTAATATCGATACCATCCGAAATCATATATGCACTTTGTTTCGTCATAACCAACCTCAAGCTATTAATTAGTCGGCGCGACCCTTTCGGGTCAAAGCGGTACCGGCTGACCCTTTCGGGTTAAGGCCGTACCAGCCAACTGGATTTACGAAAAGCCATCTGAGGCTTTTCGCCCTTCGGGCCGCCTTCGGCGGTCAAAAAGTCGCTTCCGTGGCGACTTTTTAGGAATCACGAGTAGAACAAATCAACATGTCGTACAATTTTGAAAATCCCCGCGGGGGATTTTTCAAAATGGTCGGCGCGACTGGATTTGAACCAGCGACCCCTTGCACCCCAAGCAAGTGCTCTACCAGGCTGAGCCACGCGCCGACATAAATAACAATTTGGCTTCCGCCAAAAAACCAGCGACCCACCCCATCCAAGTAGTGCTCTACAAGGCTGAGCCACGCGCCGACATAAATAACAATTTGG
>JAHFAE010000111.1 GCA_023250675.1 Oligoflexia bacterium | reverse complement strand
GAATCCCATGCCTCTACATTGCTAGAAGAAGTTTCTGCGGTGATCTCATTTTCAGAAATACCAAATACTTCTGAAAGAATTTTCTTTGCTTTGAGTTCGGTAGATTGATTCGTAGTCACAATTCGACCTCTTGATAGTTTAATTTAATATAGGGTGGGATTTTAGGTAATGTTTTTGATGAATCATAGACATATTCTCTTCCGCTGTCAGAGGAATTTGAAGACACTTTAGGTAAGAGGTCAAACTCCATGACATCATAAAATTTGCTGACTTGAGAGTTTTTGGGAGTGGGAATAAATCGCGAACGAAACTTGACCGTATTCCACCTCTTAGAACTTTGCCGGACGATCTCGCTTAAAAATGCTTTTTCAAAATCACGCCCTAGAATTCGACAACTCATAAGAAGGGTGTCTATAAAGGTTTCCTGTCCTTCAGACAAGACAATGGCCGACGCTGCTAGGCCATAGTCACCAAACTGGTCTTTGGCTTTTAATACAAAAACTTGTGCACAGGGAGATTCAAAAAAACCTCTGATTTCTTTTTCTGTATATCGCCTTGTGGTCAGATTAAATTGATTTGTTTTCTGGGTTAGTTGAGCGACGCGAGTCATTTCAGACTCTTTCATGGGTCTGATTTCGGCTTCTAAATTTAAACTTTTTAAATAAGATTCCAAATCAGTAGCCTCGGACTTGAGATGATGTCGTTGGGCTTCTTGATGGTACATCTGGGTTCGGGCCACGTCTTCTTTCGTTGGCTTTTTATATCTATTGAAACCGCCATATCTAGAGAGAATATTCACTAAATCATACGAATGGGAAGGAAATTCAAGGACAGTAACCTCTGGTATTTCTCTCTTCAGCAATTCACACTCTGCGGGACTGTCGTCGATGAAGACAAAAGAATTTAAACCCAAATTGAGTATTTGAGCTAGATTTCTCATATTGTCTGCTTTATTTTGCCAATTTATTTGGTGTGCTGCAAAATCAAATTTTTTGAGAAGCGAATGGGGATGTTTTTCAAACACTTCAAAAACATCTTCTTCATTATTTTTACTGCAAAGGGCAAGTAACACGCCCCTCGATTTTAATTCTAAAATCTGTCTTTGAAAATCGTAATGGACATGCCCAGAAGGAGATTCGGGACCTAGTTCAATTCCATTTATTCCATCTTCTCCAACGACTCCCTTCCAGAGTGTATTGTCGCAATCAAGAACTAAAACTTTTTTATTTGCTTGAGTTTCGCTCTGTATGACTTTTGAAATTTCCTGAGAAAAGAGGTCTAAAAATTCTAATGTATAGGGACTTCGAAACCGATACCAAAATCTTCGATCAAAGGACTTTGCTTGGCTAAGAATATTTACCATTTCACCAAAATTCATGAGAAAGACTTGGTCATCCTGGCCATATTGCACTTGAAGACGATGGTTAAGGTCAGATAGAGAATGATTTATAGCGCCATTGTTGTTCAACGCAAAAAAAGGCAATGTAAAAGTATGAGTAATGATGCGGGCTGAAGTATTTCTTTTAAGAGTATCAATGAGATTTTTAAGTCGAGAAAAGACTAGGCCAGCTTCAAAGTCATATATATTTTTTTGGTCTAAAAGACCCTCGACGAAAAGGCTTAAAACTATAAAATCTGGATTTTCAACGTAAGTTTGAGATTTAAGATCAAGTATTTCCTGCTCAAAGGTATCAAAGGCAGAAAAACTTACCAAAGTTTTTATCTCGTTTTTATAACAAGCAAATTTAAGAAGAGGCTCAATATTTTCTAGGGTATAATTTCTCAAGAAGCGAACACTGACTTGGTTTTTCCAATTTAGCTCGGCCTTCTCTAATTCTCTAACTTTGCTGATTTTTGTGGATAAGGGGATAAGATCCATACAGGGTAGTATTTATCCCCAAAGATCCACTACCAAATCAAGTTAAAAGATAGTGGATTCTCTTTGCAAGTCATTTTTCTTAGCTCTCATGATAACAACGCCAAAGCAGAACCAAAAGAGCGCACATCGGTAGGGGCTTTCTAAGCTCACGTTGAAAAACCCATGAATTAGACCGGCCATCCCTATGCCAAAAAGTGCCAGGTCAATAGGGCCGGGAGAACCTTTAGAGGTTTGGTTCGGACCTGAAAGATTTTCAAAGATTCTATATTTTCGAAGATGATTGCCTAAATCAATGCCTAGATTATTAAATGCGCATATGAGCCAACCCGCTAAAGCCACAACGAAAATGAAAAATCCAATTATCCCTGTACGCGCTAAAATAGTAAGAAATGAATTATGGGGGCCACTAATAGGGGGAGCTCCCGGGTATTCGAAGTTACCGTCATTGAGTCTTTCGGGAGTAACATATGAAGGAATCTCTGGCACAAATCCTCTTCCCCAAACTGGACTCTCGAGCCAATCCCGAGTGGCTGTTTCCCAACTGAATTTTCTAAATCGCGCTTGGAATGCTGGGCCTGTTTGCTTTTCAGTCGGGCTGTTCACATCTTCGCCATGCTGCATTGATTCATAGAAATCAAAATAGAGCGACCTGGAAATTCTTGAAATAAGAGAGTTAGAAAGTCTAGAAATTACAGAAGGCTTTTGTTCTGGCAATGCATTTTGAGTTTGTAAAGCAACTTCAACCTTACTGAAATAAGTGGATTTGATAGCCAAGCCTATTCCGAATATCAAAAAAGCGGTGCAAGCCACTAAAACAACATTTCGCAAACTCTTTTTATTGTAGAGGTAACTGGCAAACAATATTAACATGATGAGCTGAAGAAGCGAGGTCCGCTGGACCGAATAACCCCACATGCTCCAAAATGGGGCAAAGACAAAGCAACCCACAGCAAAAGACAAAAGGCCAAACTTCCAACTTTTTTGATTATAGAATTCTGTTAATAACCAAACTAAAACAATAGAGACTAATGGCCCTGAACTTATGCTGTATTCAACGGGTAGGTTGTGAAATCCCCAATATTGAAGGGTCCAAAACAAATAAGTAAAAACATGTAAACCTAAAATGCACCATAAAAGTTTTACCGTAAACTTCGTAAAATGAGCGTAAGAGACAAGCCCCATCGTAATCCAAATGGCGGGATACGCGAAGATGATAGCATGTTGAAAAAATCGCATGGGTTGGGCAATGGTTTGGGTGAATAGATCTGCGATGAAAAGAGTCATTCCCCACGCAAAAAAAACAAGAATCAAAAAATAGGTTCTTGGAAATTTATGAATGTATGTGGCCGTCCTCAACAATGGCCGAATATTGGCTAGTACCCAAAAACCTGTAAGCAATTCCAAAATATAGACGGGACCAACTCTCAATTTGCCAAAAGAGATATCGCCGGCTAAAACGCCCGCAAAGGCGATGAACAAGATGGCCAAACCAAATTTTGAAAGGAGACTAGGTTTTTCCTCAACTTCGAACAAAGTACTTTACCTTTGGTCAATAGATTTGATTATTTTCTGCTTATTGACTTTCAGTGAAAACCGGGATTCTGTCAAGTGAGCCGTGAACAAATCCGATGGACAAATCCTCATATTGCACCGCCAGTACCGAGTCCGAGGTGGCGAAGATACTTTTTTAGACGAAATACTAGTTCCTACGCTTAAAAAAATGAATGTTTCATTTAATCTGTTAAGGCTTCCGCCCTTGTTTTCAGGTGAAAACCCAATTGAAGACTTCTTCGAAACCTTGTTCATGTTTCTGGGGCTTGAACAGCTACGGCCCAGTTACCGGTATGTGAATAACTATGTGTCAAAAGGACACTATAAGATTGTTCTCTTTAATAATTTTGTCCCAACTATTTCTTTAGCGTTACCAGAACATTTTAGAAAACAAAAGATTAAAACCATGATGTGGCTGCATAATGCACGAATTTCGTGCGCCAATGGTTTACTCTTCAATGGCAAAACAGATTGTCATCGATGTCTGACTAAAGGAAGTAGGTGGGTTTTCTTACAAAAATGTCTTCCCACCAACTTACAGTCCTTTTTGTACGGGGTTATTTACAAGAATAAGCGTGTGACTCGGCACTTGCTCAGGGGAATTGAAAAATATATTTGCAATTCTGAATTTACAGCAAACATTTTAAAGACATCGGCACAAAATATTGGTTTAGAAGATCTTTGTTTTGAAATCATACGAATGCCACCGACCGCCACGACTTTCAATATCCTAAACTCGTCGAAGATCGACATTGCAAAGCCATTTTACCTGTTTATGGGTCGAGTATCATATGAAAAAGGTGCTGATATCTTTGTTGAAATGGCACGACACTATCCTAAGTTAAATTTTGTACTCAGTGGAGAAGGACCGCTATTGGAAGGCTTAAGAAAAATCGCATCCCCAAATCTTGTCTTTACAGGTCGTGTGGATTTTGAACGAGCCTGGCTCTACAAGAATGCGGAAGCCCTTATTATTCCTTCCAGAGTAAAAGAAACCTCGTCTCTCGTAATAGCTGAGTCCCAACCGTTTGGGACTCCCGTTGTGTGGCCTGCCGGTGGAGGTGCGGAAGAAACTGTAAAATGGCTCAATAGATCCGGTTGTGCTATTGAAAATTTTGTCGGACAAAGCTTTGAAAAAACAGATTTGCCTAACTCGATTGCATTAAACAGTGATTTTGAAAGTAAGATGTCTAGTCTGTTGGAGGGGTAGAGTGAATCGGCTATGAAAATTTCAATGGGTTCAAAGTTTTATGTCGGTGTTTTATTTTTAGTTTGGCTAATACTCGTGTTGAATGTCAGGGCCAATATAAGCCCTGGCCACGACGCCACAACTTACATTGATCGAGCTCAATGTTTGGCAAATCAAAACACTAAATGTGACCCTTTAGAGCCGACCTATCCATTTTTCTTAATGGTTATGATGCATCAGGGATTAAAACTAGATCGGGGGGTACCCTTTGTTCAAAATGTCTTGTTTCTGATTTCGATATTTTTATTTTTGTCTACTGCACTTAGGAGTCAAAATGTAGAACCGAGCAATCATAAATTTGCTGCTATGGTAGTAGCTCTGGTCCCGACGTTTCTAATCACCATGAACGGAGCTTTATATACGGAATCTCTTTCGGCCAGTTTTATTTTACTCCAGCTGGCTTTAGTTTTGTGGATCGTTAAAGGTAAAATCAGTAGTTTAGGGCGTCTCATAGGCTGCTTAATAACGCTTATGATTTTGGCGGGTAGTCTGACCCTTTTGAAAGGATCATTTTTTTATATTGAAATTCTATTTTCAATATTCGTTACTATTTTTGTTCTATTGTCGAATCGTTCTTTTTCGCCAAGAATTCGAAACGCCACACTAGGGGCCATGGTTGCGATTTTTTTAGGCGCATTTCTGACACAGAAAGTGTGGAATTCAATTCAAAGTGTAAAAAAAGAAGGGCCTGGCTTTAGCCGAGGGGGTGCTGTTCTTTATGGTCGCACAGAATATGCCAAGCATTTTGACTTTATGACAGATTCCGCACCCTATTTTATTAATTCTCTTTCTGAATCGGCATGCGCCAAAATTTATGGAGAAGAATGTCAGAAATATACTTATCAGGCTGAAAATTATTTTGGCTTTGAAGGTTCTTCGATTCCTGAAGATGAAAAATTTCAGAGGGGAAAACTAAACATCATTCACCAACCTTTTTTACAGTTTGGATTCGTCTTTTATGAACTTTCTCGATTTATTTTGCACCATGGTACGACGGGCTTTGCAAAGTTAGACATTCGTTATTTGGCAGAAATCGTTCATTCCGTATTCTTCAATTTTCTCCTGAAGGTTTTTAATGTTTTTATCTATGGGGCCACATTTATATTTATCAAGAGAACTTTTTTTATGCGGAATTTTTCAAATGGGCCTCTAGATCGAATTACTGTCATCGTTTGTGCCTTGTTTGTCATTGCCTATTTAGGGGTTTATGGATTTGCTACTGTCGTTGTGCGAATGGCCTACCCCATTGCACCAATTTTAGTAGCCCTCGTCTATATAGGAATAGTTGAGGGAAGTTGCCCCGGTGGCCGCCTTAAGCACCTTGTCAAATCTCACTAAATCCAAAAAAATACTTAGCTATATTGGTCTTGAATTAACTCGAAACTGCAATAACCTTTTGCTTGCGTTTATAATTACCGGTGGTGTAGTTTCAAGTCTTGACAAACAAATTTGAAGACAAACATATCGGTGCCATTTTCATTGCCTATAATGCAGAGCATACCCTTATTCCTTTTTATACCAAGTTCCCCAAGTCCCATGTGAAGTCGATGATTTTGGTAGACGATGCTTCAAAGGATCGCACTTTTGAAGTGGCTCAAGAACTTGGCATTCAGTGTTATCGTAACCCGGTGAATTTGGGGTACGGTGGAAATTTAAAGAGAGCCCTGGCCCTGGCCGAAAAGTTGGGTATGGATATTATTATCGATCTCCACCCTGATGACGAATATGATTCATCGGCTATCCCGCTCGCTCTAGAAGAAATTAGAAAGGGAGCGGATTTTGTTTTAGGAAATCGGTTCACAAAAGTAACCGATCAATTTAAAACCGGAATGTATATCTGGAAGATATTCCCAATACTATTTCTCAATTATACGGCAAGGCTCATACTTGGTGTTAAAATCAATGACCTTCACCAGGGTTTTAGAGTCTATACCAGAAACATGCTTAAACATCTTAACTATCAAGAAAATTCAAACGGATATTTGTTTAGCTTTGAGCTCATTGCGCAGGCTGTGCACGCAGATCTAAAAATTGCCCAAGTCCCGGTGAGAACACATTACTCTGGCAAAAAACGTGGAGCCAATCTTATACCCAGTATTATCTATACTTTGGGGGTTCTCAAAAGCCTTAGTCTTTTTATGGTTGCTAAAATAGGTTTTCGCACCCAATTATTTCGACGAGTTGGGTTACCGTTATCTAAGGTGTGAATCTTCGTAGATTAAATAATATTTCGGCCTTTCAGTGGTTTCTTGATCTTTCATGGTTTAAAAAATGGTTATTGTGCTTATCTGTTGGTATTGTTTTGATACCGCCGGTGCACGTAGCGGGGAAGAATATTTTTGCTGCAGAATGGATGTTGGCTCCCATTTTGGTCCTTTTCACCAAACAAATCTTTGAGGCTAAAATTTCAAAACCGCCGCGGGAGCTTGTTTTTATTTGGGTCGGGTTTTTTTTGGCGCTTTTTGCAGGTCGCTTTAGAGGTGATCTCGCCTATGAATTTTCACAATATAAGACATACGTCAAAGTAGATGAACTTCGATTCAATTGGCTTCAAGAAATTATTAGGTGTTTGAGATGGGCCATCATATTTTCGATGCCGTGGATTCTATGCCAAATAGAAATTCATAAGAAAGAAGTTTGGCACTTTTTTTTAAAAGCTTTGCGCATTAGTGTTTTGATTTCGGCCTTTTTGGCGATTCTTGATTATACACGAATTACTCATTTAGGTGGCTTTTATGGGACTGATGGGGGCAGTAATATATGGATCGGTAGAAGTTACGGCACTTTTCAATCACCTCTAGAAGCCAGTCTTATATATGCCGCGGTTCTAGCCCAGAATCTTTGTTCCCTTATCGACAAAAAGAGAAAAATTACAAGATTTGAAATTTTGGAGACCATAATACTATTTTCAGCACTCCTCATGACACGTGGTTTGACAGCCTTAGTGGCCTGCTCTGTAGCTTTATTAAGTAGGGTCATTCGCCTTCCTTCTCGAATCCGACAGTATCTCATTTTAGCTATGGGACTGGTGTTTCTGGCCTTTCTGGTCTTTGATTCGGGGGGTATTTTGCTTATGAACAAAATTAATAATTTTTCGGTAAGACTAGAGACTCTATTTAGTTGGCTATTAGCTATTCCAAGTCATCCCCATATACTTTTTTTTGGTTTGGGATTTTCGAACCTTGTGATCGATAATAGTTTTATGATTACTTTAATCAGTGGGGGACTTTGTCTTTTTGTTCCTTGGCTTTTCTGGACAAAAAAAATATTCAAAAGTATTCCTAAAGAAATGTTACCCTTTTTTATAGTATGGATAGTTTCTTGGGTAACATTGGATTCCATGGGGTATTGGGGAATAGGCAGGGCCGCCTGGATATTTCTTGGACTTTTTTATCGGAACGAGGCTTCCCATCACTAAAAATTCTGAATTAGAACAAATTGATATTCTTATTATTGGCGCCGGCGTAATCGGAGCCGCGGTCGCCAATGAACTTTCATCAAATAAGAAAAATATTTGGGTTGTAGAAAAACATTCCCGAGTGGCTGAGGGGGTCACAAGCCGTAATAGCGGGGTGATTCATTCTGGTCTCTATTATCCACCCCAATCTCACAAAGCATCATTATGTGTACGAGGTAAAAATTTACTTTATGAATGGGTGAAAAAACATAATGTTCCTTATAAACAAACGGGCAAAGTTGTCATTGCGGTCGATAAAGATGAAGTTGGTGAAATTCAATGGCTTTACGAAAATGCTAAGGGAAGCGGTGCCTCAGGGATCAGCCTTCTTGGTGAAAA
>JAHFAE010000023.1:28507-35171 GCA_023250675.1 Oligoflexia bacterium | reverse complement strand
TTTATATACCCTAAACGAAAATAGTCGGCTTATTCCTGCGTCAATCACTAAAATCATGACTTCGCTGGCACTTCTTGACTATTTCGATTCTGACTTTCAATTTCAAACACAAGTTTTTACCTCGGGTGAACTTTCGGGCAATAAACTGAATGGCAATATTTATCTTAAAGGGGGTGGCGACCCGGGATTTGTTTCCGAAAAAATGTGGGTGATGGTCAATGAATTTATCCGCACGGGTATTAAAAAAATTTCAGGCAATATTTTCGTGGACGAATCATTTTTTGATACTGAACGGGTAGATCCTGGTCGAGATACAGAAAATATCGATCATGCCTACGATGCTCCCATTGGGGCCCTTTCTTTTAACTGGAATAGTGCCAACATTTTTGTAAGGCCGGGAGATTCGGTGGGTGACAAGGCCCGCGTGTGGGTGGACCCAGAAAACAAGTATGCAACTTTAAAAAATTCTGCCACCACTTCTAAAAATACCACGGATCTTGATGCAAGCCGTATCAATGACGGAGATAAAGATGTACTTTTGGTTTCAGGAACCATCTCAATAAATTCTGACGAAAAAATAATATATCGAAATATCACAAACCCAAATTTATTTGCTGGCTATGCATTTAGAGAGTTTTTGAGGCAACGAGGAGTGGAAGTCAGTGGCGAAGTAGAAAGGGGTAATGTGCCTGAGACGGCCAACTTGGTAGTCGATCAGTTCGGCGATCCCATCGGTAAAATAATTGAAGGGATGAACAAGTTTTCAAACAACTATATCGCTGAGATGCTTACAAAGGGTCTGGGTGCTGACAAAACTGAAAGTGTTGGCCATATGAAAGATGGAATTGAGCAAATAGAAGAATTTATTGAGGATAGATTAAAGATACAAAAAGACTCCTATGCTTTAGTTAATGTGTCGGGATTGACCCGAAAAAATTATTTTACCCCTAAACACTTTGCCCTCGCTCTGAATTGGGCGCGAAAGCAATTTAAGATTTTTCCTGAGTTTCTTCACAGCCTCCCCATAAGTGGTGTTGATGGTACCCTTCACAAACGACTAATGGAAGACGATGTGCAAGGAAGGATAAGAGCAAAGACCGGGTCTATGACAGGAATCGTTTCGTTGGCTGGTTATATCGGCCGGCCCGATAAAGAGAGTCTCACCTTTGCTTTTATTTACAATGGGCACGGAAAAGAAGGCAAGGTCCGTGATTTGTTCGATAGAATCTCTGCGAGTCTAACCAAGTGAAACTCGCAGGTGTTCTTTTAATAAGTTTATTTGCTTCTTTTCCTTGTCTCGCACAGCCAGCCGAAACTATTACTTCTGCGAATTCCACAGAAAATTCTAATGACGTTTCAGAAAATGAAGAGGACCAACTTATAAGTGGTGAAATAAATGCTGAATTAGCCGCTGAGGAGTATCAAAATACTGGAGCTTACTGGGTGGCTCCTGATTTTTCTAATCAAACCGATGCTCAAGGTTGGTCCACTGGTGCGTTTAAAGTTCCCCCTGGATTTCATCGTCGTGTTGCATTTTGGATCGATATTTACACTAGATACACAACTCAACAAGCTCTGTTACATGATGGGCGCTATGTAGATCTTATCTATGAAACAGTAGATTTTAATGATATTGATATTCGCACCGATATTAATATTTTTGAGAAAGAAAGATTAAAAAAGAAGAGAATTGTAGACGAGAAAAAAGTTATTCGCGAACAACTCAAAAGAATCCAAAGGTCAGCATCAACGCCAAATCGCCTATCACCAGAAGATCTTGTTGTGTTCAAAAAATTTAGATTTATCTTTGGTAAAAATAAATTCTTTGAGGCTAGCCACCGCAATCGGTTGCGTATGCAATTGGGGCAAAAAGACCGATTTAAACTAGGGGTCTTTTTCTCAGGCCGATATATTCGTGAGATGGAAAAGATTTTTCGTGATGAAAAAGTGCCCATGGAGTTAACGCGACTTCCCTTTGTCGAAAGTTCTTTTAACCTTTATGCCCAATCTCGTGTGGGAGCTAGCGGGATTTGGCAATTTATGAGATCCACAGCAAAACTTTTTCATCTAAAAATAGATGGAATAAAGGACTTGCGAAATGACCCCCTGACAGCAACCAGAGCCGCAGCCCGGCTTCTACGTTCAAACTATAAAATGTTGGGGAGTTGGTCGTTAGCTCTGACAGGGTATAACCATGGTCCTGCCGGGGTTGCAAATATAAGAAAAAAACTTAAATCTGACGACATTAACCAAATTGTTTGGGCCTCAACAGGTAGGCGATTCGGATTCGCTAGTGAAAATTTTTTCGCAGAGTTCTTGGCAGCCCTTGAAGTGGAGTCTCATATTGATCGGTACTTTGGTAGGGTAGAGGTAAGTCCCGCGCTCACTTTCGAAGAAGTGGCTTTGCCAAAAACCCTGTATTTTAGTGAAATGTCTCAGGCCATTCGCCTAGAAAGTGATTCTGACGATGGTCTAGAACGGGCTCGACTGTATAACCCTTATTTTACTAGACCTGTCACGTCTGGGTATCGCCCGATTCCAAAAGGATTTGTAGTTCGAATTCCGCGAGAAAGAAAAGACAGGTTTTTAGCTCAAATTTCAAGTCTGACAACAAAGCGTGTAGCGACAAGCGGCAACCGCAATCTTTACAAAGTTTCTGCTGGTGATACTCTCAAAAGCATAAGCCGAGATTTTGGAATCTCGCTCTTAAGTCTTTTGAAGCGTAATCGAATGTCGGTTCACACGCGGTTAAGACCAGGACAGAGACTCGAAATTCCGCTGATGGAGGACGATTGAAAATATCTTTCTTTTTTTTAACATTTGCTTTTTCGGCCGTTTTGGCGGCACCTCCCACTTTAACCGATTCGGCCCGAAAAGAGTCTAAATCTGATTCAGAAGTTATAAAAGAAGACATCGATAAAATGAAAGAGGACGTGTTAAATAAGAAAACTCAGTTGATGCTTTTTCACCAGCTCCTCAAATCTGAGGCTATCGAATCGACGTTTCCGATTGTGACGATCACCCACGTCAATGAAATGAGTTCCAGGTATAAGATTTTCTCTTTAACGTATCTGGTAGACGATGATCGGGTATTTACTTTTTATTCAGACAGCAACACAGGAAAACAGAACTTTGGTAGGGAAACCAAAATATTCAAAGGCCCCCTTGTACCCGGGGTCCACGAACTAAAAATTGATGTGGTTTATCAGGGTAACGACACGGGCATCTTCAGTTACATAAACGATTATAAAATTCCCACCGAAAGTAAGAGATCCTTCAAGGTTGACAAAGGTCAGAATGTAGCAGTCCAGGTAGTCGGATATGAAAAAGGTTGGGCCCTTACAGATTTTAAGGATCGCCCTGATTTAAAAGTTAAAATCAATGGCTCAAATCAATCAAAAGAATTAAAATAAATATAGTATTAGTGGGTATTTAGGCCATTTTTTAACGGCCTCACTCGACAGGGAGGTTGAGTGGTTGCGAAATATTTTTTCATTCTTTTTCTGCTCATCCAACATCGTGGCCTTGCTGCCGTTTCTGCCAAAGACGTTGCTACTGATGCCCAAATTAGAATAACTAACGGTGATCTCTTTCAATCTTATAGAGATTACACCTATTTGGAATCAGAATATCCCACCCTTTTTTCTCCACTAGGATTAGACGGATATATACAATCCCTTTTTATCGTGGGGTCAGCGAATTTAATTCAAGAAGAATGTAATCGTCTTGTTACCATGGCTGACGAATCGGTAGTTGCAAAGTCAGCTTACAGTTGCGGTCTTTTCTATCTTGAAAAGAGAAAACCACCCCTGGCAGAAGAATTCCTTAAAAAAATAAAAAATAACTCTAAATTTGTTTGGCCAGCTTTGATTCTACGGACTACGGCTGCATTAGCTCTTCATGACCCGGCAAAAGCCTCTGCCTTATTGTCAAAAGCAGATGTGAGCGCGTTCACTAAGTTGGGATTAGAAAATCAATACAATCTTGCTCGAGCGAGGATATCCGTAGCTCAATACATGTACGATGACGCTATAAAATATTATCAAGCTGTGTCATCGAGTTCAGACCTATACATTGATGCGCTAGAAGAGATTAGTTGGATATTTTTTAAAGTAAAAAAATATGAATCAGCAAGGGTACTTCTCGATGTCATTATCGGCAACTACGAGGGGATTCAAAAAAGTGGGAGCTATCTAAAAATTTCTAGTTCAAATTATTTTCAATCCCGTTATTTAAAAGCATATTTGTCGCTAGTGGAGGCAAGAGAAGATGGTGCCGCCAGTGAGTTCTCGGATCTGCGTCGAGACATCGATAATTTTTCAAAAAAGCAAATCGCCTTTTTGGACGCTAAAGAGAGTTTAACCCAAATTCATTCAAGTAATATAAAGTGGGCCGGGTTAAAAGAGCTGCCTTTAAAGGTTCGTGAACAACTTAAACTTGTTGGAGAGTGGATAGGGCCAGATATTCAAAAGACATTAGAGTCTGACCTTTTGTTTCAACTCTCTTTAAGTAGAGAGCTGGCACGATCTACTGTTTTAAAAAAAGATGAGCTGCCAACCTACTTGTCCACCATAGACAAATTAAAAAATAGAACTTGGGAAAAATTTTCAAAGAAATACAAAGAAAATATTGACCGCTTAGGACAGGGGTTTAGAGCCCTGAGTCTCAAGGCTGAATTAGGCAGAATGGAAATCATTTGGATGGCTCGAAGTCAGGGGGCTCGAAATATGGATGAAGTCTTAGAAAATTACCAGCAACGAATTCGATCATTAGATGAATTTATGGAGCGTTAGATAATTAATATGTCTTTGTTTTTGTTTTTTGGACTATTATTTTCTACATTGACTAAAGCCAACGATTTAGAAAATCTTTGGCGAGAGGCAGTGGGTATTTACACGGCCGAGTCAGATGATTTCTTTGAATCTCTCTCTGATACCCAAGATGATCTTAAATACTGGCGACAAAAGATTCTGCAGGACAGGTTTGAAGAAAAAGTCACTCAATTAGAAGGTGTACTTTCAAAAAGTAATAGCGAAGTATTAAGTCAAATAAATGAGTACACCAAGGCAAATGGGATTGAAAGTCTCGACGATTCTCTTATGATGAGGATGGCACAACTCAACTACGATCGTGCTGGTTTTGATTTCACCGCAAATATGAAGCAATATGAAATTCAGCTTGGCCTATTTCAATCAGGAAAACTAGAAAAGTCACCGGACCTTCCCGCTCCCAATTACGGCAAGGCAATCTATTTTTCAGCGATGATACTCAAAAGGTTTCCGGGTAGCCCCCTGAGCGATCGGGCCCACTACTTGCTGGGATATTGTCTCTTTGACGAAGGTCGCTCAGAAAAGGCAGCGCAGATCTACGAGAGAATGCTTTTGGTTCATCCTTACTCCGATTTGGCAAGTGAAGTCAGATGGCGCCTGGCAGAATATTATTTTGACGCAGGAAAGTTTGATCAGGCTATGGTGCAGTACAAAAATCTCTCTGAGACAGAAAATATTTTTAAGATGAAAGCTTACTACAAATTAGGAGCTACCTACTATTCCATTGGTAAATATCCAGAAGCCGTAGAAATATTTCAAAAATTACTCAACCTCACCGGAGAAAATTCAAGTTCGAGCGATCCTGGCACAGAAACGTTACATGATGAAGCAATTGATTATCTCGCATATTTGAAGGGAAAAGGATTGAGTTTTGAGTTAGACGAAACCTCTGATTCTCTTGTGACTGAAAGGCTTGCCAATATCTATCGTCGTCTTCAAAAAGAAGAGGAAAGTCGTAGAAGTTATCTCTCGTTTGTCGCTAAGAGGCCTTTGGCCCGAATGGCCCCTCGATTTATGAATGAAGTCATCGAAAGTTACACTAATGACGACGCTCGAGCCAAAGCTCAAGGTGTACGCAATAAGTTTGTTCAGGCACTGGGGCCTGAATCTCCATTTTGGCTGAAGTACTCAGACGACGTTTCTTCTACAGTGGAAGCAAGGGATTTGTACGAGATTCATATTTTAGCTAGTGCAGAATTTTATGGTGAACAGGCCAAGCAAACTAAATCGGCGCAAGACTATAATTACGCCATTAAACTTTATCGACGATTTATAGAGGAATATTCATATAGCACACTTGTCGCCCAAGCCCGTTTTGAATTGGCAGAACTTCAATATTTTGCCGGCCGCTACAAAGAAGCTTCTGTTACTTATCTTGAAGTAGTAAAAAATTCTGAAAGCAGAGAATCTCAAGAAGAAGCAGCTTACGGTTACTTGCTTTCAGAAGCAAAAAAGAATGATGTAAAATTGCAAGATGATAGAAGTATTAAGCCAATGAGAAATGAATCTGGCTTACTTTTGCCGCCCACGGCTCTTGACGAGGCTGAAAATAATTTTCTTAAAGCGGTTTCATTCTACGCCGGCACTATCGAGCACGGAACTCGAAGGCAAACTGTACTGTACAGGGCAGCCGAAATATTCTTTTCTCGCAATCAATTTGATAAGGCGAGACAGTCTCTTGAACTAATCTTAAAAGACAAGAAAACGACGTCCGTAGCGACAAGTGCGTTACGACTTATTTCTATGACCTACGATCTTGAAAACAATTGGTTAAAAGTTGCTGAGACCAACAGGCGTTTGGTTAACCAGTCGCAATTTGTGGATCTGGATTCAGT
>JAHFAE010000023.1:0-28497 GCA_023250675.1 Oligoflexia bacterium | reverse complement strand
TGGGCGATATCTCTCTGAGATATGGAGCTCCCGAACTGAGCGCAGCTTGGCGTTTAGAAAACACCGGACAAACGGCTTTGGCCGTGGCTCAATACGAGCGATTTCCCATTAACTTTCCTCGTTCGTCTGAAGCTCCTCTGGCCTTATTTAAAGCCGGAGTCCTTTATCGTCAACTCGCTCAAATATCTTCTAGCAATAGAATTCTTGAAAGGCTGATCAAAGATTATCCTCAAAGTCCCTATGTTGCTCGGTCAGAACTTTTGATGGCTGCCAATGATCAGTCCCTGTTACGATTTGACCAAGCGGCTGAAAAATTTGAAATCATTGGTAAAAAATATAGTAAAGATCCGATTTCAGCCCAGAGTTTTCTTAACGCATCTGTTTTAAGAGCCGGAATGCATCAATATGACAAAGCAGCAGTGGATCAAGATGCTTATGCTCGAAGAGTGAGTGACGATGAAGAATGGATTCGTGCGGCCCACTATTACCAACTTTCGGGTAATGAAAAGGAAGCTTTGAAAATTTATAAACGCTATATCAGTGGAACAGGAGGGAGGGATTTTGTCATTCGTGCTCTTTTTGAACGTGCCCAGCTCTTATTTAAACCAAAGGCAACTTTGAATGCTAAAGAGCAAGCCCTCACAGACTGTCGTGCCATTCAGGTCATTCAGAAAAAATATTCTCATAGCTTGTCGGCCCAAGCCAATCACGCCTCGGCGGGGTGCACGTATTTGGCTACTTGGAAAACGAGGGACGAACTTCTTTCTATAGATCTTTCGAAAGATAGTCAAACGGCGTTGGAACTTTGGGAGTTGATTTCAAAACTCTATGTTCAAATTCAAGCTACAAGCGACAATGATTGGATGGCCCTGGCCCTAGCAGATGGCGGAGCTATTGCCGAAAAATTATCGACCATAAATCCTAGCCTGTTTAAGTCGCTAGCGATAACGTATTACAAAAAGTCATTAGAGTTGGCCGTAGATATTTACTCTAACGAAGCAATTGATCAAGCCGTCCAAGGTTTGATTCGCCTGAGCCCCGGCAGCATTGCTTTAGTCCGACCGGAACTCTTAAGGACAAACCCCGTTGAAGATCCTGGCGATATTATTATACCATGGCCATCTGAATCTGTTCCTCTGAAACTTGCTTTTGATCGAAAAGAATGGAGCGAGGTCTCAAATCAAGCACCAAAAGCAATTTTAGGTGGTCCTCATAACTATTTGTATCTAGCTTGGGCACATGGACTTGGTCAAATAGGTGATTGGGTTGAGTCACGTAGGGTGATGGCCGACTGCGCAGATAAACTTTCTGATCCCCAATGCGCTTCCAGTTTATTTTTAACCGGATACCAGGGAGCTCAATCTCAAAAATATCGGGAGATTATTGAAAAGGCAATAAAATCTGAAAATCGTCCACTATGGAAATTGAGTTTGGCTCAAGTTTCGATTCGCGAAAAGCAACTCAAAAATGCTTTGACTTTTGCCCAGCAGGCTGTTGGCGATGATCCTCAAAACGGCCGTGCCTACAGTTTTATCTCAAGGTTATTTCTAGAAGTTCGTAGGCCAGAACTTGCAAAACTGACTTTAGCTGAAGGGTTAAGAAATACGGATTCCGATAACGAACTTCAAATCAGTATGGGCTATTTGCTCTTAAACCTTCGACTCATGGATGAGCTGCAAAGTTTGATGGATGAAATTAAAACTCAGGAAATACCAACGATACGTGCTCGAATTTTCTTAGCAGATGGCCTCTTGGTTGAAGGTAAAAATCAGGAATCAAACGAGATGCTTTCATTTGAAGGGGGAACAGATGGAGACAAAGCCATGCTTACCATGGCCAAATTCTCAAATAGCCTCATTCAAAATGATGGAGGTAAGTCAAGTGACCTGATCGTTGCCCTTCAAAAGATTTCGCCACACTTTGCCCAAGCGAATTATCTTTTAGGAATATATTCTCAGAGCATTCAAAAAGACTTTAACACGGCTAAGAAATATTTTGTAAAAGCTAAGGATCTTGGACAATGGGGAAAGTGGTTTGAAATGACCATTCAGACTGAGGACAGAAAACCATCGGCCCAACCGACCGAGAAAGGAAAGTAAAAGTGAATTTCTTAATTTTAATTATTTCATTTTGTATTTTCGGTTTTGGTCAAGGAAAACCCAAGCAAGCAAAACTGGAGAAAATTCCAAAATCACTTTTCTTGCTTAAAAAGACAAAGATCAATTCAGACGTGGGAGAGCCACAATTCTACCCCGCTGAGGTGCAACTGAGGACAATCATCAATGACCCCTTGCTTCATGACACAAAGAAGTTTGAATAATTATTATTTTTTAGGCTTGGGATTTATCATGACGCTCGTTCTTGGCGTTTCGCCAAGCCACGCACAATTTCGCAACAATCAGGATCAAGAAATTGTAAAAGACGTCTTAAAAATTTTTGGCAAAGAATGCTCCCTTCGTTCAGCATCAGATGGAGATAGAGGCTAGAAATTGAAGCCTCAGCGGGGAGACAAGCGGGTATTTCAGAGGTACAGCGTTGTTTTGAAAGCCATTTTTCTCAAATCTCAGGAGTTTACTTTCTATACCAAAAAATATGCGGGGAGGTATCTGGCTCTACAAATAAAACTGGCGATTCGGTGATGGCTCGCCAGATTCTTGAAGTAAGCAAGTATCAAAGTGGCATTCGGCCATTTCATTCGATCCTCAATGATTGTCTAGCTAATATCCCCAATCGGCAAGGCCGGCCTTTTCTTATACCTCTTGCCGGCAACGACTTAGATGTACATCTTTTGCAAAAGCAAATTGATGAAATTCAGGTTCGTGCCCCTTTTCCGGCTACAAATGAGCCATTCAGATGAGATGGCTTCAAGTATTTACACTATTTTTGCTGGTAGGTTTGGAGACAAGGGCTGATGACTTTCCCGATAAACCTGAATTACGCGCCAGTGTAGGTGTTACCTCACGTTACGAATATAATGTATTTTATGATAACTCCCGGGCTGTGAGCGACGGAGTTTTGGCTGTCGTACCGAAAGTCGAAGGCCACTTAAAACCTTCTTCATTCTTCGGCTCTCTTGAGGCCGGAGGATTATTCGAACAATACGTGCAAAATACTGTTCAAAATCATTTCGACTATGAAGGGAGGGGTAAACTCTATATTAATGATGCAGATCCAACAAGTTTTTCAGTCGGTGGACACTACAAGAGCTGCAGTGACCTCGCTCCCAACGAAAAATATTTGAGGCTCCCCAGATCTCTGGTCGAGGGCATTGTTAATTCAAAAATTAAAGGGCAAAGTGGAAACGCTCTTGAAATGGAATTGCACTATGCTATGGACGGTTTTACAAATCCGCTGATTACGGCGACATCGACAACTGATCCGTCTTACCTTTCAAATTCTACATTAGAAGGAAGAGCTCAATATAATATCGCTTTTTTACCCGAGACTTCTTTATTTACTCGCGGGAGTACGGGGCAGACGAGTTATTCAAGTACCGGAGTATCATTATCGAATAACACTTTGGTTAGTCGAAAACTGAGCAGTCAATACTATTTTGGCGAGGCTGGTTTTTTTGGTAGGCTAACAGAAAAATCTACTATCGATTTCGCTTCGGGGTATTTGCTTCGAAGTTACCAATTAGATAAGAGAGAAATCAGGCCCAGCGAATCCTTCGGTGGTCCTGTATTTTATCTTCGATTTACTGAACAAGTTACGAAGCGAGATCAACTTTTGGCTGGGTATAATTACCTTGTCAAAGATTCTTACGTTACAAATTACGTTTTAGACCAAGAAATTTACTTGGGCTTGGCAAGAATAATTGGAGATCAAGTTTTGGCTCTCATACGAGTCGGCTATGGCTATCTCAGTTACTCACTGCCCAACCGCCGCGATGACGAAAGAATTGCAGGGGCTCTAGTCATAAAATATTCGCTTTCTCGAAGTATTAAATTAATTGCAGAAACAAAATTAGATTTGTTGTCAAGCGACGGCTACATCAATACGAGTAGCAGCGATCCCTCTAACCCAGATGGTACTGTGCCTTACCCAGATAGACCATCGAGTTACAAGGCTGGAAGTTTTGGCATCGGAATGGTGGCGGACTTCTAAATGAATAAATCCTTAAAAGTCATTCCGCTTGGCGGGCTTGGTGAAGTCGGTCTTAACCTCATGGTCATCGAATTTGAAGGCGAGATTCTTCTTCTGGACTGCGGGGTCTTGTTTCCTGATCTTTATTGGTTGGGTCTTGATCTGGTCCTGCCCGATTTTTCATATTTGATTGAAAATGAAGCAAAAATTAAAGGTCTCGTTATTACCCACGGCCATGAAGATCATATTGGGGCGATTCCTTTTCTTCTAAAAAAAATTAAACTGCCAATCATCTATTGTAGTCGGTTTGCTGGTCGTCTCATCACTGATAAATGTCAAGAGCACGGAGTGGGGGACAAATTACTAACATACAAGGTCAAGGCGGGAGACGCCGTCGATGTGGGATGTTTTAATGTTGAATTTATTCATGTTACTCATTCCACCTTAGAAACTTTTGCATTAGCTATAGAAACTCCGTTGGGTCTTATTGTACATAGTGGAGATTTTAAATTTGACGAAACTCCCTACGTCGGGCCAGCCAGTGATAAGAAAAGATTAAAAGAATTGGGGGCTAGAAAGCCCATTCTACTCTTGTCAG
This sequence comes from Oligoflexia bacterium, assembly GCA_023250675.1. Taxonomy (GTDB): domain Bacteria; phylum Bdellovibrionota; class Bdellovibrionia; order JABDDW01; family JABDDW01; genus JAHFAE01. The sequence goes on along the minus strand of JAHFAE010000023.1, from coordinate 23,813 downwards.
ATAGTACAAACAGTGAGCGCTGCGGGCATTCAGCCAGTGAGAAATCAATAAATGAAGAGTTAGACCATCTCGTATCAGAGGCTACTGGCACTGTTATTGTGGCTTTATTTGCGAGCAACATTCACCGCGTTCATCAACTCATTGATATATCAAAAAAACATAAGCGACAGGTGTTTTTATCGGGAAGGAGTATGGAAAGATACGTGAACATAGCCATAGACGAAGGCTTTTTGCCCAATGATCTTTCGCTTTTAAGACCTATAGAGGAAATTGGCCAGTACGAAAGAAATGAAGTTCTTGTTTTAAGCACTGGAAGTCAGGGCGAAGCTCGTTCAAGCCTGTTGAGATTGGCAAAAAACGAAAATCGGTATTTAAAAATTCAACACGACGACGTAGTTATATTAAGTTCAAGAAATATTCCCGGCAATGAAAAATCAATTTCATTTGTGGTAAACGAATTATTTCGCCTTGGGGCCATTGTCCATTACGAAGACATGAAGAACATTCACGTGAGTGGTCATGCATACAAAAGCGAACAACTTGATCTCCTCAATTTAGTAAAGCCTCAACATTTTATTCCCGTGCATGGTGAATACCGACATTTGGCACTTCATGCAGAGACGGCTAGAGAGTTTGGGCTGGAAAATGAAAAAGTATCAGTAATTGAAAATGGTCAAGTCTGGGAATTTGACGGAAAAACGTCTATTGTTAGCCCCGAGTCGAGGGTAAAGACCGGTCGCCATTGGGTGTTTAGAGATTCAGTTGGAGCCCTCGATGATGTAGAGATCTTAGAGCGGCGTGTAGCAGCCAAGGCTGGAATAGTCGTTATCACTTGCCGAGTTACCAATCGTGGAACAGATTTATTAAGGTCCCCGAGCATTCAATTAAAGGGTTTTCTTTGTTCTGAAAAGCTAAAAAAGCAATTGATTGAAGACATTCAGTATCAGTCCGAAGATGCCTTCATTCATTGGATTGCAGATAACACTGATGGGTTTACCAGAGAGCAATCTATCGCTGCAGTTGCTCGTCGTACTGTCAGAAAAGCCTTAGACGTGAAGCCTCTTGTGATCGTGAATATAGTCGCCAATTAGTTCTATTTTGGATTCAAGACATTCATTGAAACTTAAACGAGAGTGACCAATTCGACGGAGGAAGTTTATATTAACTAATTTAAACCGCCATAAACTCTAAGCTCTACGTCCTTATCATGTCGGCAAAGCAAGGGTAGGGCAAAACTCGGTTCATCAGCACGCAATTGAATTGGATTCATTTGAACGCATTGACTGGGCATTTGCAGAGAATACTTTAGGGGTTTCTCTAAAACTTCTTTTGTAGAATTCCAAACTGCAATGGACAATTGATTACCGCGAACAAGGGTTGAATCCACAAAAATACCAGGTTCAGGATGAATTGAAGTGCCAACAAGGACCGAGGTGAACATCTCGCTGAACATTTGATACGGGAAGCTAGAGTCTCTTTCAATGGGCGAAACTGCCATTTTACCTTGATGAATTCCGATCAAGTCAAAATTTGATTCTAAGAAAACAAACTTTTCGCCACTATTAAATCTATAACTTTTGATTAATCCCAATACAGGATTGCCAGTATCATGAAATGAAAATTCGGAATAATCAATCGGGTTACCTGTCGAATCTACCCACGTGACCGAGCCACTGTCTTCATCGATATCAAAAAATGCTATGCCATTGTGGTTAAAATTTTCACCATATGAGACGCTGGGGGATTTATTCACGGTCAAGGGATTAAGTTCGCGGTGAATAATGAGCTTGTAATCATCGGTTTTGCTTAATTGCATTAGTAGAATTTGAGCTTCAAGATCGCGACCGGCCATGAAAAGCAAATTGAGCCTGCCATTTTTCATGTCTTCTACAGAGGGGGGAACAAATCCTCGAAGATAGAGCTCAGGATATTTCATTCTCAAACCATCACGAAAACTCATGCTGTCTAAACCACGAAGCTGAAGATTCAAAATATTACCCTCAGATACATTCTTGGGCATAAGATATAAGAAGTGGTTAGCGCTCTGCCCTCGTCTTCGATCGAGGGCCTTATAATTATCAATATCAGGAAGTACCGATCGGGCTATGAATCCTGGTATGACTCTCCCGTTTTCTCTAATCCAAAAACTACCGTTGGCATAGTCTCTGACAATGAGGTTACCATATCTATTATCTAAAGGTACTTGCCAAATAGAGGGAGCCGATTTTCCCCAGAGAGATTCGAACTTAGAGTTTAAAAAATAAAATTGAAAAAGTGCTGAATTTTGTTTGGCCACAATTCCTGTAAAAAGCCAATCAAGTTGTCCATCGCCGTCGGCATCAATTTGAATAACTTGTTGAACTCTCTGAACGTCTGGTACGGTAATTGTTCCCAGAGGATTTTGATTGGTAGGATCAAAAACTTCAACTACAGATCCGTTATTATCAGCCTTAACCACCTGGTAGAAAAAGGGAAGCCCTGCTTTCTTTGGATAGGAATCCCCAATGGCCATGGTAGAAAAGTAGTTTCTTCCATTAAAACCCACCCAAGCCCCTTTGTCTGAAACATTTATTCTTTTAATGGGTTCTAATTTTCCTAAAGCTCTTACTCCAGTAAGTTGGACATTAAATAGTAAAGTTTTGCCGCTACTATCTGTCACTTTCAAAGCAATATTAAATTTTGAGGCGTCATCAAGAGAATTAAACTTATATTTCCAGGGAATAGAAACCGATTGTCCTGTGTTTAGAGTGCTGGTTTCTTTTTTTCCGACCTCAATATCTTGTATTAATATAGAAGCACGAACGTCGCTTGCCTCTACCCATAGATTTTTTAGCTGTACTTGACCTGAAATCTCTAGTGTATTTGGATCAATGACAAATTCACTTTGCTCTTTAAAAGAGGGTAAATAAACGGTTTGAGGTTTTTGTTCTAAACATTTGGTGATGTTAGGAAATCCGTACAACGATGAACTTTTCTCGGCAACCTGTGAGGTGGACAATAAGATTCTTGCCTTCAATTCGTCTAAACTTATTTCAGGAAACGCACTTCTGATAATGGCAGCAATGGCAGAAATCTCAGGAGCTGCTTGGCTTGTCCCACCAAGTATTTCATAACCATGAATTCTCAAGTGACCCGATTCTTTGGTGGTTGAAAATGTACTTACTATTCCATCACCAGGTGCCACCAGATCTACAACACCGCCGACGTTTGAATAAAAAGCCATCTCACCAGTATTTGTTAGAGAACCAACGCAGAGGACTCCTTCGTAGGAGCAAGGGTAGGTGGGATTATTTTTTCTATCATTTCCCGCCGAAGCAACAATGAGAACGCCACTTTGAATGGCCTCCTTAACAGCATTTCTGACATTTTGAGTATCTACCATTTGTGGCCAGCCAAAACTCATATTAATAATTTTTGCACCATGACTAACTGCATACCTGATGGCTTCGGCCGCGTACTCCGATATAGGTTTGCCATTAAAAACCATATTGACAAAAGACTCTGATAACACTCGGAGGGGCAATACTTTTACGGTTTCAGGAGCAATTCCTGCGACACCAAGACCATTACCTGTATTAGCAGCGATGATGCCGCTGACATGGGTACCGTGGCCAATCAAATCTGAAACTTTATCGCCGTTAGAAAGAAAATCCCAACCTCCTGGGGCTATGCGGTTAACCAAATCGGGGTGAGTATAGTCAAGGCCTGAGTCAATGACAGCGACGACCACTTGAGACTTCGCTTTTTGAGCAATGAGGTCTTGGGCTTTAAGCCATCCAATATCAACGCCTTCTTTTCCCAATTGAGGAATCCTGTGGAATTCGTCATGACGAATGATCACACTGTGCTTACCATCGTTATAGAGAGACCACTGCCTATCAAAAAGAGAGTCATTAGGAATGAGGGGAACGGATTCTGAAGCTTGGCAAACAAAACTAATAAATAAAAGTGCTAGTTTAATCATTTAGAGTATATCCCTGAGCCATTGCATATAAAGTTCACCGTCTCCAACTCCCAAAATATTTGGATCTTGTAGGGAGTCTATGACACCATTTGGAAAATTCAAGTCAGCCAAACCCTTGGTGCGCGCTGTAATAATTGTTTTTTCTTGGTCAATTTTCACTTCGCTGCCCGTGCGAAATCCCTTAATACTAGACGCTAAATAAAGATTGTTTTCACCGCCAATAGAGCTCATAAAATCGTCGAAATCTGTAAATTGCTCTAAATGCGACGCCAACTTCATAATCTGCCGCGCTGATTTCACTTTGTCAGTTTCACCTTTTCGAATTTTTTCAAAAGTATCTTTGAAGTCACTCTGAGATTTGCATGAATCTCGCTGCGCTTTGGTCATATTCTCAGGATAATGCAAGTTAACCACGCAGCCATTTCTTGTCGAATACTTCTCCTCAAGATGAGATTCATCTTCAGGCGACATTGACAAGAGGTGCATTAAGCCCGGTTCATATAAATTCAAAGCCAATGCTATATAATAAAGTTTGATAGATTGAGCATCGAATAAGAATTCATCGTCATAGAGCTTATAGCCATATCTGGCTTTGAGGGATTGAATTAATTTTTTCGTGTTTTCAACAGAAATATTCCAGCCTTCCCATCGGTATTGAATTCGAACATAGGGAAGGGTGATGTCGTCATCAAACTTGGATTGAAATGAGACATTTCTTGTTTGAGAGTGTCCAAGAAGGCTTTGCCCTGGGTTGGGTGCCCCTTGGGTATTGACGTTTACATTGGATCCATCGGTAAGTTTTTGAATCAAAAAGTTAGCAGCGTCAGTGGCCAGTGTTTGATAGTGGGAGCCGGTTTGTTTTCCTTCACTTAGAGATAGAAAACGGCCTGCGTCTCCATTTGGCATTTGAACATCAATTATTCCGTTGGTTTTAAGAGTTCTTCTCATCAAGTGAAAAAATTGAAAACTACTTGAGCTATCGTGAAATTTGACTTTAATCTTTGCTGGCAAGAGAGGTTTTATTAGATCTTCTAGGGGTTTGACCGAGGCGCTCCCCAGAACCGCCGAAAGAGCCGCTGCTGTTTCAAAGACTTTGGGATTTTGTTTTGGATCAGGATTAATATTCACCTTGAAAATCTTTGACCGGCCTTCTCCGACCACAGTTTTTCCAGAAAGCGAAACTACAGGAAGTCGCGCCGAGCCACCCGCTGCATATTGAAATGAAACGTTGAGGCCGGCGACTTCTCCGTCGTCCCTATAAACTTCAATCGTATTAGTGTCTTTTCTAAAAAAATGTATTCGAGATAAGACGACGCTATTGTTGTTACCAACAGTGAGGCCCACAGAAGGAGAAAGGGGGAACCCCCCAGATACCGATGCCGTTACGCTATTTGCGTTATCAATAGATTCAGTGAGTAAAAGAGATTCACCTACATCTACAATTTTTTTGAGTTGGGACAAATCCTCAGCCATTTCTTTTGCTATTTCATCAGGCGTATGACCTGCCTGGTGGTTTTTTACATCAGCAGCAATTTTTAGAATATTTGACCCGCTTCTATAGAGCCAAGGGACAATTTCGTTTTTTATCGGCTCGGTGATGGCCTCTTTGAGTCCTTTGATGGGTTTGATATGAGTTAAACTAAGAGACGTGCGCCCCTGGACGACTCCTTGCAAACCCCAACTGGGCTCAAGTCCGTCAAACCCGATCACAAGTCCCGCATTGGCATTAAAGCTCACGGTGTCTGCAAGCTGAACTAAATTGTTAGTACCCAAATAAGCACCAATGACAACATTTCTTGAAATATCAAAACCCATTCCCCACAGAGGTGCTACCCAAGCGCCAATGGATTGTTCTTTATTTTCTCCTGTCTTAATAAATTCAGCTACGGCATTAGTGTACATTTCTTGACCGTGCTTATTAATTTGGTCGGCGATTTTAAGACCAGGCAATAGGTTGTTTGCTTTTAAAATGAGATTTTCTACGGTGTTACTTTGAAGCATAGAGAGGCCATACCAACCCAAACCGACCAAGGGAGATTTTTCATCGTTCCAAGCAAAATGGCTAGCGTACCCCGGCCATTCTTTCTTTAGAATTTTTCCGTCTTTGAGGTCAGGTAGATGAGTGATTCTTGTTGAAGCAGGAATGTCATCGGTTTTTAAATTAAAGATATCCATTAAAGAATTTCTACGAGCAATTAACTTTTCAATAAAAACCAGGGCCACGTCATCGGGGAAATAGGCCTCTTTGACAATTTTTTCATAATCTTCTCGTTTAAGTTTTGAGAGCCTTCTTAAAATCCAAAGGGCATCATCTAATGTGCAGGCAAAATTGGCAATATCACCAACTCTAAACGTAATTTGTTTACTCTCAATTCGTCCTACATACCAATCGGCCTCATTGACGCTCTCTGCAAAGTCCACAAGACCAAAGGGTACGGCTAATGCTTTAAGAATTCTTAAATCCTGAGGCTGAAAGGGATTGTTAATATCAATGGGGGGGCCCATGGCCACATTGTTTGAAACGCCGGCTTCCATGACCGCCACATCTTGCAATGTCACAATAAGCGGATCATCGCCTTGTTGTTCTGGGACAACCCAGCGCTCTTTTTCACCGTCTCCATTACTAATCAGACTGGCCAAAAAGATAGTTTTTGAAAAAACGTCTGCGAGCTTGATCCTAATTTGAGGCAAATATTTTATGGGTGCAATTTGATACCCTAAACGTCTCAGTAGATTTTTTCTTAGAAATAAATTATGTAAAGTTTTACCGGCTTGAATAATAAATGTTTGCGATGAAGACGCGGCAACTTGTTTTTCTATATTAAATTTAATAGTTCCATCAACGGCTCTTAAAAAACCGGTAAACTTAACCGTTTCTTCATTGTTAACGGGGATAGCGTCGTCTTTAGCTTCATCGGCTTCGGTACTCGTTCCCGTCCACATATTCGTAGTGTCGTCAGGTTCTAAGAGTGAAAGGTCTAAGTTTTCCTTAGTTTTCAAGGCCCACGCTTCGTCTGGGCTGAGTGTTCGCTTTTTTCCGTTTGTGATGTATTGAAGGTCTTTTGCTGGTAGGTCTTTACCTTTAAGAGATATAAAAATAGAAGGGTCCACAATGGCAGCGCCAAATGAATTTATCGAGAAAGATAAGGCTATCCCCAAGAGCGTCCAAAACATGAAAATCTCTTGAGCAGTTTGCGTGCCATGGTCATAAAATCATGGCACGTAGATGGCAAAAATTTTGGTGTCAAAGATCCACTCAATGGAGTAATTAATCTAATGAAATGGCGCCATGAAGACCTTCTTGGAATGCATCGTGCTGGAAAAATATTCTGGCATTAATAATCGGAGGAATTATGAACTCAAAATTAAAAATTTCAGTGGTGGTTAGTATTTTAGCGTTTTCAGCAACGTCATTTGCAGGCGAGAACTATTGTGAATTTCGTCAGAGTGAACTTGGTCGAGCCAACGCCATCTTCAATAATCATCAAAATCAGTCCTGTGGCGAGGCCACCGGGTTAACTTGTGCAGAAAAACAAGTTCTTCTTGAGTCAGATATCAAAATCATTAAAGACCAAGAAAAGCTTTTTAAGAGATATTGTATGTAAATTGAAGAGCGGTTTACTTGTTTTGGTGTGAATATTTATTTTTTTTGGCTCGTTTTCTGTTACCACTTGAAAAATTTCGGGGCTCCCCGTGAGGGATGCCCCAGCTAAATTATTCTACATTACCTAATCCAACATGCGAGGGGACCAACTTGATTACCATTGGCTTCATAGGCTCCATTGGGAAATTGATGTGAGGTATTTACAGTTAAGGTGAAGTTAAATCCATCAGTAATTGAAAATCCATTTTGGCCGGCTTTGATTCCCCCTGTACCAGTGTAAAGATTTTGCTTTAGAAACAAACTAAAAGCTTTAATCTTATAGTAAAGGTACTGACCATCATGAACTTCTCTAACTGTCACAGTGTATGCAGCGTTTTTACAATCTAGATTTATTGGTTTTTGTTCGGCAATAGCTAAAGACGATACCATCAAGATCATAAAACAAAAAAACACATTTAGTTTTTTCACTGAATATTCCTCTCCTTAAAATTTAGATTCCTAGATCCTGTATAAGATCCACCGGTGGAATATCGAGCAATTTTGTTCCTGTAAAGAATTATTTATATCATTTGCAAGTTACCGTTTTGGGGCAGTTTGTTCTAGTGCCCATGACTCGCGGTGCTTCATCTTGGGCACATGGGCATCCCAACATCCCACAGTGCAGAAGACCCAACCTGTTCGCTTTTGGTTGCAGGTAGACACATTGCAGATCCAGTGAATAGCGCAAAACGTGATTGGTTTTTTGCAACTGCTGCAAAGCTTCCAGTAATTTGATTCATCTGACATATAATACTTATCGGATTAAATTTTTTTAAAATAAATTACGATCTTAGTCTTGTGGCCAATTTGTGTAATCCCCAGCATCCCCCTGATTTCACAACTTCACATCTCTCTTCACATCTCGCGGATTCACCCATAATTGACATCACTGTCTAGTCTATTAACACCTATATAATTTCAATCCCTTATATAAGCTCCCCCATGGTGGCATTGATTCTGCTATTTCGTCTGACGGAATTATGGAGTCGTGCAATATGATTAAAAAAGTAAGTTACGGTTTGTCTCTTATGGCCATTTTAATAACCTCGGTGCAGGCCGTTTCAATAGCCGGCCAAAATGGGGGAAGGCGTATATCTAATCCAAGAGAACCAGCTCTCCCAGTCATTCTTGACATGGCGGTGATGGAAAACAAAAACGTACCTGTGACCACTTCTGAATACCATTTCGGCGCCAGACAAGACGACGAAGTATTGCCAGGTGTAGTTACAGAGCTATGGGCAAAAGTTTATCGACCTGCTGATTTGGGAAATACAAAACACCCTATTATCATGATTCTTCATGGCAATCATAACACCTGTGCTGCCACGGAGGGAGGTATCAAAGAGAGCGTTCAGTATACATACACCGGCACTTGCCCTGGTGGCAGTGGCAACGGCGAAGAATTAGTCATTAAAAATCACTTAGGTTATGATTACATCGCTAATAAATTAGCGACATTTGGTTATTTCGTAGTCTCTGTGAATGCCAATCGGGGCATTACGGGCGGCACTGCTCAAGAAGGGGATTTTGGTTTAAATCTTGCCCGCGGACGCCTCATTTTAAAGCATCTTAGTTTACTCAACCTTTGGAACACAACTCATACGGCTCCTAAAAACGGGACTAACGGAATAGGTGTTGACCTCTATGGAAAACTTGATTTTTCGCAAGTTGGTTTGATGGGCCATTCTCGAGGTGGTGAAGGCGTAAGAGCCGCATATAATTTATATCGCGATGAAGATTCAAATTGGAAATCAAAAGAACACATCCCCGCTATGACAATCAAAGCCATTTTTGAAATCGGCCCTGTGGACGGCCAAACCGAACGTGTTCTCAATGCCGATGGTGTGGCTTGGAACGTCTTACTTCCTATGTGCGATGGAGACGTTGTACATCTTGACGGTATGAAGCCCTTCGATAGAATGCAACTTCAAGGCGTTGAAAATCCCCAATTGCCAAAATCTATGTTTGCTGTTTGGGGAGCCAATCATAATTTTTATAACACCGAATGGAGGATAAGTGATTCTTCAGGCTGTGTGGGCACTCAACCCCTGTTTGGACAATCGGGAACCTCCGAAGCTCAAAAAAATACTGCTATTGATAGTGTGATTCCGTTTTTCAGGACATTCGTCAAAAACGCAAGCACTGAGGATTCTGAATCGCCGTTTAATCCAATTCTTCCATTACCCAACTACCTCTCCAATATTACAAATTTTGATCGAACCTACAGTATCGCAGTTGATTATCAAAAGGTAATTACCTTAGAGAATTTTCAAAGTGTTGCAGGCGTTGGCGCTCGAGGGCAACTTCATGATGTGAACAATGTTTGGATCGATCATGGGCAAGTTAGTGAACATGATCCCAGTTACAGGGCTGCAAATTTAGCTTGGAATGGTGCGGGACCAGATACTTTTTTTCAAAATAATTGGCTCCCCGTTGGAAAAGGCTATGACCTCACTGAGTTTGCTACCTTAGATTTTAGAGTAGGCCGTGGTGCTGACTGGATGAATTCAGCTCCATCCACTGACTTTCATATTCAGCTTGTTGACTACGATAATTCGTTGGTTCCTCTCAGTGTTCCCCTTTCAAGTGTTACAACTCTTTCTGGTCCCATCGGAAGCAGTATTAATAAGCACATTACACTTCAGTCAGTGCGCATCGACGTGGCAAGACTTGTTGACAACCCCGGTAGACGTATTCGTGGTATTCGTTTTGTGTTTGATGGCAATCAAACCGGGCACCTTTTTATTTCTGATATTAGTATTTCAAAAAATAGAACTTGGTCTTCAGAACCACAGGCTGTGCCAAGAATCATTTCGCCAACCGAAGATTTGCCAGTTCGGGATACTCCCGTTAGCAAGTTAGAAAATAAAACTCTCATTTCAGTTGAGGACACAAGTTCTGATCTCTCGCAATCTAGCCCAAGCCGTAGTACTGTGCAAAGTATTCACCGCGATCGTGTTCGCGCAAGTTGGATTGAAATTGAAGTCAGAAATGATGACGGATTTCCTGTCCGAAATGCACTAGCCCAACTCCACTTAGATGGCAAGGCTGTGGGTGTAGGGTCGTTCTCTAACGATGGTGATCTTCGCACAATGGTATTTAGAATCAATCGTGACAATGTAACAGATTTACCCGACGAAGTTAATATGGAAATTCGCTACCGAGAAGACCTCAACGGAAATATTATTAAACTAGGTCGTGTCAACAAATCTAGCTGGTAAAAAAAAGGCCACTTGCTTCCAAGTGGCCCCGTACTACTAGCGAGTCGTAATGTTACTTCAATACAATTCCTAGTGAAGGCAAAATCTGATCTCGGAGCGCCGCCGTTGAAGGCATTCCCAAATGTGTGGCGGCCTTTGATACTAAACCGTCCACATCAGACTTATTGCCACTTGCCATTTTCGTCATGGCCGCAGTCACCTCTGCATTAGTGATGCCTGTAATTCCAAGTGCGCTATCAGCCAATGCGATACGATCTTTATCGGTCATTTGGCCTTGGACTGAAAGTTCGTTCATCTTGTCAGCCAACTGTGAAAGTTGACGTGCACTCTCAACGCTCATTTGAAATTGAGCTACTAAAGATTGGGCTTTAGCTTCTCGATCGGCACTTTGTAACTGGGCTCTCTGTAGATCGGTGTCACTTGTACCGGCGCCTACGCTATTGCCGCTGTTGCCGCCGTTTCCAGAATTTCCGCCATTGCTGCTATTCCCAGAATTCCAGTTACCGCCATTGCCTGAATTGCCGCTGTTGCCGCCGTTTCCAGAATTTCCGCCATTGCTGCTATTCCCAGAATTCCAGTTACCGCCATTGCCTGAATTGCCATTGTTGCCGCCGTTCCACCCGGTTCCCGGATCAAAGGAATTACCGCCGCCGTTACCGCCGCCGTTACCGCCGCCGTTACCGCCGCCATTACCGCCGCCGTTGCCGCCGCCGTTACCGCCGCCGTTGCCGCCGCCGTTACCGCCGCCGTTACCGCCGCCGTTACCGCCGCCGTTACCGCCGCCGTTGCCGCCGCCGTTGCCGCCGCCGTTACCGCCGCCGTTGCCGCCGCCGTTGCCGCCGCCATTATTTGTGGGGGTGTTGTACCAGTAATTGCCGTCGTAAAAACTATTGCAGTAGAGGCCGTTGTAATAGCAGCCATAGAGACCGCCGACTCCCCAATTATCGCCTGTACCGCAATAATCGTTCATGTAATCGCACCAAGAATTATGGTAGTAGTAACCGTAGTGGCCGTTGTGAAGGATAACAACGGCAACAAATCTCGTTCCACCGCTACTTCCACCACAACCTGTATTGATCAGTGCTGCTAATCCCAGCACCCCTAGCAAAATTATTTTTTTCAAATTTGTAACCATGTTTTTTCTCCTAACATTTCTTTTGACCAAGTTCTAACAACGACCCCAATTATCGTACCGAAAGGGTCGTGTAGAGACGGTAGTTGTAGTAGCGACCGTTGTCAGAGCGATACCCGCGATAAACATAGGGGCTGCAAACGGCCGAAATTCTAGCTGAACGGGTGTTCAAAAGACTTACTTCGCTACGTGCCCATACACAGTTGTCAGTATCAATGTCGTTGAGTTTTACTCTTACTCCGGGGCGAAGATCAGGAGCTGCGATAGTTGTATAGAGTCTGTAGTTGTAATATCTTCCAGCAGCAGAACGATATCCTCGGTAAACATAGGCGCTACAATCTGCATCCACGCGAACGGAGCGAGTCTGGAGCAAGCGAACTTCGTGTTGGGCGCGACCACAATTATCAGTATTGATATCATTGAGGCGCATTTGATCGGCTTGAGTGGCCATTGAAAACCCGGACACAACAAGCGAGGCTAATATGAGTGTAATTTTTTGCATGGTATTCTCCTTCATTAATATAAGTAGGTCCGAAAGATTCCCAGAAACAAGGTGATGCGTTGTGCTAACAGCAATGCTGAGTCTAGTACCTTCGCATTTCTGTTTTGTATCTTCCTCATCACTCCCAAAAAATCTCCCTGACGGTTTACGTTTCAAAACTTCAAATGCCCATTACGCAAGGTACGTGCCTACTTCAAAACAAATAAAATAAGTTTTCAGAATTTTTTCGGAGCCAAATTAGCCCCAAAGAATTATTGCCGGTGTTGTTTAGCTCTCAAAAGGTACAGATTTAATTTTTGAAAATTCATTTTGCATTTTGTCATAACAAATTTTCATGAGGCGATCCAAATCATCGTGGGTCATCCCCCTTGTGGGTATGGGATCAAAGACCTCAATGTGCACTGTGCCACGTTTTATGGTTTTATTAGGAAGACTTATGAGATCATCAATTTGAGAGCTGACTACAGGCACAATGGGAACTTGGGCATCGATTGCCATATAAAAAGCTCCCTTTTTAAAGGGCAGAAGTTGTTGGCTCCCCTTATTTCTTGTTCCTTCGGGGAACATATATATAGATAGGTTTCTCAACGTTAAAGCTTCTTGGGCTTTTCGCATCCCGATGACGGCTTTTTCATGATTCTTGCGATCTAAGAGAATGCAACCCGTGAGGTAAAAAAGAATTCCGAAAAAAGGAATCCAAATAACTTCCTTCTTACCCACACAAATGGTTCGGGCCTGAAAACAGTAGGCGTGGGTGAGAATATCTAAATTACTTTGATGATTTCCTATATATACACAAGGTTGGGCAGTTCGCAGGACATTCTCATTTTTAATCTGAATCTTAACTCCTAAAAACCAAGTTACTCCCCGGGTAAATAAGTATGTAAATAAGTAAGCATTACTTGGATGGCGCAACGTTAAAATTGACGAAAAGAGGGCAAAAAGGCATGTGAGACAAAACCACACCACAGAAACCATCATTTTGAAGAAAAACACCATCGTCTTCATCTTGCGTTTATCCTAGGTTCTGATTTAATAATTGCTGATGTCAAATATTAATGATCAAAAAAGGCAAATAGTTATAGCTTGTCAGAAACTTTGGCAACGAGGACTTGTTGCAAATCATGACGGCAATATTTCTTTGAAGCTGGGCCAAAATCTAATTTTGGCTACTCCCACAAGTTTTTCAAAGGCCGACATAAAAGATACTGACCTTCTTCAGATAGATAATTCAGGCAAGGTCATAGAAGGTGATCACAAAGTATTTAGTGAAATCTCTTGGCACCTTGCTATCTATAAAGTGAGACCCGACATAAAGTGTGTTGTACACGCCCATCCCCCTGTGGCATCGGGCTTTGGACTTTCGGGCTATGAGATTGGTATTCCTGCACTACCCGAGGCCATCGTGAGTTTAGGAAGTCCTATTTTGAATACCTCATTTATTTCTCCCCTTGATTCTTCAACGACATTTGAAATTGAGTTTGGAAGAGCGTTGGCTCAAACCGATGCCTGCATTGTGCCCGGTAATGGTGTTTGGGCTGTTGGCCAAACTGTTGAACAAGCTTATCTTCGCTTAGAGCTCGTCGAACAGATCGCAAAGCAGCATTTAACTGCTTTTACCCTTGGGGCCTTGAATCGATTGTCCAGTGAGCTGGTATCAGAACTTTTAATGAAGCGCCAAAAACCAGGCACGAGAGAAGTTAATACGGTTTCAAATAGACCCAAGTTTGAGGTTCCTCCTCTAGACTTGACGGAACTCAAAGCTATCGTTCGAGGGGAACTAGAAAATATTATTAACTTAGACAGCTAACTAAACCGTTGCCAAGTAGGGCAAATTTCTAAACGCTCCCGCACTGTCAATTCCGTAGCCCACAATAAATTCGGGCCCGACTTCAAATCCGACCAAATCTACCTTACAAGGTACTTTTAAGCATTCGGTTTTTTGCAAGAGGGCCACCGTCATTAACGAGTTCGGTTTTCTGGATTTAAAGTTTTCAATTAAGTAATTCATGGTTAGGCCTGAATCGATAAGGTCCTCGATCAGGATGACGTCCTTGCCTTCTAAAGAAATATCTAGATCCAAGGTTACTTTCACCGCGCCAGATGAAACTTGACTTTCTTTATACGACGACACTCCTAAGAATTCACAGGTTAAATCTAAATCAATTTGTCGAATCAGATCAGAGTAAAACATGAATGAACTATTCAAAACACAAATCGCGACAGGTTCTTTTCCTTGAAATCGATGAGTAAGGATGGCTCCTAATTCAGCCACTTTTTCGAAAATTTCATTTTGTGTTTTAAGTAATTTTGGTTCAGACATACGAATTATTGAGAAGTTCTCCAAAACCGCCGCCCCCCGGCACGATGTAGTCAGTGTCATCAAGGCCTTTTTCTTTGGTCCAATTTTTACCGGGAATGTCTTTTAAAACCTCGGGAGAAGACATACCCCTATCTAATCTAGCAGCGTAAACAACGAAGTCGCTGTGATCATTGGTAACATTGGCTAAATACTCTGGTGTTACGATTAGGTGAAGACCAATGTATTTCTTCGCTTTGCCTTTTATATTATTTTTGTAATAGTTAAGGGCCGCAGCGATAGTTCCTCCCGTGGCACCCATAGGATCTGGAAACAAAACAACGGCCTTATCTACATCGCCCCCAATTTTTGAGCCCGAAAAAGTAGTTCCTGTGACTCGATGGGATTCATCAACCTGTCTCGCAGCGGTAATATGGTCTTGCCTCACCATTTCAGGATTTAAAGTGTAGTTCAAAACATCATAGCAGATTTGACTAGGCAAAGTTCCTGCGCGAGCTAAATTTACTACGACCACCCGCTGATTCTGATCCATAATCTCTGTCTCAAGCAATTGCTTGGGATGCTTATCAGTCATGCGAGTTGGTTGACGTACCTTTTGAGTCGGAAATTCTCTTGCCAAAACTGAATTAATCAAAGAGCCGTAGAGAAATTTTACCAACTCGTTGACAAGTGGTTGTCTTGTTTGAGGATGACATAGGTAGGCCAGCTGCGTGTTGAGACACTTATCATTAAAAATATGAACTTGTTTGGGGTAATGGTGTTCTAGTTCTAAATTCAAATCTGTAAATCCGGCTGAGTTTTATTTTTCTTTTTAGGTACCGTCTTTTTCTTAAGCAGATTCTTGGACGTACTAACTTCAAGATTCATTTCGGCTAGATGGGGATCAAAGCAACCTCTGCACCTTGCTTCATATAAATCGTTGGCCCCTACTTGCACCCGAGCTGTAGATTTATTAAGTCTTTGAGTCCTCGACGCCAAGCCTCCACAGACTACGCAAATAGCATTACTCTTTAGAACCGATTCAGCAACGGCCATGAGTTGTGGCATGGGTTCAAACGGCTGACCTTGCCAATCTGTATCTAAACCCGCAACGATAACCCGAACACCACGATTAGCGAGTTTTTGGCAGACATCGATTAACGAGAGGTCAAAAAACTGACCTTCGTCAATTCCGACGACTCGCGTGTTGTCAGAGACCATCCCTAAAAGTTCTTGGGCATTGTCAACAACCTGTGAGGGGGTTTTTTGTTCTGAATGAGAAATAACATGAACTGCATCATAGCGATTATCTATTCTTGGTTTAAAAACTTGCACACGTAGTTTAGCGATTTGCGAACGACGAAGTCTCTTGATGAGTTCTTCGGTTTTACCACTAAACATGCTTCCCACGATGACTTCAATCCAACCGGCCCCGCTGCCCGGCTGTGAATGATTTTCTCTCACGACGCCCCCCGTTTTAATTATATTAAACTTTTATTCTATGCCGAGGGGTTGGTCAATTTGTATGTAAAAAAATATCAAACTTTTCTAAACTTTTTTTACTGTCCTGGATTCAGGTAATTTAGCGGAATCCAGTCGGGTGTTGGCACATTAGCCAAATGATCGGTGCGAAAATTAGGTTTACCGGCGGCGACCCAAGCTTGATACCAAATTTTTGCTAACATAGCACTTGAGTTAGCAAGGGTGCGAACAATGATCGGATGTGATAATCTTGCCAGAGCCGGGGAGAGGCCTAACTTATGGGCAGCGTCTAACAACGTCTTAGACTCGGCGAACCCTGCGCGAGCCATATAAAAACCGCCTTCTACCGGTGTGGTTTCATTTGGGATTTTTGGTAATAATTTTTCACCGGCATCTCTAATTTCACCCGCCAAGACGTTGTAGTTTAAATCTTCAACTGTTTTGGTTTCAAAAAATGAGTGCAAACCCGGAGCTCCGGCTTTTACGCCGTTATAGTCTGAAACCACATGAAGAGGATTGCCTAAATCGCTTACGTAGTGCCCCATTGTAGCTGCGATCTGGAGAATCTCAATGGTGGAAGGGTTGGGACGTGCCATGGCTTTGATCAATAAGGCGGTCAGTTGTTCGGCGCGCCAAGGAGCTGTTCCGTATTTTAAGACTTTATCAATTCCAAATTTTTTCGCGAATAATGGAAACTCATAAGGAATGGGTTGACCACTGGGACTATAAATATCCATTGTAAAGAAATGGCTTTGGCCTTCTAGGGGGTGAGGCGGCTCAGAACCATGTTTCCATGGAATATCAGGCACAAAACAGAGGTAATAAGTGGCGTCCATATTATTTTGGATTAGGTCTTTAATGTTTGATTGTGGCAGCAATCGAGAGGCTACAAGTTCGACGAGTTGATGGCCCGTTTTGCCCCAAGCCCAACTCTGCGTCGGGTGAGCGGTTAAAAAAACTAAAATCCACAGAGCTAATCCCTTGTTTCTTAGATTTGAAAACATCATACCCCCCCGGATAAAATTGTTGTTGCCAGGGAATCTAGTTAAACTGTTTTGAAAAGTAAAACTAAAATAAAATTTCTTTATTATGGGCTGAAATTTAATTCAAACTGAACTTGACATGGTTTCTAACGCGACACGAAATAGTTCTATTCGGCGTGGGTAATTTCGGCCATGTGGGGGTAGATCATTAAAATAAATTCTTCTTCACCTTTTTGAAAAGCTGGTTCTAATAATGCTTTAAGAACATTGGTTTTATAAAGGTCGTCTTCTCCTTCATAAAGATTTTTTCTCGGCAGCACACCGGCAATAGCTACTCCGTAGCCCCTCGGCAAAACTACAGTTTCATCGGGAAAATTTTGTGAAACGATTTTGATTTCACCAGTTGGTGAAACCTCTGGTAAGCTTCGCTTAATTGAAATCTTAAATTCCGAATTTCTTTCATTTTGCCTAGCTGGCGTTACTTCTACATAAAATCCAATGGCATCATTTGACTTGGGCTCTTTGCCTCCGCGAAAGACCAAGCTGGGCTGGGACGGGGCTAGATTTCTATTTTCTACTGCAAGAGATCGAAAAGTTCCACTTGCAATCAAAGCATCCAAATGGGCTTTGAATTGGGGCACGATGGCCATTCCATAAACTCCAACTTCAAGCCTGCGGTCCGAATCCTGCCCTAATTTTTCAAGGCCTTCTCTTGATGCCAAAGTAAAATCGATTTGAAAACCTGAGTTTTCGGGTTGGGCAGCAGGAGCTGCTCGATTTGGATCGCCATTGATGCGTTCTCCGTTAACCTGTGGTGAAAAGGTTTTTTGCCTAGACGTTAATCCCACTGTTGGCAAATTTGATGGCACTGTAACTGTAGAACCTTGAGGGGGAGCCCCTTGAGGTGGCGCTTTAGGCACTACCACGCCGGAGACATTTTGGGTTTCTGCAACTTCTAAAGGTTGAAAGTCCTGTTCTCTATCTCTGTAGTAGACAGAATAGTAAATCCCCGTAACACCCAGGGCCATCAAGAGTCCAAAGATTATCGGTGATTTTTTAAGGCGATCTCCCAAGGGCGGTTTTTTTGCGACATAGCCTTCCACAGAAATTCCACATTTGGCGCAAAACACGTCATTTGGCTGTTCAAATCCGCATCGTGGACAAATGATCATCGACATCAGGCTAGCATGTGAAAGCATTAAAAAAAATTAAAAAAAGCCGTCTTGACGCGGGTCATGAAAAAGTCTAAAGTGGTGTTAAGTGGGGCAAAGTGGATTTCTAGACCTTTAATGGTTTAGTAGATTTACTTGGTCCTCCTCAAAGCCCACGGATGGGCTTTCCCCTTTTTGAGGTCAGGATGAGTACTCAGTTTAGCGGCCGCTTCGAAATTAAAGTAGATCCTAAATTTAGGTTAACTCTGCCGGTACCATTTCGTGAAGTTTTAAGTTCCGATAAAGCGACGCAAATTTTTATTACAAATAGCCAATATCAAAAAAAGCGGTGTCTCGATGTCTATTCAGTTTCGGAGTGGCAAAAACTTGAAAATAAAATTTCGAAACTTCCCCAACTTAAAATTGAAGTGCAGAACTTCCAAAGATTTTACCTCTCGGGCGGTCACAACATTGAAATTGACTCCCAGGGCAGAATCTTGATTCCCCCCTCACTTAGGACTTATGCGGGAATAAAGTCCGAAGTAGTACTTGTTGGCTTTGCTCACAAATTTGAAATATGGGCGGCTGAAATCTGGAAGACATTGTTTGAAAGTTTAGCCCAAGACTTTAACGATACTTTGGTAGCCGTCTCAGGGTTGCATGATGAATAGTTCATTGCACGTACCTGTACTTGAAAGAGAGGTCATTCGGGCATTTTGTGATCAGCCTCGCCAGCCTTTGAGATTTTTTGAAGGTACTTTTGGAAGGGGAGGTCATACTAAAGCACTCTTAGATAAATTTCCTAAAGTCTGCATCGTTGGTTTTGATAAAGATCAAGAAGCGGTAAAATATGCAGAAGAAGAATATTCAGATTACATAAAGGCGAATCGCCTCAAAGTCATTCATGACGATTTTAGAAATCTTGAAAAACATAGCTTGGGATTATTCGATGGGGCCCTCTTTGATCTTGGTGTCTCATCGCCTCAGTTTGACGATGCTCAGAGGGGTTTTAGTTTTTCTCACGACGGTCCCCTGGATATGCGAATGAATTTGAACCAAACCCTCACTGCTCAGGACACCGTCAATCAATTAAGCGAAAAAGAATTATCCGATTTATTTTTCAATTGGGGTGAAGTGAGACGGCCCAATCGCGTTGTAAGGGCCATAGTACATGATCGAAAAGAAAAACCTTTTACAACGACACTCCAGCTGGCGGGTCTTATAGCACGGGTTGACGGGAGACGAGGACGAAATCACCCGGCTACAAACTATTTCATGGCTCTAAGAATTTACGTAAACAGGGAGCTTGTTGGTCTTACTGAGTTTTTTGAATCCATGCCGGCACAATTAGAGCGCGGAAGCAGAATGGTTGTTATCAGTTTTCATAGTTTGGAAGATCGAATAATCAAAAATGTATTTAGAAAACTTGATAAACGAGATGGCAAAATCATAAATAAAAAAGTCATAATGGCATCTGACGATGAAGTTTCGGCCAATGCACGAGCACGGAGTGCTAAGATGCGCATCTTTGAAAAGGGAGGAGTTTAGAGTGAGTTCTATACAAAAGAGGAAAATCGCTCCATTCTTGTCAATTTTTATAATAGTTCTTGTTGGCCTTGCAGTCATATTTGTAAAAATGGAAGCCGTTCGAGAAGGTTATGAACTTTTTCGATTAGGGCGATTTCATAAAATAGCCAATGACGAAAAAGCACGACTCGACGTTTCGTATGCCAAACTGACCCGACCTGAGCGCCTCGATCAAATTGGAACAAAACGATTATCTCTAAACAGAACAAAGAAAAATCAAATGGTGCTCATGGCTGCGACCGGTGGATTCGCTGTCAGGCAATGAAATCAAGAGTTATTGTCTTATTTTTATTTTTTGCGTCGCTCTTAGTTCTAGTCGCACTTAGATTTTTTTACCTTCAACTCATTCCAAACCAAGCCCTCGAGAGACTTAGAAAAAATCAATACCTCACTATTGTTTCTCTTCCGCCTCAGCGGGGTAAAATTTTAGATCGTCGCGGAGAAGAGTTAGCAACAAGTGTTGCCTCCAACTCTCTATACGCGGATCCGAGTTTGGTCAAAAGTCCTCGCAGTCTTGCACGAAAACTTTCTCCTCTGCTTGGTTTGACCTCTTCTGACCTATTGGAAAAGCTAAACGTCACTTCTAAAAAATTTGTGTGGTTAAAAAGATGGATGGAGGGGGCCACCGTAAAAGAAATTAAATCTTGGCATGAACCAGGTCTTGTTTTTATAGAAGAAGGAAAAAGGGCTTACCCTAATCAATCCCTTTTCTCTCAAACCCTAGGATTTGTAGGTGCTGACGGTTTCGGGTTAGAAGGAATCGAAAAAAAATATGATTCTGAACTAAAAGGGGAGCTCCGAACATTACCCTCAAGGCGAGACGCTCGAGGGCGACCCCTCATTGTAAATGGCCAACTCTTCGAACTCAGTGCCGATGGGGCTAGTTTAGAGACGACAATTGATAAAGAATTACAATACGAATTAGAACGTCAACTTGAAATTGTTACGAAAATTCAAAATGCCGACCACACTATGGGTATTATCCAAGACCCCAATACCGGTGAGATTTTAGCAATGGCAAATTATCCGAGTTTTGAATCAAGCCTTGGGTCTCAGACTCCATCAGATTTGCGCCGCAACAGAATTGTAACGGATATTTTTGAGCCCGGCTCTACTTTTAAAGTTGTAGCTGTTGCTGCGGCGATGAAAACGGGCAGAATTTTCCCGAATTCAAAATACTTCTGTGAGAATGGCGAATTTAAAATCGGAAAGCACATCATTCACGAAGCAGAAGCCAAACATAGCTACGGTTGGTTAACCGTGGCTGAGATTTTAGAGCTTTCGTCAAATGTCGGAAGTACAAAAATAGCCTTTGATGTGGGTCAAGAGAATTACAAAAACTTGGTTAAGAATTTTGGATTCTTTGCAAAAACAGGAATTGATTTTCCAGGAGAGGCAGCGGGTCTCTTGGTAGCAGGGCGTTGGCCAGATCATCTATTTAGCAATGTTTCATTTGGGCATGGAATTGGCGTTACGGCTTTGCAAATGGTTAACGCTTACTCGGCAATAGCCAATGGAGGGCGGCTTATGAGGCCCTACATCGTGGGAAGTATTATTGATAGTGATGGCCACATTCTTGAAAAACACGGACCACAAATGATAAGACAAGTATTGAACCAAAAAGAAGCAGGACTGCTCACACTTATGCTCTCAGGAGCGACCCAAGACGGTGCAACGGGGGTCATGGCGAGAGTCGATGGATACCCTGTAGCTGGAAAAACGGGGACAGCTCAAAAGGTGGGCGCCGTTGGCCGGGGCTATTTGCGTCATGCTTATATTTCAAGTTTTGCTGGGTTTGTCCCTTCTCATAATCCACAGTTTACAATTTATATTGCAGTGGACAATCCAAAAAAAGATTTTTACGGATCTCAAGTGGCCGCTCCCGTTTTTCAAAAGATGGCCTCGTTCGCTCTGCACCGCAGAGGTTTCATGCCCGTCTTCGTTACAGAAAACGCAACAGAAAATAAAAGGGCAACGGTTTATGAAAAGACAAAGGGCCTCCTGCTTCAGAAGTCACTTTTGAAACTGGGAGAATCAAATTCACTTGTTTCTGATCGCACCGAAGTTCCAACGATTCCAGATTTAAAGGGGCTTACAGTGCGAGAAGTATCTACAAAAATTAAACAACTCAATGCTTCACAGACAAAAATCGAATTGCATCTTGTGGGTAACGGGCTAGTGCAATCCCAATTTCCGCCCGCAGGAGCTAAGTTAGAAAAAAACCAAAAAATAAAAGTCTATTTTAAAGATGAGATTTAACTCCGAATGAAACTTAAAAAACTAATCGAAGGCCTCAGTTCACTTTCTGTTCGTGGATCACTTGATTTAGATGTTAATGGCCTTTGTCAGGACTCTCGGCATTTTCAGCCTGGCGACGCATTTGTCGCAGTTCGCGGAAGCCAATTTGATGGTCATTTGTTTATTAATGAAGCTTCGGGTAAGGGAGCATCGGTTCTCATCGTTGAGGATGATCGAGTAGTCCCCATTAAATATCTAGGTCCTGTAATCAAAGTCGAAGACACGCGGCGGGCCCTGGATACTTTAGCTGCAAATTTTTTTGGCAGACCCTCACAAAAACTTTTCATGGCCGGGGTTACGGGCACCAACGGTAAAACCACCACGACGTATTTTTTAGAGACCATCTTAAATGCGGCCGAGATTCCATCTGGGGTTATAGGTACCATAGACAATCACTATAAAACTCAAAAACAAGAAACGGTTAACACAACACCTGGTGCCCTTGAGGTTCAAGAACTCTTAGCTAAGTGGGCAACTCTTGGGGCCAAAGCTACGGCTATGGAAGTAACGTCTATCGCATTGGCCATGAGGCGCGTGGACTCGGTTGAATTTGACGTGGCTATTTTTACAAACTTGACGCGAGATCATTTGGATTTTCATAAAACCATGGACGAATATATCAAAACTAAGGCTCGGCTCTTCAAAGAAGTATTAAGAAAATCGTCTAAGAAAAATAAGCGAGCTGTATTGAATGCTGAAGACAGTCATTACAAACTAATGGCCCCTGATCAAATTCCGATTTGGACATTTGGATTTACTAAAGGGGACATTCAAGCCACAGATTTACGTCTCAATCTCGATAGAAGCGTATTTCAGCTTAAAACTCCACTGGGAACGGCAGAAATTGAAATGCCCATGATCGGAAAGTATATGGTAGCCAACGCCCTAGGGGCTATCGGCGCAGCACTTCACGCTGGCGTGAAAATCGATATCATAGCAGGGGCTTTAAAAAATATGACGCCCGTGAAGGGGCGCCTCGAAAAAGTTTCTACAGCTTCGCCCTTGCGGGTGTTTGTTGACTACGCCCATTCTGATGACAGTCTCAAAAATGTCTTGGGTTTTCTCAAATCTCTTAAAGAAGCTAACAATAAAATCATTACTGTGTTTGGTTGCGGGGGCGATAGAGACAAAGGAAAAAGACCTCTGATGATGAAGGCGGCCCAGGAATTTTCAGATTTCGTAGTGGTCACAAGTGATAATCCTAGGACCGAAGATCCGAATAAGATTATATCAGAAATTGTTGATGGTGCATTACCCGGATCCGTCGATCTTTTTACTACCGAACCTGACAGGCGCTCTGCAATTGAGTTAGCTATCAAGAAGTCCAGTCCTGGCGATGTAGTTCTCATTGCAGGGAAGGGCCATGAGGATTACCAAATCATTGGAGCAAAAAAGATTCCTTTTGACGATATAGAGGTAGTAAAGGAATACTTAAAATCATGAGCATCTGGACAATAGATCAAATCGTGAGCGCCACCGAAGGCACTCTGGTTCAGCGTGGCACGTTACCGGCTGAGAGTATTTCTACAGACTCTAGGCAAAAACAACCGA
>JAHFAE010000110.1 GCA_023250675.1 Oligoflexia bacterium | reverse complement strand
ACATTGAGGAAGGAGTTTTATCATTGACTCAATGTCTCATAAATAAGACACATCGTCAAGTACATAGTATAGAAAATCAAATCATTTTAGCTCCTAGTAAGTTTAAAAAGGCAGGCGCCCAAGTGGTCTGCCATATCTATGAGTTCAGGAGAAATTTGACCAGAAAGGCTGAAGATACCCCGGCATTCACGAAGACTACCGAATGAAATGAAGAAAAACTTCATTTGGTCTTTTTTTGTGGGCTTTGCCGATCCTTCGGCGAGATTCAAAGTGATACTTGAAGATGCCCGCAATAATTGGTCTCTGAGATGTCGCGGCGACTTTAAAACCAAGCAAGTTTGATAAAATTGAATTGAGAGTTGATAAGTGCGAAACGATTTTAACATAATATTTTCTCCTTTGAAGGCCGAGATGGCCCTCACCCGCTGACGGGCCATCGAGGACAGAAAAGGAGAAAATGAAAATCGGACTCTGATTGTCGGATCAGTTATCGGCTTTCAGCATTCGGATATTCGGCTGTTCGGAATTTCATCTATTTTGAACTGCGAAAGTGGGTCTTAAACATAAGCGAGATAGCACCAACCACTCCCCACACATTTTAGTAAGCGCCAACACCCTTGAGAACACTAACAAAAGTTCTAACCAAAATCGCAAGATCCAACCAAAGCGATTGGTTTTCTAAATAATACAAATCATAATCAATATTTTCATGAATAGGATTTGCCCTATCAGCACTGATCTGCCAAACGCCGGTTAGCCCCGGTTTTACCGAGAGTCTTAGTTTTTGCATTTCGTCGTAGCCTTCAACGATAAACGGCATCTCAGGTCGCGGCCCCACCAACGACATTTCACCTTTTAATACATTAATGAGCTGAGGAATTTCATCAATAGATAGCCTACGCAAAACAGCTCCTGATTTTGTAATCCTGGGGTCTCGCTGATTTTGAGGAGTCACGGCGTAAGGATCAGCAGTAAGATGCATACTGCGAAACTTATAAAAGTTAAATTTCTTTCCGCCCTTACCCACTCTTTCGTGCACAAATAATGCGGGCCCGGGAGAATCAATTCTAATCCAAAGCCAACTTAAAACCCAAATGGGGCTGCTCAGAACTCCGATCGCTGAAGCACCAATGAGATCCATGGTTCTTTTCAATAGTGGCGATAAAATAAACTGAGGCTTTTCACCCAATCTAAATAGGGGAATTCTGCCAATAGAATAGGCCTCAGCACCGGTGAGCATAAGTTCTAAAGCACTGGGCACAATGGAAAAAGCAATGTGAAGGTCTTTTACTTTTTCAAATAAATCTTGGTGAATAGAATGGGGAACTTTCGTCATAGCTACGATAACTTCGCTGGCTCGGGTGCGCCGACATTCTAAATCTAAATCTGCCAACGCACCAAGAATCGGTAAAACAAACTCTCTATCCCCGACCTTTACATTCACCGACTTTACGTTGGGATAAAGGTCATCTAGAAACCCAACCAGCTCAAATCCCGAGGGAGAATTAATGATCAAATTTCTTGCCAGAGTTCTCCCCACCTGTCCCGCACCTAAAATAAGAATGCGACGGTTCAATCTGTAAGTCGATCGAATGGGTTCAGTGATTCGAATGAAAATGGCACGCCCGATGAAAACATAAAATAAACCCAATATAAATCCCATAGAAACCATAATGCGAGAAAACCCTTGCGATTTTGTAAAAAACAAAACACTTAACGTGAGAAGTCCTGACCAAAAATAAGCCGACAACAATCTTCTGAGTTGGTTTAAACCCAGTGGGCCCGGAAGGCATCGATAAACAGATCCCAAAATAAAAGAAATGAACGTGACAAGAGCGGGCACCAAAGCAAGTTGAGAAATTTCTTGGAAATCTTGGGGAGAATGCCCTACTAAAGTGTCATATATAAAAAAGGCCATCATATAGCCTATGTAAACGCCCAATATATCAAAGGCGTATAAGATTCCCGACAAGAGCGCGTGAATGGACTTTCTTATGGCCATGATTCACCAAGCTTTTTTTCCCAGCGCCAAGCATCTTCGACAATGTTGTCAAGATGAAGCAACCGAGGTTGCCATCCCAGAACTTCCTTTATAGCTTCGGATTTTGCGATGAGTACGGGTGTATCTCCGGCTCTTCTGTTCGAAGGGACCGCTTTAAAGTTTACACCGCTCACTTCCCGAGCTGTTTTGATTACATCCAAGACGCTATGTCCTTTGCCGTAACCCACGTTGAGAATTTTAGATTCTCCTCCCGTTTCTAAAAACTTCAAGCCCAGAAGATGGGCTTGGGCCAAATCCTCAACATGAATATAATCTCGAAGGCATGTACCGTCATGAGTTTCGTAGTCTTGACCAAAAATGGGGATATCCTCTCGTTTTCCTAGTGCAGCTTCGCAACAAACTTTGATGAGGTGAGTTGAAATTTGACTTCGCTGCCCCATCCGTCCTTGGGGGTCGGCTCCCGCCACATTAAAGTAACGGAAAATGATGTGGTTTAGGCCTGAAATCTTTGCCACATCACGAAGAATCCATTCTGCCATGAGTTTGGAAGTTCCGTAGGGGCTAGAGGGTTGGGTAAAATCATCTTCTGAAAATAATCCTGAAACCCCACCTCCATAAACAGCAGCCGTACTTGAAAATACAAAATTCTTAATGCCATGTTGAGTGCAGGCCCCAAGAAACACAATAAAGCTGCCCGTATTATTTTGGTAATATTTAATAGGATCTTTAACCGACTCAGGTACCACAATTGATGCCGCAAAATGCATTACAGATTCGATTTCAAATTCTTTAAGAATATATTTGACCAGTTCAATATTTCCGATATCACCTACGACTAGCTTTTCGTTATAAAGAAGCGATTGCGCAAAGCCTGTCGAAAGGTTATCTAAAACTACAACCTTTTTGCCAGCTTCTGTGAGCTGTCGAACGACGTGGCTACCGATGTAACCCGCACCACCTGTTACTAAAATCGCCATAGTACCAGAGGCTTATCACGAACATGGTCAAGAGCCAACTAGAACTACAGACCAAATTTAGGTTGAGATTTATTTGAAATGATTGAAGAATCACTCTATATGGTCCCCATGGAATTATCTGTTCTCATACCTACCTATAACGAGGCCGACATCATTCTCATCGCTCTCAAAGAAATTGAGATGGCCTTGGGGTCGAAGCTTTCATCTCAAACTGAAATTTTAATTATGGACGATGGGACGGACACTCTTGATAATTTGGTCAGAGAAAATGCAAGTAATTTTTTGTTTGGGTCCGTTCAGGTGTACCGAAACAATCCTAAATTAGGCAAAGGTAAGTCTTTGGCATTGGGATTTCAAAAGGCTCAAGGAGAAATAGTCGGTTTCTTAGACGCCGATCTCTCTACGCCGCCTCGGTATATTCATCAAGCTACACAACTTATCAAGTCTGGACAGGCCGATATTTTTATTGCCTCACGAAGAGCCAAAGGGTCCGTCGTCAATCGTCAGCAATCCATGATGAAAGATATATTGGGGCACCTCTTAGGTGTCGTTGCAGGAAAAATAATTTTCTACGGAATGAGAAATTATCGAGATACTCAATGTGGGTTCAAATTTTATAAAAATGCAGCGGCAAAATTACTCTATAAAGACCTCGTTGCCCCAGATGGTTTAAATGATATTGAAGTCTTAATCAGAGCAAACCTCATGGATTATTCTGTCTTTGAACAAGGTGTAGAATGGACCGATCTCAGAGAGAGTAAAAGAAGTCTAAGACGCATTTTGTGGGGAGAAATTGTAGCTATCAGTCATATTCTAGTGAAATATAAACTCTTTGCTTCTAAACGACGTCAGTGGCTTCACAATATGGCCGACAAATTGACCATTCTCTAGGGAGTCCCATGGAAAACTTAAAGAATTATATAGAGCAATATTTAGTCGAGACAGAAAAGATTTGTAAAACCATTGATCAAAACGCCATCGAAAAAACCATCAATTTGCTCGAAGATTTAAGAAAGAGAAAAGGACGCCTTTTTGTTTTAGGTGTTGGGGGAAGTGCTGGCAATGCCTCACATGCCGTCAATGATTTTAGAAAAATAGCAGGTATCGAAACCTATGCCCCCACAGACAATGTTTCTGAACTCACGGCAAGAGTAAATGATGAGAGCTGGGAGGTGGTCTTTAAATCTTGGCTTACAACCTCTCAATTATCGTCTAACGATTGTCTGCTTGTTTTCTCGGTGGGCGGCGGTTCTGCAACCACTTCATTAAATTTAGTGCGTGCTATGGAATATGGGAAAAAACAAGGCGCCAAGATACTATCAATAGTAAGTCGCACCGGTGGTTCTGCACGAGAAATGTCAGATGTTTGTATCTTAGTACCAGTCGTCAACGAGAAGCATATCACTCCCCATGCGGAAGGCTGGCAAGGAGTTGTTTGGCACATGATTGTTAATGCCCTTTAGGGATTTTTTCAAACCTACATCGATTTTGAAGTTGTATTGGAGTTGAATCGCCAAAAGGGCTGGATTCTTCTACGTATACGCTATAAATAAAACCATTTTTGTTTTCGCTAAATTGTATTTCTGTCATTAAAACTTTTCCGCCCAATAGCGGCATTTGCACTACGCTTGAAACATGATTAAGGGCGAGTTTTGAAGGATTCCAAGTTGAATAGTGAGTTACTGTCTGTGTGCCTAATCTGTGGTGAGTTTTCTTTGCATGAGCATTGACACCGTAAAACTGAGGTTTGTCGAAAAAAAGAGAATCCCATTTTTTAATGCCGTCAAAATACTGTTCTAAATAAACCCCCATTTCGCCGGGATCTTCGACACCGTTGGGTTCTTTGGTTTCTGCAGACCTCAAATCTAATTTAATTCCGTATTTATCTACTAATTCCTTCCAATCAAAGAAACAGGGCCTTTCTTTGTCATTTTCAATTAGCTTATATCGCCCCATTAAAGGCGAAAGAGAGGTGTCACCTGCATTGGGGGTGGCTTTGGCGTATACATTGAAAATAGCTCCCAATAAAACTGTTAAAGCGAAGTTAAAAACTGTCAAAGATGAGAATTTCATTTACATTCCTTTCGCATTCTCCACCTTGCCCCGGAATTTCAAAATGTATGCCGCGGTAAAACGCTTGAGCAGATTCTGAACGGTCAATAAACACTCACCGAATGGTCATAAACGAAATTGCCTTGGACATATTTCAATGATCTTCAAAACTTAGAGCCTGAGAAAGGCTGGCACGAGTAATGACAATAATTGGCCTATTTTTGACGCGCCGGCACTTAGACCAATGTCTTAAAGGCCTAAAAACCCTAGCAAAATTTGATGCATATAAGTAATTTAAGGAATCTAAGACATTTATGACACGGAGAGAATATGAGCTCACAGAAACTCAAAATCGATATTTATTCAGACGGCGCCAACAAAGAAGAAATGCTCAAAAGATATAAAGAAGGTTCGGTCAAGGGATTCACAACCAATCCGACTTTAATGAAAAAATCTGGAGTAACAGATTATGAGGCCTTTGCCCGCTCAGTGCTTGAGGTGGTCAAAGATCTTCCTATTTCGTTTGAAGTTTTCTCAGACGAATTTCCCGAGATGAAAAAACAAGCCCTCAAGATTGCTTCATGGGGAAAAAACGTAAATGTAAAGATTCCCATAACAAATACTAGAGGTGAACCGGCCTTGGGATTGATTTCAGATCTCTTGGCTCAGAGTCTTAAACTCAATGTGACGGCCATTTTTACCAAGGACCAACTTATGGGCCTTAAAGAAGTGATGAAACCCAAAGACGACGTTATCGTTTCTATTTTTGCCGGGAGAATCGCAGACGCCGGCGTGGATCCCGTCCCCGCCATGGCCCTTGCTGTAAAGATGTTTAAACCCCTTTCTAAAGCAAAAATTCTTTGGGCCTCTCCGCGGGAAGTTTTAAACGTTTATCAAGCAGAAGAAGTGGGCTGCCATATCATCACGGTTACCGACGATATTTTGAAAAAAATAAGTCAAAGAGGAAAAGACCTAACCGAATTTTCTCTTGATACAGTCAAAATGTTTTACGACGACGCCAAAAAAGCAGGATTTACTCTTTGAAGATTTCTGTGACAGGCGCTGCCGGATTCATCGGCAGTAATCTCTGTGATTTTTTATTGACCCAGGGTCATGATGTTATTGGTTTAGATAACTTATCGACGGGCCGAAAAGAGTTTCTAAAAGATGCTCTGACCAATCCCAAATTCCACTTTGAAAAAATCGACCTAATCGACGAGAAGAAAGTTTTTGAAGTCTTTCATAGAACAAAACCAGAATGGGTCATTCACCTGGCTGCCAATGCAGACGTTCGGTTTGGTCTTAGTCATCCTAGAAAAGATTTAGAACAGGGGACAATTGTTACCTTTAATGTCTTAGAAGCATCGCGAGCCGTAGGCGCCAAAAAGTTTGCCTACTCTAGCACGGGGTCAGTCTATGGGGAGCCGGAGGTTTTTCCGACTCCTGAGACTTGCCCGTTCCCGGTACAAACAAGTCTTTATGCGGCCAGCAAACTTGCGGGCGAGGCTCTGATTCAAGCTTATGGCGAAGGGTATAATATTAAGGGATATATTTTTAGATTTGTTTCAATATTAGGTGAGCGCTATACTCACGGCCATGTCTATGACTTTGCAAAGAAACTAAAGGCAAATCCGAACGAAATTGAAATTCTAGGAGATGGCAATCAACAAAAAGCCTATCTCTACATAGGCGATTGCATTCGTGCCCTATGGCACGTGATGAGTTCTTGTGAAGAAAAAATAAATATTTTTAATTTGGGTCCCGACGAGTACATCAACGTTAACCAATCACTCGATGTCATTTGCGACGTGCTGAAAGTAAAACCCAAACGCAATTACACCGGGGGTAAGCGTGGCTGGGTAGGCGACAGCCCTTTTATCTTTCTAGATTGCAAAAAACTTAAATCTACAAATTGGCGCGCTCAAAAAACCATTCGAGAAAGTGTGCAACTGACCTTAAAGTATTTGTTAGAGAATCCTTGGGTTTTAGAGAGAAGAGAGGATACTAAATGATTATCACGCGAGCTCCCCTTCGAATTACATTTGGGGGAGGCGGGACGGACCTTCCATCCTATTATAAAAAATTTGGAGGCCAACTCATAGCTGCAGCCATAGACAAGTACATCTATATTGCGCTACATAAAATTTTTCCCGATGAGTTTATTATTAAATATTCACAATATGAGCGGGTGGCCAACGCCAGTGAGATTAAACATCCCATTATTCGTGAAACATTGCTCAGTCATAAGGTGGATAAAAAATTGGAGATTGCCAGTATGGCTGATATTCCCGATGGTACGGGCCTGGGATCTTCAAGTTCATTTACCGTAGCTCTGTTAAAAGCTATTGCTTTTTATCAAAGAGAAAACATTCTGACAGAAAGTTTAGCTGAAGAAGCCTGCGACATTGAGATCAATCGATTGGGTGAACCCATTGGCAAACAAGATCAATATATTGCAGCCTTCGGTGGCATCACCTGCTTTACTTTTAATAAAGATGACTCTGTCGACATTCAGCCTTTGAAACTAAGCCAATCTACGATTGATAGTCTACACGACGACCTTTTGCTTTTTTTTACCGGGTATAGTCGAAGTGCCTCGTCTGTACTAAAAGAGCAAAAAGCAAAGTCGGAAGTTTTAGATAAAGAAATGCTCGATAACCTTCATTTTACGAAAGAATTAGGTGTGCAATCTAAGGTGGCTCTTGAGGCAGGAGATTTAAATAAATTTGCAGACCTTATGAATGTTCATTGGGATAATAAAAAGAAACGCTCAGCCAATATGTCAAAGTCTGCCATCGACAATGCCTATAATGTGGCACGGGATAATGGAGCAATTGGCGGAAAGCTCATAGGCGCCGGTGCCGGGGGATTCTTGATGTTTTACACCAAGAACCACACACCATTGCGGCAGGCCATGGCAAAACTTAATTTAGAAGAGGTTCGGTTTGGTTACGATTTTGAAGGAGCCAAGGTGGTATCAACATGAACCAAGTTCTGTTATTGGGATCTTGGCACTTAGGTTCTGTGGTGGGTGCTTGTTTAGCCGAAGTCGGAAATAAAGTTTTTCTTTGGGACCAAAACTCTCGAGTTAAAGAAAAATGGTTCCATGGCAAACCTCCTCTTCATGAACCCGGTTTAGATGATTTAGTTAAAAAACATTGGCTGAAGAACTTGGCTTGGGCTGAAGACTTCTCGAACCTTTGCAAAACAAGCCAGTGGATCGTATTTGCTTACGATACACCCGTTGACGATCAAGATGAGATTGACATGACCGTTATCGACGAGGGGATGGCAAAAGTTTTGGAATCCGGTTTTTCTAATGATACTTGTTTTTTCATAACGTGTCAGGTCCCGGTTGGCACAAGCCGACACCTGAGAAATAAAATATTAAAACACTCTCCTCAATGGAGCGGGCATTTATATTATCAGCCTGAGAATCTGAGGCTTGGCGAAGCAATAAAGTGTTTTCAAAATCCTGACCGAATGGTTTTAGGTCTCGACGCGGACGAAACAAATTCTTCATTGGCTGAACCCCTTGCCGGTACCTTCAAAAATTTTTTACGAAATACTTCTACACCTCTAAATGTCATGAGTCTTGAAAGTGCTGAAATGGTCAAACACACCATGAATTCCTTTTTAGGAACATGCGTG
>JAHFAE010000109.1 GCA_023250675.1 Oligoflexia bacterium | reverse complement strand
GGATAATCTGAACCCAATGCGATTCGATCTTCACCGTATAAATTGATCAAGAATTTTAATTTTTCAGGGTCGTGAACGAGAGAATCCACGTAAAACCGTCCTAAATATTCCTTAGGATTTCCGTCGTTATGAACCGCGCACAAATCGGGTCTCACGTTAAGGCCATGTTCAATGCGACCAAGATGGACTCCAAATGAACCGCCGCCATGGGCAAAGGCGATACGAAGTTTTGGTAAACGCTCAAAGACCCCACCGAAAATCATCGATGAAATAGCGATGGCAAGCTCAGTTGGCATTCCAACAAGCCATGAGAGCCAGTATTTTTCCATTCGCTTTTCACCCAACATATCCCAAGGGTGAACAAAAATGGCCGCATTCAATTTTTCGGCCGCTTGAAAAAAAGGAAATAGTTTGGGGTCATCAAAATTCATTCCGTTGACGTGAGACCCAATTTGAACTCCCACAAGTCCTAAATCTTGAACACATCGCTCAAGCTCCTTGATAGCGTGTTCGGTGGATTGTAGGGGGACTGTGCCAAGACCAATAAATCTCTTTTGATTTTCACTTACAACCTTGGCGATATGGTCGTTGAGAAATCTTGATAAGTCCAATGCATCTTCAGGTTTGGCCCAGTAGCTAAACATAACCGGTACTGTAGAGAGAACTTGAATTTGAACGCCAGTATCGTCACATTCTTTGATTCGTTCTAAGGCGTCCCACGTATTATGTCCAATTTCTCTAAAAAATTTTCCACCGTCGTGAACCATTCTGGCGTGGCAAGGCTTATGGTGTTCAAGTAGAATGAACCCGCCGTAACCGTATTTCTTTTTAAAGGGAGGAAGTTCAGGTGGCAAAATATGCGTATGAATATCTACTTTTTTAAATACTGACATTGAATTTCGCATTCTCTAAAGGCTTAGCATTTTCTCGTGTGACGTGGTGTCCACATTTTTTGCAACGACAATTTTTATTAAAAAAATTATCAAAGACCGGAGGAAGTTGTTTGACTAAATCTGAAACATGTAAAAACTCTTCGTAAAGTTTTGTCCCACATTTATCACAAAACCAAACAAACCCATCTATTTCATGGGGTAATCGACGTCGCTCCATAACGAGCCCCACCGTTTTAGCGGGCCTTTGAGGCGAATGAGGGGTTTTTGATGGAAGTAAATATATATCGCCCTCATTGATGGGAATATCTTTAGGGTTTCCTTCATCAATTATTTTTAATACCATATTGCCTTCAACTTGATAAAAAAATTCTTCGCCCTCATTGATATGGTAGTCAGATCGCGCATTGGGGCCGCCGACGACCGTCACCATAAATTCCCTATTTAACCAAATCTGCTGATTGCCCACAGGAGGTTTGAGGAGATGCCTGTTTTCGTCGATCCATTTCTTAAAATTGATGGGCGACCAAGTGGATTTCACTCGGATTCTCTGACGGTGGCAATGCATTTAAGTTCAATGGCGATAGGGGTCGGGAGAGCCGTGACTTCAACTGTTGTGCGACAAGGTCGGTTGTCTTTAAAATACTCTGTGTAAACGCGATTGTAGGTGGCAAAATCTTTTTTCATATTTGTCAAAAAAACGGTAATATCAACCAGCTGATCCCAACTTGAACCTGCTTCTTCTAAAATAGCCCGCACATTTTTAAATACAGAATGGCATTGGGTTTCTATATCACTTGAAATAATTGTTCCTGACGAATCTAACTCTACCCCCGGGATTTTCTTTTGCCCTTTTTCACGGGGGCCCACACCAGACAAAAACAAGAGACCACCTACTTTTTTTGCGTGGGGATAAGCACCGACAGGTTCTGGCGCCTTCTGAGCTAAGATTTCTTTAGGATTCATTACCAATTTCTTTCTTTAGTCATACTTAACGCAAACATTTTTTGCGTCGGTGAAAAATCTAAGAGCATCGAGCCCTCCTTCTCTGCCCACACCAGAGTCTTTCATACCACCAAAGGGAGTACGAAGATCTCGTGTCATCCAACAATTGACCCAAACAATTCCCGACTCGATTTTAGCCGTCATACGATGGGCGCGGCCTAAATTGTTGGTCCAGATCGAAGCGGCCAAACCGTAGCGAGTTGAATTGGCGGCGGCTAAAACTTCTTCTTCCGTATCAAAGGGGGCGATGGTTGCCACAGGTCCGAATATTTCTTCTTGGTTCGTACGACATTGATTAGAAAGACCTTCAATAAGTGTTGGCTGCATAAACCAACCTCCTTGGCACCGTCCATCCAATTTCTTTTGCTCCCCACCGACGACGATGGTACCACCTTCTTTTTTTGCCAACGCTATATAGGTCATCACTCGATGAAAATGAATTTTCGAAACCAAAGCTCCTTGATCTGTAGATTCTTCGAGGGGATCGCCAATTTTGAGAACGTTAATACGAGCCACAAGAGCTGATTTAAATTTTTCATAAATGGGTCGCTCAACAAAAATTCTAGAACCACAAAGGCAAATTTGTCCCTGGTTTGAAAACGCGGCACGAATTGTACCAAGAAGGGCCTTTTCAAAATTGCAATCGGCAAAAATAATGTTAGGGTTTTTGCCGCCCATTTCAAGCGACAATTTTTTAAACAAGGGGGCAGCATGTTTTGAGATTTCTGCCCCCACAGCTGTACTTCCCGTAAACGAAACCGCTTTCACGGCAGGATGTTTCACCATAGAAGAACCAACATTGGCTCCTGTACCTTGGACAATATTGAGGACTCCTTTGGGCAGCCCTGCTTTATTACAGATCTCACCCAACATAAAGGCTGTCATGGGTGTGACTTCCGAGGGCTTGGCTAATACGCAATTACCGGCGGCCAAAGCTGGAGCGATTTTCCAAGAAAGCAGATACAGGGGTAAATTCCAGGGTGCGATGCAAGTCACAATGCCCAGTGGACTTCGCATGGTAAAGTTAAGAGTGCCCCCATCGGTTTCGTGAGACTCGCTGGAGAACTGGGTGATGGCGTCGGCAAAAAATTCAAAATTCAGCCAACTCCGAGGAATATCTGTTTTCATCGACGCAGAAATGGGTTTTCCCGAATCAATGGTTTCGGCCTTGGCAAATTTCTCAGCATGAGCTTTAATTCCATGGGCAATGTTACGCAATATCAAAGATCTATTTAAGGGGGAGGTGGCGGCCCACGCCGGAAAAGCATTTTGAGCCGAAGCCACTGCATCGGCCAGGTCTTTTTCTCCTGAATTTGCGACAGAAGCATAAACTTGGCCTGTCGCAGGTTCATAACAATCCAAATACTCATTAGACTTTGGCTCCACAAGCTGGCCGTCAATAAAATTCAATATTTTTTCAGACAAGATTCATTCTCCCTTTTAGTAAAATGGCTCTCACGGGTGAGGCATCCCCTTCTTTTATTTTTAAAGGCAACGCCACTAAAGTGTAGGGACCCGGAGCAACGTGATTCAGCACCACCCCTTCTAACACGGCCATATTATTCTCAAATATTTCATGATGTGATTCCAGTTTTTTATCGTCAAAAGGATCTATGGACGGCGTGTCGATTCCTACCAACTTTACTCTCTTTTGATGCAAATATTTTATGAGTTGGGGTGAAAGGGAATTAAAGTCTGAGTTCCATTTATTGGGATTGGGAAACGAACCTGTTTTAAACAATATTCTGGGAGCACTAATATCAATAAAGGCAATATCATTTTCGGTGATACGCGTTCCGGCAAGAATTTTAACTTCAATGACCTGGCAATCTCCCAAATAATAGTCCAGGGACCTAGAATCGATGGATTCTCCCTTCGGGTGATAATGACAAGGGGCATCCACATGGGCTCCCAAATGGACTGTTCCTTCAATGGAGGATAGTTGCAAGTTCCCTCCCGTTTTAAAATCCAAGTTCAATTGTCTCGAGAAAGCTCGGTCTCCAGGAAAGACGGCAGTCGTTTCTGAAATCGTTGGGCTAATGTCTATGTAGTCCATTTTCATTGCTTTTTCCAAACCGATGATTCTAGTTCCAAAAGCCTTTAAGATAAAATATAAAATACGAATTTGAATCTAATTTTAGAGATATAAGGAATTTCTATGAATTTATCTGATTTAGCCTCATTGGCAGAAGATTTAGACCATTCTCGCCTATTTTCCCAACCCCGGGAGCGTTTAACTGCCGCTTATCCCGATTTGGCTTTGGCCGATGGTTACAAAATTCAAAGGGAAGGAATTAAAATTCGCGTTGATCGTGGAGAAAAAGTCATTGGATATAAAATGGGGCTCACTTCAAAAGCAAAGATGGAGCAGGTTAAATTAAGTTCCCCCATTTATGGAGTTCTCATAGATTCTGCATTGGTAAAAGCTAATGGTCCTTTTTCGTTATCAAAATCTATTCATCCCAAGATTGAACCTGAGATAGCTTTTGTCATGGGTAAAGACCTTAGTGGTAAGGTGAGTGAAGAAGAGGCGCTTGATGCTTGTGAATACGCTTGCGGAGCGCTAGAAATAATTGATTCTCGATTCTTACATTTCAAATATTTCTCTTTGCCCGATGTGGTCGCAGATAATTGTTCTGCGGGATATTTCGCTTTGGGCCCAGTGGTGAAAAATCCAAAAGAGATAAAGCTAGCTGAGCTTGAAATGAAAATGAAAGTGAATGGCCAATTGGCTCAAAAAGCTTTTTCCAATTCTATTTTAGGAAATCCCATTCAATCAGTGGTTCAACTTTGTTGGCTCTTACATCAAGAGGGGCTTGGTTTAATAAAGGGACAGCTCGTTTTGGCGGGAGCCGCTACACAGGCGTTAGCCCTTGAACCAAGTATGAAAGTTGAGCTCAGTATTCAAGATTTAGGTAGTTTCTCTTTGATGGTGACTGAGTAGGAGAGTTTTTAATGGCCAAAAAGAAAAAATCTATCGGTTGCCCCATGGGGTATGGGGGCACAGAGCCCAACGTCTATGGTGAATCAGACTTATCTTACAATGAATATCTTAAAGTTTTAGAATTGACGAATCTGCAAATTCCTCAATCTAAACCTGGTCATCACGACGAGCTTCTTTTTATCATCATTCATCAAGTATACGAACTTTGGTTCAAACTTATTATTCACGAAATCGAAACGGCCGTAGACCATTTAAAGAATAAAGAAGTCTTACAGGCGCATCATTTTATCAAACGCATCGTAGAAATAATGAAACTTCTGGTTTGTCAAATTCATATTCTTGAGACAATGAGACCTGTAGATTTTTTGCGCTTTCGAGAGCGGTTGCAACCAGCCAGCGGGTTTCAGTCTCAACAGTTCCGCGAAATTGAATTTATGCTGGGCCTCAAGGATGAAAATTATTTGAAGTACTTTAAAAAAAGTCCCGACGTTACAAAGTCTCTAAAAAAGCGATTAGACGAACCTGATCTTCATTGGGCCTATTTTGAAATGTTGAAAAACCTAGGTTATAAAACAGAAGGCCCAGCAAAAATTAAATCCCTATGTAAGATTTACCAAGATCCTCAAGACAACTTGCCCCTTTATCTATTAAGTGAGTCCCTCATCGAATTAGATGAATACCTCGCGTTATGGCGAGAGCACCATGTCAGGGTGGTGGAGCGCATCATTGGTGGTAAGCGAGGTACCGGTGGTTCTAGTGGAATAGAATATTTACGCTCTACGAGTCATAAAAAATGCTTCCCCGAGTTATGGGAAATTCGGAGTCATCTCAATTGACTCTTCTTTTTGGTTATGAAAATCTTGGTTACTTACAAAAGGAGAAAATATGGCCTTTCGCGCATTGATCCTCACAAGCATCATTGTAATGGGAATCACCGGTTGTTCCCACAATCCCAACAAAGCTGAAAAAATAGATACTAAAGTTGAAAAATCATCGACCATTTCAGGTAACACCGAACTCGGTGTTAAAGATGGTAACATGGTCGTTCAACGCAAAACCTTAATGTCAGAGGAACTTCGTGAACTTCAATACGACGTTTACGGTTTAGAAGATCGCGTCTATGGCAATGTAAAATATGCGTCCACTGGCCTTTACGGTGCTCTCAAAGGCTGCCGCCTCAATTTATCCAAAAAAGAAAATGGGGGCACGGGCAAGCTCATGTGGACCGAGCCCGTAGATCGCGTCACTGACAAAGAAGATGATTTTAAGATGGGACTTGACGAACAAGATAAAATTGTAGGTGTTACAGAAGAATTTTTGAAAGATCGGTTAAACAGATTTCGTGAATATAAAAGAATTTTAAACAAGCGAAATGAAGAATACGAAGACAAGATCGAAGTATGTAAAGCAGAACTAAATTCTAGAAAATTTGATCAAGATAAAGAAGCTCAGAATAAAGATGCTCAAAAAGCCGCCGGGAATAATTGATGCGTAGAACAGCTTTTGTTTTTACTATTCTGCTCGCCGCTGCTTTTATTTTTACGCTATCCCGGTGTGCTTCTCCCTCCCTTACCCCTGACGTCAATGATGTGAAGGTGAGCCGTGATACGCCCAAGTCTCAATGCGAAGAACTTGGCCGAGTCACTGGCACTTCAAACAAAGTGAATACTAAGCCTCAAGATGTTTTAGCTGATATGAAGGATGAAGCTGCAAAAAAAGGGGCTAATTACGTCCAACTCGGGGAGTACTCGTCAACGGGTACTTCTGTTGTTGGGTTTGCTTTCAAGTGTCCCTGATTCTGATTTTATTTCTTCAAGCGGTGCACTAACAACATTAATAGTGGCATTCACAATATAGGCAGTGTGGGTTTTCTTGTTTACGAGTACAACTCGTTCGTCACTGACTTTGTAGACTTGGCTTTGCATATTGTAATGAGCTACGCAAAAACGGGTAGACGTGTCAGTTGCTTCAGAAATTATCGGCTCTGAGATGTAATTGTATCTGTAATCTGCAATTCCACTTCGATCTTGCACAGACCACTCAACCCCATCTCGTGTTTTAAATGTGATTTCGTAAGCTAAAAAGGGATGATATTCGGGAGCCTGGGCATCGACTTCTGGCGATTTGATATCGGGTCTGAGTTTTACGGTTAGAGAATTAGTTTTGTAAGGCTGGCCGATCCTTTTCATTTCATCTTTAACAATTCTTTTGTAAATTTCTTTTAAAGGCATTTCGAATTTATCCCCAGAACAGGTGGGTTCGGCGGCCCAAGTTTTAATCGATAGGGCACCTAAGAAAATGATGATGACAGTGATAAAAATTATTCGCATATGTATGACTCCTCTACTTACATTAGAGTAGAGCAGACCCGATGCCATAATTATCTCTAATGTTTTCAAACGTTTATGCTCAGATTGAATTGCTTTGGGTGTTCTAACGGCATTCAGTTGCAAACAGTCTATGCACCTAACTTGAACGATTACCTGGCGTCGCCTATGCGGCTGATCTGTTCACCCTTTGGTGTTGTTAACCATTTAAAGAATTCTTTGCTATAAATTGGGGTTATAGATATCATTGATTTTGGATCCCTCTTTTGTATACTTTCTAGTCTTTGAAATTTTTCAAGTAAATCTGACATTTCTAAACTTAATTTTTTAGTTCTATGTATTTCTTCGAGAAATGCGTCATTTGTACCGGCATCAATCTTATGCTTCGAATGGTCGCAGCGGACAACGTGTTTTGTATCGTAGTCGATAATATTAATTCCACGTTCGCTCAAGGGTATTGAAGAATTATAAACTATTTGGCCTCCGGTTTTCTTACCTTTTACAATAACCAATTCTTTACTGCGCGTTACTGTCCAAAGTATTTTGCTAAAATCTGTGCCGGTTGTAAAGGGCACTTCACATTCAGCTTTAATCTCATATTCTCCAATGAGTTTTTCGTCTTTGCCTTCGCCCCGGTTATAGGAAAACGTCCTGCATGTATACGTGTCTTTAGAAGGAGTGGAAGTGCAAGTGGGAAAAGGGGTGGGAGTAGGAGCCGGTCCCGATACAAATTTCACCTGCCTTAAATCTTCAGGCTTAAATTCAGATAGCATAGATCTTAAGGTAGAGAGTGCAGATCTTTCGGTCTTCACTCCAATGACCGTGTCACCGGCACGGGCAATATTTTTATTTGTCACTACTGCCAAGATGGCCACCAAAAGTTTAATTGCAATTTGATATTTCACTGATTTGTGTCTCCGTTAAATATCCAATGCAGCCCTGTGCCAGCCTGAGCACCGCTTGAGATAGATCTAATGAATAAACAGAGATTTAAGACATTGTTTGGAAAACAACTGTCAAAAGCCTAGACAAAACATGGTTTTTAACCTTGTTCTCGATATATAAATATTTAATATATTGATATTAAAGTATTTTATTCATTTTTTGTCTATTAAATTTGACAAATCGAACCACGGCTTCACTGGCGGGAACTTCGTTACGAGAAGACGCTTGTGACTTTTCAATCGATAGAAAGATCAAGAAAAAAGAAGTATATGTTAACCCTCTAACAAAGTTTTCGCTTTTTTGAATCTCTCGCTCGGCCTTGCTTTCAAGCGGCTCTTTTGACTGAAACTTTAACGGCGGGAACCCCACCCCAAGTTTCGTCCACACCGATCACGGTTTTTGGCAACACGACGGAATGGGGAAGAATTTTTGCTCCTCTTCCAATCGTCACGCCTCCCATGACCGATGCTTTAAGGCCAATAGTCACATTGTCTTCAATTCGGACAGGAGCAAGGATGAGATATCCACCCATTCCATAGTGAGCGCAAAGTGTGGCCGAGCCACCGATGGTGACGTAATTACCTAATTCAATAAGTGCGGGATCAGAAATATTGCTTGAATTGATTTGCACACCTCGTCCAATTTTCATACCCATCATTTTAAAAAATAGAATATTAAAGGGTGTCGGCGTAATGAACTCTAAAA